>JBJKSF010000071.1:0-15618 GCA_046704285.1 Longimicrobiales bacterium | reverse complement strand
GGCCACGTCGACGCTCACGACGCCGGAGGCGGGAACGGGCCACCTAATGTGCCGAGAGGCGGAAGGCTTGGAAAGGCACCGCGGACCCTGGTACGGGGGCCGGGGACGATCCATATTGGCCGGTGTTGTTCCCTGACGCCCCCTTCTCCCACCTCACCTGCACGGGCTGACGATGGCCTTACCGGACGAGGACCCGCTCGTCTACGACTGGTCGCGGCACGGTGCCGCGGACGCTCCCCGGCCCCGCGCCGCCATGCTGGACGACGAGACGCTGCGCGACGGACTGCAGAGCCCGTCGGTCACGGACCCGCCGCTCGACACCAAGGTGGAGATCCTCCACCTCATGGACCGGCTGGGCATCGAGACGGCGGACGTGGGCCTGCCCGGCTCCGGCCCCCGGCAGCGCGAGGCGGTCGAGCGCCTGTGCCGCGAGATCGCGGACGCTCGCCTCTCCATCGAGGCCAACTGCGCCGCGCGCACCCTCGAGGCGGACATCCGCCCCATCGCGGAGGTGGCCCAGGCCACGGGGGTGCCCATCGAGGCGTGCGTGTTCATCGGCAGCAGCCCGATCCGCCAGTACGCCGAGGAGTGGGACCTCGCGTTCGTCCGTCGCCTGAGCGAGGAGGCGGTGCGCTTCGCGGTGGGCGAGGGCCTCCAGGTCATGTACGTCACCGAGGACACGATCCGCGCGCGGCCGGAAGATCTGCGCGTGCTCTTCCGGGCCGCCGTCGACGCGGGGGCCAAGCGGCTGTGCCTGTGCGACACGGTGGGATCGGCCACGCCGCAGGGCGTGCGCGCGCTGGTCGGCTGGACCGCGGAGCTGCTCCGGGAGATGGGCGTCGAGCGGGAGGTCGGCCTGGACTGGCACGGCCACCGGGACCGAGCGCTGGACGTGGCGAACACGCTCGCCGCCATCGAGGCCGGCGCGACCCGGGTGCACGGCACGGCCCTCGGGATCGGCGAGCGGGTGGGCAACACGCCCATGGAGCAGATTCTCGTGAACCTGCAGCTCCTGGGATGGAGGAGCGACGACCTCTCCGCGCTGCCCGAGTACGTGAGGGTCGTCTCGGACGCGGTGGGCGTCCCGGTCCCGGTGAACCAGCCGATCGTGGGCGAGGACGCGTTCCGCACCGCGACCGGGGTCCACGCGGCGGCCGTCATCAAGGCACAGCGCAAGGGACAGGCCTGGCTGGCGGACCGGGTCTACTCCGGCGTCCCGGCCGGGCTCGTGGGGCGCACCCAGAAGATCGAGATCGGCCACATGTCCGGCGCGTCCAACGTCCACCACTTCCTCTCCTCGCGCGGCCTGCCCGACAGCGACGAGGTGTGCAACGCGATCCTGGCGGCGGCGAAGAAGTCGCAGCGGCTGCTCACGGAGGAAGAGGTCCTGGCGCTCTTCCGGGACCTGACCGCCGTGAGCCGACCCGGCGCGTGAGGCGCCACCCGTCAACCGGGAGCCGGGAGCCCGTCGCCCGGGCCGGCCGACCCGGAAGCCGCGGCCCGCGGCTCTTTTTTCACCCGGATATAGGAATTCGGCATCCTGTTTCTTATTTTCACCTTCACACGCTTCGAGGTGGAGCATGAGAGTCTCAGCTTGGACGGTCCACGCCGTCGGCGAGCCGATGGTGCTGGAAGAACGCGAAGAGAGCCCCGGGCCGGGCGAAGTCCTCGTCCGGGTGGCCGGGTGCGGGGTGTGCCACACCGACCTGGGCTTCTACTACGACGGCGTTCCGACCCGCCACGGGCTGCCGCTCACGCTGGGCCACGAGGTGAGCGGCACGGTGGTCGAAGCCGGCGCGGGGGCGGAGGGGTGGACGGGCCGGCCCGTGGTGGTCCCGGCCGTCACGCCCTGCGGCACCTGCCCCACCTGCCGCGACGGCCACGGGCGCGTCTGCCCCGACCAGATCTTCCCGGGCAGCGACGTGCACGGGGGCTTCGCCACCCACCTGCGGATCCCGGCCGTCGGCCTGTGCGCCGTCCCGGACCTCGACGACCCGACCGTCAACCCGCACGGGATCGCCCTGGCCGAGCTGGCCGTGGTCGCGGACGCGGTGTCCACCCCCTACCAGGCGATCGCACGCAGCGGCCTGGCGGAGGGCGACCTGGCCGTGTTCGTCGGGGCGGGAGGCCTGGGCTCCTTCGGCATCCAGGTGGCGGCGGCGCTCGGAGCCCACGTGGCGGCCGTGGACGTGCGCGCCGAGCGCCTGGAGCTGGCGGCGGCGCACGGCGCCGAGCTCACGCTCCGCTCCGACCAGGTGGACTTCAAGGAGCTGCGGGGCGGCGTCGCCGCGCTGGCGAAGCGCCACGGGATTCCGACCTATCGCCAGAGGATCTTCGAGACGTCGGGGACGGTCGCGGGCCAGGCTACCGCGTTCGGCCTGCTCGGCCGGGGTGGATACCTCTCGGTCGTGGGGTTCACGCCGAAGAAGGTGGAGGTCCGGCTCTCCAACCTCATGGCGTTCGACGCCACTGCCGAGGGAGTGTGGGGATGCTTGCCCGAGCTCTACCCGGCCATCGTCGATCTCGTCCTCTCGGGAAAGGTCGCGCTGGACCCGTTCATCGAGATGCGGCCCCTCTCCTCGATCAACCACGTCTTCGAGGACATCCACGCGGGTCGGGTCTCCCGCCGCGTGATCCTCACACCGGAGGCATAGACCATGTCGTTCAAGGATCACGATCTCGTTCCGGCCGTCGACCACGAGGGCGTGCGCTACGAGGAGCGGCCCATCCGTGACCATGCCGGGGGCGTCATCGACGGCCTGCACGCCGTCCAGATCACCCTCGACAACCCCAAGCAGTTCAACTCCTACACGACCGAGATGGTGAAGGGCGTCATCCTGGGGATGCGCCGCGCCTCCAACGACCGCGCGTGCGTGGCCGTCGTGTTCACCGGGTCGGGAGACCGGGCGTTCTGCACCGGGGGCAATACCAAGGAGTACGCCGAGTACTACGCGGGCCAGCCCGAGGAGTACCGGCAGTACATGCGCCTCTTCAACGACATGGTCACCGCCATCCTGCACTGCGACAAGCCGGTGATCTGCCGGGTGAACGGGATGCGCATCGCGGGGGGGCAGGAGATCGGCATGGCCTGCGACTTCTCGCTGGCGCAGGACCTGGCGCTGTTCGGGCAGGCGGGACCGCGGCACGGCTCGGCGCCCGACGGCGGGAGCACGGACTTCCTGCCCCTCTTCGTGGGCATCGAGGCGGCCATGGAGAGCAGCACGCTGTGCGAGCACTGGAGCGCGCACAAGGCGTACCGCCTGGGACTCCTCACGCGCGTCGTGCCCGCCCTCAAGGTGGACGGGGCGTTCGTGCCGAATCCCCTGGTCGTGACCGACCGCTGGGTGGACGAGATGGGCCGGATCGTGTTCGGGGAGATGCACACGGGGGAGCGCAAGGCACGGGGCAAGGAGCTTCTGGCCAAGGGAGAGGTCGACCTCTCCCTGCTGGACGAAGCCGTGGACTCCCTCGTGACGTCGCTGACGATGACCATGCCCGGGTGCCTCTCCAAGACCGTGGAGAGCGTGCGCAAGCACAAGCTCGAGCACTGGGACCGCAACCGCGAGACGAACCGTGCCTGGCTCGGCCTGAACATGATGACCGAGGGACGGGCCGGCTTCCGGGCCTTCAACGAGGGCTCGCGCGAATGCCGGGAGCCCGACTTCGTGCTCCTGCGCCGGCGGCTCGCGGAGGGAGCCCGCTGGGGGGACGAGCTGACCGAGGAGATCCTCGCGCGCGCCCACGGCAAGGCCCCGGTGCACTCGTGAGCCCTTCTCCAGCGACCGTCGGGCCGTCGCCGGACCCGCGCCGCTCCATTCCGGAGGGGCTCGCGATCCGGGACCTGCGGGCGGAGGACCTCGAGGGCGTCGTCGCGATCGACGCCCTGCGGACGGGGGCCCGCAAGCCCGAGTACTGGAAGCGGGTCTTCCGGGAGACCCTGGACCCCGAGCCGGAGCTCGTGCGCGTGGGCCTCGCGGCGGAGCGGGCGGGCGAGCTCGTCGGCTACGTCACCGGGGAGATCCGCGCGTTCGAGTTCGGGTCGGAGGCGTGCGGCTGGATCCTCACGGTGGGCGTGCACCCCGAGTGCGCCCGCGAGGGCGTCGCGTCGGGCCTCCTGGCCGCCGCGTGCCGCCGGTTCCAGGAAGCCGGGGTGACCCGGGTGCGCACCATGGTGCAGCGGAGCGACGTGCCCGTGCTCTCGTTCTTCCGGGCCAACGGGTTCGTGGGCGGGAGCTTCGTGCAGATGGAGCTGGATCTGTCCGACGGGCCGGAGGACGCGACGTGAGCGCGGCGAGCGACGTCCTGCAGGACGGACCCGTGCAGATCGAGGCGCTGGAGGGAGGCGCGGTGTGGAGCGTCACGCTCAACACGCCCAAGGCCAACCTGCTCGACATGGAGAAGTGCGCGCTGCTCTCCGCCGTCTTCCGGCGGGCGGGCGAGGAGCGGGACCTCAAGGCCGTGATCCTCCAGGGCGCGGGCGCGCACTTCTCGTTCGGGGCCAGCGTCGCCGAGCACCTCCCGGAGCGGATCGCGGAGATGCTCGAGGGCTTCCACGACGTGTTCCTGCGGATGCTGGAAGCGCGGGTCCCGACGCTCGCGGCCGTGCGGGGGCAGTGCCTGGGCGGAGGGATGGAGCTGGCCGCCTTCTGCCACCGGGTCTTCGCGGCGCCCGACGCCCGGCTCGGGCAGCCCGAGATCGTCCTGGGCGTGCTGGCGCCGGTCGCGTCGGTGATGCTGGCGGAGCGTACCGGGCGGAGCCGGGCGGAGCACCTCCTGCTCACCGGTGCGGTCGTGGGGGCGGAGGAGGCCCGTGCCACGGGCCTCGTGGACGAGGTGGTGGACGATCCGGCGGAGGCGGCGCTGGCCTGGGCGCGCGAGCACCTGCTGCCCCGGTCCGCCTCCAGTCTGCGCTTCGCGGTGGAGGCCGCGCGGGCGGGGTTCGCCGAGCGCTTCCGGACGGATCTCGCAGCCGTGGAACGGCTCTACCTGGAGCGCCTCATGGCCACGGACGACGCGGCGGAGGGCCTCGGCGCCTTCCTGGAGAAGCGTGCGCCGGAGTGGAGGAACCGATGAAGGGCGTCGAGCCCGGAGGAGGAGACACGATGGTGGCAGCGGATCTGGCGGGTATCCTGGAGCGGTCCGAGGCGCTCTACCGCGACCTCTCGCTCGAAGGCGTGCGGCGCTGGAAGGACGAGACCGGCAAGCCGGCGGTGGGCTACATGCCCGTCTACGTGCCGTGCGAGATCCTCCACGCGCAGGGTGTGTTGCCCGTGGGGCTGATGGGCGGGGGGGAGGGGGTGGAGATCATCCGCGGGGACGCGTTCTACCAGTCCTACATCTGCCACATCCCGCGCAGCACGATCGAGATGGGGCTGAACGGGGCGCTCGACTGCCTCGACGGGATGATCTTCCCCGCGATCTGCGACGTGATCCGGAACCTGTCCGGGATGTGGAAGCTGCAGTTCCCCGACAAGCTCTCCTTCTACCTCGACGTACCGCAGGACTTCGACCCCGAGGTGGGGGGCCGCTTCTATCGCTCCCAGCTGCTCGAGCTCTCCGCCGCGCTGGAGGAGCTGGGCGCCCGGCCCCTCGATGCCGAGGCGCTGCGCTCCTCGATCGCCCTCTACAACCGGGCGCGCGGCGTCGTGAAGGAGCTGTACGCCCTGCGCGCCCGGGCTCCGTGGAAGGTGCCGACGTCGGAGCTCTACCTGATCCTCAGGGCCGGCCTCGTGCTCCCGGTGGAGGAGTTCTCCACCCTGCTCGAGGACTACCTGGCCGCCATCCGGGCCGACGAGTCGCGCCGTCCCCTGGATCAGGCCCGCGTGCTCACGACGGGCTCCTTCTGCGAGCAGCCGCCGCTGGGCCTCATCAAGACCCTGGAGCGGGCCGGCTGCTACATCGTCGACGACGACTTCGTGCAAGTGCACCGCTGGATCCGGCACCCGGTGCCCGAGGACGGCGACCCGCTGGACAGCCTCGTGCGCGCCTTCCTCGACGACGCGATCGAGAGCCCCACGCGCTACATCGGCGAGGGGAAGAAGGGCTGTGGCCTCGTGGAGCGCGTGAAGAGCTCCGCCGCCGAGGGTGTGCTCTTCTGCGCGCCGAGCTTCTGCGATCCTGCGCTCCTCGACCAGCCCATGCAGGTACGGGCCGTCGAAGCGGAGGGCATCCCGTGGACGTCGTTCAAGTACTCGGAGAACAGCGGGCAATTCCACGTGATCCGCGAACAGGCCGGCACGTTCGCGGACTCCATCAAACTCTGGAGCGGGGAGTGAGAGCATGGCCCGGAAGCTGACCACCGTAGCGGCCCCGGCCGAGGTGAAGAAGGACGACAGCCAGCTCCGCCAGAAGCGGATGCTGGCGCAGCACTTCGACCGCCTGGCCCACGCCCCGGAGACGGGAGACAAGAGCGCCTACACGTTCGTGCCCGGCAACCTCACCGAGCTCCTGCTGAGCTTCGACCTCCTGCCGGTCCTGCCCGAGATCAACGCCCTGCAGTCGGCGATGCGCGGCAAGTCCCGCGAGTACATCCAGGTCGCGGAGAAGCTCGGCCACTCGGAGGACGTCTGCACGTACGTGAAGTGCGACGTCGGGATGATGAAGTCCGGCAACATCGGACCCACCGGCCAGCGCCTCCCGGATCCGAGCGTCCTGCTGCTCTCCTACACGGGCTGCTTCACGTTCATGAAGTGGTTCGAGATCCTGCGTGAGGAGTACGACGCCCCGGTCGTCATGCTGCACGTGCCCTACCAGGCCGACGGTGTGATCACCCAGGAGATGCGCGACTACGTCGTGACCCAGCTCCGCGACAAGGTGATCCCCGCGCTGGAGCGCGTGTCCGGCAAGGCGTACGACGAGGACCGGCTGAAGGAGCTGCTGGCGCGCTCCGCCCGGGCGGAGGAGGACCTGGTGTGGGTGTTCGAGTCGGCGAAGCACCGCCCCTCCCCCATCGACGCGTACTTCGGCGGCGTCTACTACATCGGGCCCATCTTCAGCGCGTTCCGGGGCACGGAGGACGCCATCGACTACTACCGGACGCTGCGGCAGGAGGTGCAGGAGCGCATCGACGCGGGGCTCGGCCCCGTCGTCCCGGACGGGACGCTGGCAGAGGAGCGCTACCGGGTCGTCGTGGAAGGCCCCCCGAACTGGACCAGCTTCCGCGACTTCTGGAAGATGTTCACCGACGAGGGCGCCGTGGTGGTGGCCTCCACGTACGTCAAGGTGGGCGGCGTCTACGACTTCGGGTTCCGCCACGACCCGACGCGCCCGCTGGAGACCCTGGCCGACTACTGCCTCGGCTGCTACACGAACCACAACCTCCCCGACCGCGTGAACATGCTCAGCCGGCACGTGAGCGACTACCAGGCCGACGGCTTCCTCATCAACTCCATCAAGAGCTGCAACTCGTTCAGCGCGGGACAGCTCATGATCCTGCGCGAGGTGGAGAAGCGCACCGGCCGCCCCGGCGGGTTCATCGAGAGCGATCTGGTCGACCCGCGCTACTTCTCCCACGCCAACATCAAGACCCGCCTGGAGTCGTACTTCCAGATGCTCGACCAGAAGCGGGCGGGAGGTGCCGCATGAGGTACTCCGTCGGCATCGACCTGGGCTCGACCACCACCAAGGCCATCGTCCTGGGGGAGGACGGCGAGATCCTGGGCCGGGGCATCACGAACAGCCGCAGCAGCTACTCGGTCGCGTGCGACGTGGCGCTGAGCGAAGCCCTCATCGACGCGCGCTTCGGGCTCCTGGCCGGCGAGCTGGACCGGTCGGGCGTGGATCCCACGGACCGAGAGCGCGCGCTCGTCGGGCTCGGCCGCGGCCTGCGCAAGGAGCAGTACCGGTATCACCTGGGCCAGCTCCAGGAGCGGATCCACGGGCTCCTCGACGAGGAGGACGCGGCGGCGCGCTCCCATCTGGGCGAGGCCGTGGACTCGATCCTCGGCACCATGGTGGACGAGGTCGGCGAGCTCTACCGGGACGACAGCGACCGCAAGAGCGACTTCTTCCGGGACCTGTCCGGGGCGCGCTACCTGGCGCTGGCCGAGCAGCGGGCCGCGGACGACGGGATCGACTTCGATCGCACGGTGGGGCTCTTCGACAAGGCGATCCTGACGGTGGAGAACCTCCCGCCCGAGCCGGGAGCCTTCCGCTCGCACATGGAGGCCGCCCTGCGGGGCCTCGAGGATCCGCCGGCAGCGCTGCCGGCGGCCTTCCGGGCCGCCACGGAGGTCGAGATGGAGGAAGCGTCCAGCGTCGGCACCGGCTACGGGCGCCAGACGCTCCCGTTTCCCAAGGAGAAGATCCGCTCGGAGATCCTGTGCCACGGCCTCGGCGCGCACCACATGTTCCCGGAGACCCGCACGGTGCTCGACATCGGGGGCCAGGACACCAAGGCCATCCAGGTGGACGGAGAGGGCATCGTCACCTCCTTCCAGATGAACGACCGCTGCGCGGCCGGCTGCGGGCGCTACCTGGGCTACATCGCCGACGAGATGAACCTCGGCGTCCACGAGCTGGGTCCTCTCGCCAAGACCGGCACGCGCACGGTGCGCATCAACTCGACGTGCACGGTCTTCGCCGGCGCCGAGCTGCGGGAGCGGCTCTCACTGGGCGAGAGGCGGGAGGACATCCTGCTCGGCCTGCACCGCGCCATCATCCTGCGGGCCCTGTCGCTGCTGGCCCGATCCGGAGGGGTCGAGAACGAGTTCACGTTCACGGGAGGCGTGGCGAGGAACCCGGCGGCGGTCGAGGCCCTGAGCCGGCTCATCAGCGAGAACTACGGAGAGCTCACCATGAACATCTCCCCGGACAGCATCTACACGGGCGCGCTGGGTGCCGCGCTGTTCGCGCTGCGCGAGGACGCGAGGTCCGGGGCGAAAGGAGCGAAGGTCGCATGAACGGAACGTCGTCCGACCGGCTCCTGGTGGCCGGCATCGACGTGGGCACGTCGGCCGTCAAGGTGGTGTTCGTGGAGGATCGCGCCGGGGCCGGCGCCACGGTCATCCTGAAGCAGCGGGAGCGCATCCGGCGGCGCGATCCCCAGCAGGTCGTGTCGCTCCTCTTCGACGCGTGTCTGGCGGAGGCCGGGCTCGAGCGGGAGGCCTTCGACTACGTCGCCACGACGGGTGAAGGAGAGGTCGCGCCGTTTCGCACGGGCCACTTCTACGGCATGACCACCCACGCGCGCGGCGCCCTCTTCCTCGACCCGGACGTCCGCGCGGTGCTGGACGTCGGCGCGCTGCACGCGCGGGCGATCCTCCTGGACCATCGGGCCAAGGTCCTGGGAAACCGCATGACGAGCCAGTGCGCCTCCGGCTCGGGGCAGTTCCTGGAGAACATCTCCCGCTACCTGGGGATCACCCTCGAGGAGATCGGGCCGCTGTCCCTCGAGGCCGACAAGCCGGAGGTCTCTTCCTCCATCTGCGCGGTCCTCGCGGAGACCGACGTCATCAACATGGTGTCGCGAGGGATCTCGACACCCAACATCGTCAAGGGGATCCACCAGTCGATGGCCAACCGCTACCTGAAGCTCGTGTCGTCCCTCGGAGCCCGGGGGATCCTCCTCGTGACCGGAGGGCTGGCCGCGGACGTCGGGCTGCTCACGGCGCTGAGGGAGGGCGCCGCCGAATCGGGGCTGGACGTGGAGATCCGGACGCACGAGGACTCGGTCCTGGCCGGAGCCGTGGGGGCGGCGCTGTGGGGGGCGTTCCGCGCCCGCAAGCTCGCGGCCAGCGGCGTGGCGCTCTGATCGGTGCACCGGCGCCCGCGCTGGCGGCGCCCGACTTCGGACGAAGGAGTGGCAGATGGAGCAGACGAAGGACGAGCAGGCGGTGCGCGTGCGGAGCCTCACGGCCGGGGACCTGGACGACGTCGTCGCCATCGACGCGCTGAACACGGGCCGCCGGCGCGACGAGTACCTCAGGCTGAAGCTCGGGGAGAGCCTGACGGAGACGGGCATCCGCATGTCGCTGGCGGCGGAGATCGACGGCGCCCTGCGCGGGTTCCTCCTCGCCCGGGTCTACTACGGGGAGTTCGGGACGCTCGAGCCGGCCGCGGTACTGGACACGATCGGCGTCCATCCGGATCTTCAGGGCCGAGGGGTGGGCGCCGCCCTCATGGACCAACTCCGGACGAACCTGGCCGGGCTCGGCGTGCGCCGGGTACAGACCGAGGTGAGCTGGGAGGATGCCGCGCTCCTGGGCTTCTTCCGCAAGGAGGGGTTCACCCTCGCCGATCGCATCTGCCTGGAGCTGGATCCGGGCCGCAGCCGGCACGAGGAGCCTGAGTGATCCACAACAAGAGCACGCGCTACGCGCTCTACGCCGCCGTCGAGATGGCGTCCGCGCCACCCGACTCCTACGTCACGGCGGCCGCCGTCGCCGAGCGCTACCGCATCCCGTCCACGGTCCTGGCCAAGGTGTTCCAGCAGCTCGTGCGGGCGGGGATCGCGGCGGGGACGCGCGGCTCCGGAGGGGGCTACCAGCTCACCCGCCACCCGTCCGCGATCACCATGCTGGACGTCATCGACGTCTTCGAGCCGACGCGCGTGACGGAGCGGTGCATCCTCCAGGTCCTGGGCGAGCGCTCCTGCCCGGACGCCGACACGTGCCGGATCCGCCGGGTCCTCGACGAGGTCCAGGAGCAGGTCCGGAGCACCTACGCCTCGATCACGCTCGAGACCCTCGCGTGGGGGGGGCGCATGCCGGGGCTCGCATTGATCGACGCGGAGCGCGGGACGTACGGACCAGACCACGGCAGAGAGGGCGCCGCGGCCCCGAACGATTGGACGGAGGAGGTCCGATGATCCATCGGAGGCGCTTCCTGCAGTGGATCGCCGCCGCGGCGGTGCTCCCGCGCGACCTGCTGGACGGCACGGGCACGGCGCGTCCCGGGCTCGGCCTCACGCCGGCGACCCGTGCGCCGGCGGACGCTGCGGCGCGACAGGGGCGCTACGCGCCCGGGCGCATCCCCAACGAGTACTCGCTCCTGCTCCCCGGGGAGGCCGAGACGTTGGCGAGGGCGCCTTCCGTGAGCGCCTTCCGGACGGACTCCGTGCTCGTGCGGCCCCCGAGCGGTACGGCGCGCAGGCTGCGCGTAGGCGAGGAGGCCGGAGGGTGGATGCTGGTGGCGCTGATCGCCGATCTCGACGGCGCACCGACGGCCGTCCTCGAGCGGCACGTCTCCCACCGGGGCGTCATCCTCTACGTCGCCGAGCGCGGAGAGGTCGCGCGCATCCCCAAGGGAATCGGGGACCTCGCCAACATCCGGCCGCGCCCGATCGACACCGCGTCGCCCGGACACTTCGAGCGACCGGCCACATTCCCCGACCAGCCCGACAAGCCGGGCGAGTACGTGCTCGGCTCCGACGAGGACCCGTGCTACGAGAACCTGGCCGGCCTGGG
The DNA here is from genome assembly GCA_046704285.1 of Longimicrobiales bacterium. Lineage (GTDB taxonomy): Bacteria > Gemmatimonadota > Gemmatimonadetes > Longimicrobiales > Gaopeijiaceae > SZUA-318. Next base: position 4,213 of record JBJKSF010000071.1, on the reverse strand, counting down.
CGCGGAGCTGATCGGCTGGACGCTCGTCGCCAACGAGGAGTCGGGCCCCGAGAGCTCGCTCTGGCTCGAGGCGGACGGCACCTCGCGCGAGTTCGGCACGGACCCGAAGTCCCTGTGGGCCCCCGACCTCACGGGACGCCTCTTCGATCCCCGCAGGCTCCTCCCGTCGGAGTACCTCTACGACTACGTGCACGGCTACAGCAAGCGCACCGTCCTGGGCGGCTACCTGCCGGCGGCGGACATCGGCGTGTGGAACCCGAAGTTCGGGGTCGGCTACGAGGTCATGGTGCTGCTGCCCCTCGGCGCGGACGCGAAGCCGATCGGGCGCGTGCGCGCCCTGCTGCCGCAGAGCCGCAGGGATCTGATCCCCGCCGGCGACACGAACGCCGGCCAGGAGCTGCCCGGCTCGGCGTGGCAGGACCGCTACTGGAACGGGAGCGCCGAGACGTTCTTCACGGCGCTCGTCGGCGTGTGGAGGCACTGGAGCCGCTTCTTCGGGGAGGGCATGCAGGTCGAGATTCCCGACCCGTGGCTGCTGGACGCCGCGCGCGCCGGCATCGTGCTCTCGCGAACCAGCTATCACGGGCTCGATCCGACGTACCAGATCGGCGAAGGGGCCTACACGAAGATCCCGCCGCACAGCCACGGCATCTTCCCGGTGGCGCACTACGAGTTCGTGTGGGCGCAGCAGCTCTGGAACCTCACGGCCCAGGTCGAGCCCTACTTCGAGTACTACCTCGACCACTACATCCTGCCCGACGGCAACTTCCTCTACAACACGCAGGACCAGGTGGAGGCCCCGCTCGACGCCGGCGTCTTCCTGGAGAACTCGGCGCGCGCCTACGACTACGGGCATGATCTGGACGCGCTGGCGCGCCGCCTGCCCGTGCTGCGCCGCATGATCGCCTTCCTGGACGGCCGCTACCGCTACTCGCTGCGCACGTTCCCGGCGAAGGACCCGCGGCACGGGCTCATCTGGGGATCGCCGGAGGCCGACCTCGGCGATCCCAAGCACGACACGCCCGACGCGCACCCGTACTACTATCAGAACGCCGCGTGGACGTGGCGCGGGCTGTACGAGCACGGGCGCGTGCTGAGGGTCGCGGCGCGGGACGCGCACGCGCAGGGCAAGGCGGCGCTGGCGCGGGAGCTCGATCGGGACGGCGCGGCGGCGCGCAAGCTCGCCGAGGACATGCGCGGCAAGATCGAGCGCTCCCTGAAGACGACCCTGGCCGCCCGCGACCCCGCGATGAAGAAGGCGGGGATCACGCCGTTCGATCCGTCGGACACGAAGCGCAAGCCGGACGACCTGTCCAGTTACGAGAACCATCGCTTCATGATGGACTGGTGGACCGCCGACTGGGGGGACCCTGCGCTGGACGCGGGCCACTTCGCGCACCGCAGGCTGGCCGGCGAGCAGCTCTTCGGGATGAACACCGACGGCCACTATCCGCGCACGTCGAACTTCATGGAGCACGGCACGCTCGCGGGCCGCATCCGCGAGGACGACTACCGGCCGTTCCTGCTCGCGCTGTACGGCAACCTCTGCTACGCCATGGACTCGGGCAGCCGATACTCCCCCGAGGACGCGCTGCTCCCGGGCAACTACCCCGGCGAGGGAAGCCCGTACGCCTGGTCCGCCGTGGTCAACAGCGAGCTGCAGCCGACCATGGCGCTCCGCTGGCTGCTCTGCTGGGAGGAGCACGACCGGCCGGGTGTGACGCCCACCGTGCACCTGCAGAAGGGCGCGCCGAAGCACTGGTTCGCGGCCGGACAGAAGATCGCGGTGGAGCGCTGCCCGACGCGCTTCGGAGAGATCGGGTGGGTGACCGAACCGGCCGCGGGCGGATGGCGCGTCACGCTCGACCTGCCGGCGCGGTACGAGGCGAACCTCCTCGTGCACGTCCATCCGCCCGACGGGCGCGCGCTCACGCGCTCCTCGCTCGGCGAGGTGCGGCGGGGGGCGGTACTGCTCCCCGCGGCGCTGCTCGCCGGCAAGCGCAGGCTGGTGGTCCGGATCGCATAGAGCCGTCGTTTCCTGGCGAGAGTCGGCCCCGGCGAGCTCGCGGCCGATCGCCGGGGCCGCGTCCTTGGAGTGGAGCTTCTGTCGGAAGCTCGGCAAGGCGCGGCACGTCGCTCCCCGACGCAGGGCGCTCCGTTGGTTCCGCCCTGCCACACCGTTGTCCTCCCGTTAGATTGGCACGCTCGTACCGGTTCGCAATCGGTGACCGGAGTGCCTGCCCATGCGAGACTGCCCGATACTGCCCACCGATAGGCCCTCCGTGGCACGGATGCACGTGGCACGCCTCGCCGCTGCCCCGGTGCGAACGATCGCCATGTTGCTCGCCGCCGTCTGCCTTCCGGCGACGGCCGTGGCGCAGAGGGGTCCCCAGCCCTTCGGCAATCCCGCGGTGTGGCACTGGGCGCCCAGCCGTCGCTATCACGTGCTCAACTACCGGCTGTCCCTGCACTTCGACGAGCCGCGTGGCGAGGTGTTCGGGAGCGAGGTCGTGACGCTGCGCCCGTTCACGGCCGGCTTCCGACGCTTCTATCTCAACAGCGCGGGGCTCACGATCGACTCCGTGGGGCTGGAGGGCGTCGGGGCCGCCGAGACACCACTGCTGTATTCCGCCGGGCGCTCGCGCCTCTGGATCACGCTCGACCGCGACTACGCCGCCCGTACGGTGTTGCGCGTGCGCATCGTCTATCACGGCACGCCGCGAACCGGACTCTTCTTCGTCAATCCCCACCGGGCGTATCCGGACGCGCCGCGCGAAGTGTACTCGCAAGGCGAGCCGGAGCTCAACCACTACTGGTTTCCCTGCTGGGACTACCCGAACGACATGGCGACCAGCGAGACCATCACGACGGTCCCGGACGGACAACGCGTGGTCTCCAACGGCAGACTCGTGAGCGTGGCGCATGGAGCGGGCACCACCACCTACGACTGGGTGGAGAGCGTGCCGCACAGCTCGTACCTGATCTCGATCGCCGTGGGCCCCTGGCGCGAGGTCACCGATCACGCCGGCGTTACGCCCGTGGACTATTACGTGCCGCGAAGCGTGGACGCGGCGACGGCCAGGCGATCCTTCCGCCTCACGCCCGACATGATCGAGTTCTTCGCCCGCGCCACCGGCGTCCCCTACCCGTATGAGCAATACGCGCAGACCACCGTACATGACTTCCTGTTCGGTGGGCAGGAGAACGTGAGCGCCACGACGCTCACCGACAACACGCTGCACGACGCCCGGGCGGATGCGGACTATCCGAGCACGGTGCTCGTGGCCCACGAGCTCGGTCAGGAATGGTTCGGCGATTACGTCCAGGCGCGCGACTGGGCGGACATCTGGCTGAACGAGGGCTTCGCGACCTACATGGAGGCGCTGTACACGCAATACCACAGCGGCAACGACGCCTTCCGCTACGAGATGTCGGAATACCAGGCCGCCGCGCGTGCCCAGGACAGCCACGACTACCTCCGCCCCATCGTCGACCGGCACTACGACGACCCGCTGGACATGTTCGACGCCATCACCCACCAGAAGGGCGCCGCCGTGCTCGATATGCTGCGCTACGTCGTGGACGGAGCGGCGGCGGCCGCGCACCCCGCCTCGCAGCGTGAAGCCCTTTTCCGCGCTCTCCACCACTACCTGGCGCTGTATCACACCCGCACCGTGACGACCACCGACCTGGTCGACGCGCTGCGCGAGTCCACCGGATTGGACCTGGGGTGGTTCTTCCACGAATGGGTGTTCATGGCCGGCACGCCCACCTACCGCGTGCGGGCGCGCTATGACTCCCTTCGGCGTCTGGAGGTGGTACACGTCGCCCAGGTGCAGCACGTCGACTCGCTCACGCCGCTCTTCCGCATGCCCGTGGAGCTCGCCTTTCACGGCGCCGGGGGGCAGTCCGCCACTGTCCAGGTGGGTGACTCGCTGGCCTCGCAGGAGTTCGACGTCCCTCTCGCCTTCGCTCCCGCCTGGGTGGACTTCGATCCCGACGACTTCATCGACAAGACGCTCGACTTCCGGCAGCCGCTGGCGGCGATCACGGCCGAGGCCGAGCACGACCCGGCGATGATGAGCCGGTTGCAGGCGGTCCAGCAGATGGGGGAGCCGGGCTCCGCATCGTCCGCCGCGCGCGTGCGGGTGCTGTCCGACGTCCTGCGAACCGACCGGTTCTACGGTGTTCGAGCGGCCGCGGCCCCCTCGCT
>JBJKSF010000070.1:0-10296 GCA_046704285.1 Longimicrobiales bacterium | reverse complement strand
TGTCGAACTCCGGCCCCGCACCGTCGCCGATGAGCTTGAGCACGCGCTCGGCCGGCCACGCCTCCCGATACGGGCGGTCGGTGCGCAGGGCGTCGAAGACGTCGCATACATGCACCAGGTTGCTCGCGTTGTGGCAGGCCCGTGGGTACTTGGGTGTCGGGTATCCGCCGCCGTCGATGCGGATGTGGTGCTCATACGCCACCACGGCGGCCAGGTCGAGGTGCTCCTCGGTCTCCAGGATGAGCTTCGCGCCTTCGACGGTGTGGCTGTTCATCACCAGGCGTTCCTCGTCGGTCAGCTTCCCCGGCTTGTTGAGGATCTCGGTCGGGATCTTGACCTTGCCGAGGTCGTGGAGGAGACCCGCCGTCCCGAAGGTCCGCACCTCGTCCGGGCTCAGGCCCAGATGCTCCGCCAAGGCCATGGTCAGGACCGACACGTTCAGCGCGTGGGTGGTGGTGTACTGGTCGTACTGCTTGAGGCGCAGCAGCGGGATCAGGAACGCCTGCTCCCCGTGCATGGCGACCGCGAGGGAGCGCACGATGGCGTGCGCCTCGAGGAGGTGGAGGGTCCGACGGTCCTTCATCTCTCCGTGGAGCCATTCGATGCCCTCGATCTCCTCCTTCAGCGAGTAGGCCAGAGTGGCCGTCTCCAGCCGCTCCGGCCCCGCACCGCCCTCCTCTCCCCTGAGCGCGACCTCGCCGTAGCGGATGTTCGTCGGTCGTCCCTGCCGCACCTCGGCCGTGCCGATCGTCTGCCCGGCTACCCGGACCCACGCCTCGTCCAGGAACGCCACGAAGTCGTCCCGCGTGACCCGGTCGATGAATTCCAGGCGCTGGATCCCCGCCGCGGCCAGGCGCTGTCCCCAATCCCAGCTCTTCAGCTCCCTGAGAGGCTGCGAGCCCATGACGATCTCGGTGCCCAGGAACGTGAAGGAAGGCAGGGCGATCTCGTCCTGAAGGTCGGAGAGCGCACCGTACGCATGATCGATCGCCCGTTCCCGCGCCGGATGCCCCTCCTTGTAGAGGTTCATCGTGGCCAGCGCCTGGGCCAGCCCCGAGAGGAACCGTGCCGAAGAGCTCGTCACCCTTCGTCTCCCGGTCCCGGCTTCCGCGCGGGCTCCGGAGCCAGCGCGGCGCTGACCGCTCCCTGGAAGGCCGCGTCCTTCGAGCGGGCGGCCATCCGCAGCACGGCAACCACCTGGGGCTCCTCCGGCCAGCCGCGCGCCAGCGTGCTCAGGGCGGCCAGCACCTCCGGGGAGCTCGCCGCGAGCCGGGCACGTCCGAAGATCGTCTTGCCCGGAGAAACCACGTCCAGCAGGACGTTCATCGCGAGGTGAGATGTCGTGCCTCTGAGGGTACGCGCACCCAGGGCCCGAATCTCGGAGGAGCGCTCCGCCGAGGCCACGACCCGGTTCACGAGCGTCGGGACCACCGCATCGGGCACTCCGTCGCGGAGGTTCAGGAGCGCCATGCGCACCATGCGCTCGTCGGCGTCGGCGAGGGCCGCGACCAGGGTGCGCTCCCGCCGCGTCGGGCTGCGGAGCGCCACCGGCAGGGCCTCCCTGCGCACGCGTGCGTCGCCGTGCTCCAGGAACGGCTGCGGATCGAACCCTTCGGGGAGGGGGTCGAGCCGCTGCAGGAGTGCGAGCATGTTCCTCTGGACGAACCAGCGCCCGTCGGCCAGGCGCTCGACGGCCCGCCGCCCCACCCACGGCCCCATCGCGGCGAGGGCGTCGAAGACCTGCCGCCGTACCGCCCGGGAGTCGGACTCCCCCAGGACGTCCAACAGCGGATCCACCGCCGCGGAGCCCATCTCACCGATGAGCGCGGCCAGCGCCTCCTCGTCCACCTGCCCCGAGTAGAGCAGCTCGCGGAACTGAGCGGGGCTCGTCAGATGCCTCAGGATGCGCTCCGCCACCGAGTTGCCCTCGGGAGCTTCGCTCACGAGCTGCAGGAGCCTGCCCGTACCCCCGGCCTTCATCAGGTCCGCCAGGGCCTTCGAGACGATCGGTCCGAAGGCGTCGACCTCCAGGGCCATCTCGATCACGCGCTCCGCCCCCGAAAGCTCCCCCCCTCGCTCGTGCGGCGCGCTCAGCACGGGCGCCGCGCGGGCCATCGCGTCCAGGACGGCGGTATACGCCTCCGGGTTCGGGTCCTCGAGCTCCCAGTCCTCGACGAGCGCCTCGATGTTCTCGCGCAGCGCGGTGTCCGCCTGTGAGCCCATGTGCACGCTGCCACGCTCCGCGTGGACGGCCAGCTTGTTGAGCAGGCGCGTCATCGAGGTCGAGATGTTCTGCTGGGCGCTGCTCGCTGCGGCCCGCAGGACGCGGACCACGGAATCCACGGCCAGGCTCTGGTTGGCGTCCAGCAGGAAGCGCTTGCGTTGCGAGGGATCGCCCCCGAACTGGACCAGGCGCGCCAGCGTAGCGTCGTCCATCTCGTTCATCAGCGCCGAGACGCGCGCCCGGATCTTGTCGGCGTCGCTGCCCCGGGCCCCTTTGAGCTCCTGCGCGATCTGGAGGAGGTAGCCGACGATGACCTGATCGTAGGCCGTCTCGCGGGCGCGCTTCCCGATCGCGCGCGCCAGAACCGTCGCGTCCGCCGTATCTGCCGCGTCCTCCTCGCCCGAGAGGGCCGCCCGCGCCATCCCCAGCCAGAGCGCCGTGACCCGATCCACGTCCGCCGCCCGCTCGCCCGCCCCGCCACGGATCTCCAGCTTTCCGTAGCCCACCCGATGGACCCTCGCGTGCTCCCAGGTCGGGAACCGCTCCGCCGGAAGAAGCCCGACCGGAGTGCCGCCCCGCTCGCTCTCCGCGGCCAGGACTTCCAGCACGCCCGAGACCTCGGCCGCGGTCACGCCCTTGCTGAAGGAGATCGCGCCGAGCTGATGCCCGTGGAGGCGCCGCGCCAGGTCGGACAGGACCGGGTGCTTCTGGTCCGTGGCGACCCCCTCGATGACGAGCTGGCGCTCGGCGACCCCGATCGCGAGCGTGCCGTGGTCCACGAAGAAGTCCCCGAGGCGACCCATGATGCTCTCGACCACGGGCTCGAGGGACGGGTGGCCGGGTGGGTACATGGCGTATCGGTGTACACCGATGGAGAGCTCGACCAGGAGCTCCGACAGCTCCCGCGACAGCGTCGCGCGCTTGGCCTCATGGACCGTGGGTGAGGTCTCGCTCACGTCGGACTACTCGCCTTGGGGGACGGCGGCTCCTGCGGTCTGGCTCGAATGCTCGCCGGCCGCTCCCGGATGTCAAGCGACCTCGCGCCGGGGGCTCGAAGAACCCGCCTGGGCGGGTTCCGGCGAGAGCGCCGACAAGATACGGCTCGGGCCTCCGTGCCGCACGACGAGCCCCTTCGGTGGGAGCCGGTCCTCCGAGGCAGGTCGCCGACCGGCATGGTTCCCCGCTATTCGGGCACCTCACGGAGCACGGCGAGCGGGGCGCGCCGGAGCAGCCCGCGGCTCCCCACCAGCCCGACCGCCACGGTGAGCAGCAGCACCGCGAGCCAGACGAGCGCCAGCGGTCCGGGGTGCGTCGTGAAGTGCAGATCGAAGACCCTCGGCACCATGATCGCCGAAGCGACCCATGCCAGCACGAGGCCGCTCGCCGTCGCGAGGGTGCCCAGCGCGAGGTACTCCGAGAGGAGCACGGCCAGGATCTGACGCCGGCTGGCACCGAGCGTCTTCAGGAGGGCTCCCTCCCGCACCCGCTGCACCCGGGACGTCGCGAGCGATCCGACGAGCACCAGCAGCCCGGCGAGGCCGCTGAAGGCCGCCAGGAACATCACCGCTTGCCGGACGCGGCCCAGCACGGCGTCCACCGCTTGCTGCACCCTGGAGAAGTCGAGGGCCGAGACGTTCGGGAAGCGCGCGACCAGGTCCCGCTCGAGCTCCGCGCGCTCGCGAGCCTCCGGGACCCTCGCGACGATGGCGAAGGTCTGCGGCGCGCCCTCGAGCGCGCCGGGCTGGAAGACCGCGAAGAAGTTCGGCTCCAGCCTTCTCCAGTCGACCGAGCGCAGGCTGGTCACGATCGAGCGGATCCGAACGCCACCCACGTTCCAGGTGATGCGGTCCCCCAGCCCCACGTGCAGGTCCTTGGCGATGCCGTCCTCGAGCGACACGCGCACGAGCCCGTGCGCGTCCACATGTCGACCGTTCTCGGTTCCGGGAGTCCCGTCCCACCATTGCCCGGCCAGGAGCTTCTCGGACGAGGTGAGGTGCTGGCGGTATGTGCTTCGATAGATGCGCCGCACCGCCCATCCCTCCGGTCTTCGCCCGCGCGTCGTGTCCCGGCGCAGGACGTCCACGGGGCGCCCATCGATCGCCACGATCCGGCCTGGAACGATGGGCGTCGACTCGGCGCCCGCCCGCACCCCGGGCGGGAGCATCGCGAGCACGCTGTCCTTCTGGCTCGTCTGCACGTCGAAGAAGAGCATGTTGGGCTGGCTATGCGCGAACGAGACCGTGAGGTCGTCCAGGAGGTTCGTCTGCACCTCGAGCACCGTGCCGACCACGAACGCGCCGAATCCGAGCGCCAGCGTCACGGCGAGCGTCTGGTTCTGGGGGCGGAAGAGGTTCGACACGCCCTGCCGCACGGGATAGCTCGCCCGCGACGGGAAGAAGCGCCGGGTGAGTCGCGCCAGGCTCCATGCGGCCCCCGCCAGAAGCCCGAGAGCCAGCGCGAGCGCTCCCGCGAACCCGAGACCGACGCGCGTGTCCGGCGCCTCCAGGACGCAGAGGACGACGGCGCTCGCGACCAGGGCGGCCCACGCGAGGAGGCGGAGCGGGTCCCACCGGCGAGCGGACCGCTCGAAGTCCTGGCGCAGAGCCTGCAGGGGCGGCACGTCGCGCACCTGCAGGAGGGGGATCAGCGCGAAGATCAGCGCCACCCACACCCCGACGCCCAGACCCACCCCGGCGGCCAGCGGAGAGAAGCGCGCATGCACGGCGACGGGGAGCGCCCCGGCCAGGGCGACCGGGAGGATCCGCTGCACGGCGAGTCCGGCGATCACCCCCGCGGCGGAGCCGAGCAGGCCCAGGGCCCCTGCCTGGATCAGGTACGCGAGCAGGACGGTCCACTGGTCCGCCCCCAGGCACCGGAGGATCGCCACGCCCGGCCGCTTCTCCCGCATGTACACGTGGATCGCGCTGCCCACGCCGATCCCGCCGAGAAGGAGCGCCGCCAGCCCCACCAGCCCCAGGAAGCGCCCCAGGAAGCGCACGCTGCGGGAGAGGCGGTCCGCTTCCTGCTGGGCCTCGGTGAAGTGCACGTCGGTCGCCCGGAAGACGGCCTGGTAGCGGGTGCGCAGCGCCGTGCGCTGCGCGGCGTCGGGCATGCGCAGGTAGACGTCGTATCGGGCCAGGCTCCCGAAGCCGAGCAGCCCCGCCCGGCGCAGGTCGCTCTGGCTCACGTACACGCGCGGGCCGATGGCGGTCTGATAGCCCAGGTCGGTGGGCGCGTCCTCCACGGTGCCCGCGATGGGCAGGCGCACCCTCCCGATGGCCAGGCTGTCGCCCACCCGGGCGCGGAGCTGCGTCAGCACGGCCGGGTCCACCAGCGCGACGCCTCCCCGCTCCATCTGTGCCCACAAGCCCGGCGGATCGGTGCGCATCCGCCCGTAGAAGGGGAACCCTCCCGCGACCGCGCGCACCTGCAGCAAGCGCACGTCGCCGCTGGAGGGCGCCAGCACCATGGACATCGCCGTGGTCACCCGGGACACGCCCACCCCCGCAGCGCCCAGCGAGTCGACGATCGTCGCGACCGAGTCGGGGAACGGCCGGTTGGCGGACAAGCGCACGTCCGCCCCCAGGAGCACGTCCGCCTGGGAGCGGACCGAACGGGCCACGTCGGTGCGGAACGAGCGGATCGACACCAGGGCGGCCACGCCGAGCGTGATGCACGCCATGTAGACGCCCACGCGTCCGACCCCGTGCCGGCTCTCCCGGAGCGCCAGGCGGAGCGCGAAGGCCGGCCTCACGGCCGAGCGCCTCCGTCCGGTGCCGTTCCGTCCGACGCGATCGTCCCGCCGAGCAGGCGGACCACCCTGTGGGCCCGTCCCGCGAGGTCGGCGTCGTGGGTCACGAGCACGAGCGTGGTCCGCGCCTCCCGGTTCAGCTCCTCGAGCATCGTCACGATCGTCGCGCCCGCCTCGTGGTCGAGGTTGCCGGTCGGCTCGTCCGCGAACAGGACGCGCGGCTCGTTCGCGAAGGCGCGCGCCAGCGCGACCCTCTGCTGCTCACCGCCGGAGAGCTGCGCCGGGTAGTGCCCGAGCCGATCGCCCAGTCCCACCCGATCGAGCAGGGACGTCGCCCGCGTCCTCGCCTCCCGGCCCCGCCCACACAGCTCGAGCGGCACCAGGACGTTCTCGAGCGCCGTCAGGGTCGGCAGCAGATGGAACGTCTGGAAGACGAAGCCGACGTTGCGGGCGCGAAACTCCGCGCGCTGGTCCTCGGTAAGAGCGAACAGGTCCTGCCCGTCCAGTCGCACGGAGCCCGCCGTGGGCTCGTCCAGGCCGGCGAGGAGGCCCAGCAGGGTCGTCTTCCCGCTGCCCGAGGGGCCCACCACGGCCACGAACGACTCCGGCGCCACGTCCAGATCGACCGAGTGCAGCACGCGCAGGGGGCGCCCACCGCTCACGTACCTCTTCTCGAGGCCTCGAGCCACGATCATCATGACAAGCCGCCTTTCGTCGCTGCTCTGGCTGTGCGTCGCCGTGTCCGCCTGCTCGGGGTCCGGAACCCCCGCGACCCGCTCCGCGGAGCGGCCGGCCGGTGCCGCGGCCGTCGACTCCGCCCCGCGACCCGCGGGCTCCGCGCGACCCGCCTCCACGCCGGACGGGCGCCCGGTCGTCGTGTTCCTGGGCACCAGTCTCACCGCCGGCCTCGGCCTCGCCCGAGAGGACGATACCTACGTGGCGCTCCTGGCGGAACTCGCCGACTCGGCAGGCCTCCCGATCCGGGTCGTGAACGCCGGCGTCTCCGGCGACACCAGCGCGGACGGCCTCTCGCGCCTGCGGTGGGTCCTGCGGAATCGCCCGGATGTCCTCGTGATCGAGCTCGGCGCCAACGACGGGCTGCGCGGGCAGGATCCCGCGGCTCTGGCGAGGAACCTGCGCGCGATCATCGACGAGACGCGGGCGGCGTATCCCCGCGTGCGCATCGTCCTCCTGGGCATGAAGGCGCCTCCCAACCTGGGACAGCGCTACACCCAGCGCTTCGACGCCGTCTTCCCCGAGGTCGCCCGTGAGGAGCACACGGCCTTCGTGCCGTTCCTCCTGGCGGGCGTCGCGGGCATTCCGTCGCTCAACCAGGCCGACCGCATCCACCCCACGGCCAAGGGGGAGGTCATCATGGCCCACAACGTCTGGCCGGTCCTGGAGAAGGTGCTGCGCTCGCTTCCCTCCGAGCGCACGGGACCGGCGGGCGGCCGCCGCCGTTGAGCTCCCTCGGCGAGGTCGGCCCGTGAGGGGAGGGCCAGCGTGCCGCCGGGCACGAGGCTGACGCGCGGCACGCTGCTCCTCGGTAGCGGTCGGCTCCGCCGCCCCGGCCGACACGCGCACGCGTTCCCGCGCGCGTCGGCAAGCCCGCTTACACCTGCTGCCTCGCCCAGGCGATGAGGTCGCGGTTGGTGCTCGTCTTCCGCATGATGTTCAGCAGCTCCTGCATCCCGTCGGACGAGCCTACCCCGGCGAGCTGACGACGCATCGCGCGGGACAGCCAGAGGGCGTCGTCGTCCAGGAGGAGCTCCTCCTTGCGGGTGGCGGAGGCGGCAAGGTCGATCGCAGGATAGATGCGCTTGTCGGCCAGCTCGCGCGAGAGCACGAGCTCGCTGTTGCCCGTTCCCTTGAACTCCTCGAAGATCACCTGATCCATGCGCGAGCCCGTGTCGACGAGCGCGGTCGCGATGATCGTGAGCGACCCCCCGCCCTGGTCGGGCGCGATCTTGCGCGCGCTTCCCAGGAAGCGCTTGGGCTTCTCGAGGGACTGCGCGTCGAGCCCCCCCGAGAGCGTGCGTCCGCTGCCCTCCTCGACCGTGTTGTGGGCCCGGGCCAGCCGCGTGATCGAGTCGAGGATGATGACCACGTCCTCGCCCGCCTCGACCCGGCGCCGCGCGCGCTCCAGCGTCATCTCCGCGACCTGGCAGTGGCGCTCCGCCGAGCGGTCGAAGGTGGAGGCGATCACCTCTCCGAAGCCGCACGCCTCCATCTCCGTGACCTCCTCGGGGCGCTCGTCCACGAGCAAGATCAGGAGGTGGCACTCGGGGTTGTTCGTGACGATCCCCTCCGCCACTGCCTGGAGCACGGTGGTCTTCCCCGCCTTGGCGGGCGCCACGATGAGCGCCCTCTGTCCCTTCCCGAACGGGCAGAAGAGGTCGATGACCCGGTTCGTGTAGTCCGGCTGGCCCCGCACCGTACGGCCACACTCCAGGCGGAGCTGCCGGTCGGGGTGCATCGCGCTCAGCCGCTGGAAGTCCGGGCGGCGTCGCAGCTCCTCCGGCTCGCGATCGTTCACGCGGTGGAGGTAGGCCAGCGGTGGGCTCTTGCCGTTCCGGGGAGCGTGGCCCGCCACGCCCATGAGCTCGTCCCCGGTGCGCAGCCCGAACTTCTGGATGAGCCGGGCGCCCACGTAGATGTCGTCCTTGCTGGGCGTGTAGCCGGCCTCGCGGAGGCGGACGAACCCCGACCCGCTGCTCAGGACCTCGAGAAGGCCCAACGGCCTGGACTCGGCCGCGAGCTCCTCCGCGTTCTCGGGCAGGAGGGTCTCGGGGTACTCCATCCCGTCTCCGCTGCCGTTTCCATCGTTGGCCCCGTTCGGTCTCTGGGGCCGCTTGTGACGAGGGCGGCGTCCACGTCGGCGGCCGCGCCTGCTCCGCCTGGACTTCGCATCACCCCCGTCGCCGTTGTGCGTCTCTGGCGATTCGGGCACGTCTGAACCCATGGTAATCGGGAACGGCGCCGTGACACACAGGTGGTCACGCGCCTGTCGGGAGGAAATCCGAGCCCGGAGAAGATGAATCGGGTCCGATCAGCCGACCGAGAGGGTCGCTGGGCTCGACGACGAACGTCGAGGGATTCCCGCAACTTCCATCGTTCGCCCGCGCACATCGAAGCGGGGCGTCCGGGCATCCGTGATCCAGGACGCGTCCAATATGAGTCGAATCCCACGCGGACGCCACCAGGATCGCTCCGGCCCCTTCATACGCCGATCCCCCGTCCGTGTTTCCTCGTCGGCTCCGGATCGGTCCTGGACATGCGCACACCCCGCGTGCGCAACGTGTCCCGACGACGCCCCGCAGGTGTCCACCGACTGGGACAGCCGAACCCGGGATCCGTACGCGCAGATCCTCGCAATGCGCTGTGCGGCCATCGGTTAGACGCGAGCCCCCGGCGTGGCACGGAGCGTGCTCCGTACGACGTTCGGACCACCACAGGGAGGACACCATGCGTACCGGGACACGGACGGCCCTGACTCTGGCAGCGCTGTTGACGCTCGCGGCGGCTCCCGCCGGCGCCCAGACCCGGGTGTCCTTCGGCATGGGGGTCGGCTCCGTCTTCGACGGCGTGCGCCTCGGGCTCGCCGTCGGATCCCCCGCGCCGGACCCGTTCTTCGTCGGCGCGTCGTTGGGCTTCCATCGCTACCACCGCGGGTGGGGTGGGGCCCGGTACGGCCGCTACGCCCCCGGCTACGGCGGCTGGGGGCCGGGGTGGGGCTTCTCCTATCCGTCGCAGTGCTGGGATCCGACGTGGGATCCGTACGCGGGAGACGACTGGGCGAGCTGTCCGCCGGCTTTCTACACGTACGGATGGCCGGCGTGGGGGGGAGGCTTCTTCTTCGGTTCCTCCTACTGGGGGACCTCGTTCGCCTGGGGTGCTCCCTACGCCGCACCGTGGGCACCGTTCTGGGGATACGATCCGTGGGGTTACGGGGCCTGGGGTTACAGCCCTTGGGGTTACAGCCCCTGGGGCTACGGAAACAGCTTCTGGACGAGCGTGGCGATCGGGTCGTGGGGCGGCTATGGCCGCTATGAGGGAGGAGGCCGGTTCCGGCGGCACCGTGACTACGGAGGCCGCGCCGTCTACCGTCCTTCGACGGGGCCCGGCTACAAGGAGCCTCCGGGCACCCCGACCGGCCGCACGGCCCGCCCCCGCGCGGGCACCGTGACCCGGCCCGGTCCGGTGCTTCCCTCGACGCGCGTGCCACCCCAGCGGCGGGTCCGCACCGATCCGGTGGATCCCCCCGTGAGGGCGACGCCGCGGACCACGCGGCTTCGGACGCCCGCGACGCTGCGTACCGCAC
>JBJKSF010000069.1:0-9088 GCA_046704285.1 Longimicrobiales bacterium | reverse complement strand
CGTCGGCACGACGTACCAGACGAAGGTGGCCGCGCTCGCCTGGGAGCGCACGAGCAGCACCTCCACGAGGAGCAGGGCCGCCACCGCCGCTCCGGCCAGCGGGAGCAGGAGGCGGCGGGCCGGCGAGGCGCGCGGTCCGGAGCGGAGCGCGGCGCGGTGGATCACGAAGAAGAGGACGGCGGCGACCGAGTACAGTCCCACGATCTTGAAGAGGACCGACACGCCGACCGCGAACCCGGCGGCGGCCAGCCACCCGGTCCTTCCCCCCTCCGTCCAGCGGAGGAGGCACCAGAGGGCCCACGTGGCCAGGAAGAGGTTGTACCACGTGGGCATCGACGCGGGGTAGATGGCCGGTCCGACGACCACCGCCAGGGTCGTGCACAGCGCGGCGGCCGACGGCTCGGCGAAGCGGCGGGCCACGGCCCAGACCGCCGGCACCCAGAGCAGGAACGCGATCAGCAGGACGACCCGGAGCGTGAAGAGGTCGATCCCCATCAGGTGCATGGCGCCGGCGTGCAGGTAGGTCAGCAGACCCGTGTACATGTCGTCGAAGTCGCGGTGCGGCATCTGGCCGAGAAGGACGCGCCAGGCGGTCTCGGCGAGCGTCCCCTCGTCGTTCGGATACCAGCGCCGGTCGAACCCGTAGGCGAAGTAGAGCGCGAGGAGCGCCCAGGTCACGACGCCCGCGCCGGGACGGTACCACGGAGCCCGACGGCTGCGCGCGGCCGCGCGGTCCCCGCCGGACGCGGCCTCCACTACCGGGCCTTCAGCCGCAGGAGCATGCTCGCGTGCGGAGCGAGCGTCGCACGCAGCGCACCCGCCACGGGCGCCAGGTCCTCGCCGGTCCACAGGTCCACCGGCGTCGCACGGGCGAGGCCGAGATCCCGCAGGGGCACGCTCACCACGGCGGTGTCCTCGGTCGTGTTGAAGAGCGCCACGTAGCGGTCGTCTCCCTCGGCGGCGTCCGCCGCGTAGACGGGGTACGGGCCGCCCCGCACCAGCCGGTTGTGCCGGCTGTTCTGGTCCACCTCGATCACGGCGCGGTCGCTCAGCAGCGACGTGGTCCACGCGTCGTCGTCGGGGAGGTTGCCTCCCATCATCAGCGGCGAGCGGTAGATCGCCCAGAGCGTCACGAGCGTGCGCTGCTCGTCGTGCGTGAGGCGGCTCGGACGACCCGGCTCGCCCGAGGCGCTGCGCGGAGCCTCCCCGTAGCGGCCGGCGATCCTACCGAGGGGGAGCATGTCGAGATCGGGCCACGTGCCCGCGTGCGAGTGGCCCGCCCACTCGGCGGCGTAGCGGAAGTCGTCGTGCAGGCTCTGCCAGTCGTCCCACACGTCGGAGGTGAGCCGCCACATGTTCGCGTGCCGCGTGAGGAAGTCCGCCTGGTCGAGCGGCACCGGTCCCAGCGAGAGGCTGAGCACCATCGGCCTGCCGGAGCGCTCGATGGCGAGGCTGTACCCGGCGATCGCGTCCTCGTGGTAGGGGTTCAGGATGTCGTCCACCTTCACGAAGTCCACGCCCCAGCTCGCATACAGCTTGAAGAGCGAATCCAGGTAGGCCTGGGCGCCGGGGCTCGACCAGTCGAGCCCGTACATCCCATCGTCCCAGGCGCACGTGCTCGTCGTGTCCGCGATCTGGTCGGCCGTGTATGGCGTGCCGAGCACCGGCGTGCGCTCCCGCACTGCCTGGCGCGGAATGCCGCGCATCACGTGGATGCCGAACTCGAGGCCGAGCGCGTGGATGCTGTCGGCCAGAGCCTTGAAGCCCACGCCGTTCGCGGAGGACGGGAAGCGCTGCGGGTCGGGGAGGAGACGGCCGTAGCGGTCCATGGCGAGGTGGTAGCGGTAGCTCCCGTCCCGGTTGAACTCACGGTGCCGGTAGCTGCCGTGCAGCGGCGTGGACCAGAGGAAGTCCACGACGACGTACTTCCAGCCGTACCGCTCCAGGTGGGCGGCCTCCCAGCGGGCGTTGGCCATCACCTCGGCCTCGTCCACCGTCCAGTTGTAGTAGTCGTAGCTGTTCCACCCCATCGGCGGGGTGGGCGCGACCCGCGCGAGCCGCTCCGGCGTGCCCGCCTGCGCCGCGAGGGGCGCCGCCGCCACCCCGAGGGCCAGCCAGGCCGCGACGGCGCCGCTCAGAGCGGACGATCTGCTCGTCCGCATCGTGTCCTTCCTGGCGGCCCTCATGCGATCGCCTTCTCGAGTGCCTGCGCCAGATCGTTCCGGATGTCGGCGGGATCCTCCAGCCCGACCGAGATCCGGAGGAGCCCCGGCGTGATCCCCACCGCGCGCCGCTCCTCCTCGCTGAGCTTCGCGTGCGTCGTGGACGCGGGATGGGTCACGATCGTGCGCGTGTCTCCCAGGTTCGCGGTGAGCGAGCACATCGCGAGGGCGTCCAGGAAGCGCCGGCCTCGCTCGACGCCCCCCTCGATCGTGAACGTGACGACCCCTCCGCCCGCCGACATCTGGCGAAGAGCGAGCTCGTGCTGCGGATGGGAGGGGAGGTAGGGGTAGCGTACCGCCGCCACGCCCGGTCGACCCTCCAGCCAGGCGGCCAGCTCGAGCGCGCTCGCGGAGTGCCGCTCCATGCGCAGGTGCAGCGTCTCGAGGCTCTTGGAGAGCACCCAGGCGTTGAAGGGCGAGAGCGCCGGGCCCGTCGCGCGGCAGAACGCGAAGACCTCGGCGACGAGGTCCGCGCGGCCCACGACCGCTCCGCCCAGCACGCGCCCCTGGCCGTCGATGAACTTGGTGGCCGAGTGCACCACGAGGGCGGCGCCGTGCTCGATGGGCCGCTGCAGCACGGGGGTGCAGAAGCAGTTGTCCACGACGAGCACGAGGTCGCGGCGCGCCGCGAGCTCCCCGAGCCGGGCCAGGTCGATCAAGTCGAGCGCCGGGTTGGTGGGCGTCTCGACGAAGATCATGCGGGTGCGCTCCCCCACCGCGGCTTCCCACGACCCGGGGTCGAGCGCGTCGACGTACGTGCACGTCACGCCGAGCCGGGGGAGGATGCTCGTCAGGATCCGGTGCGTGGACCCGAACACCGAGCGGCAGGCGACGAGGTGGTCGCCTGCCGAGAGGAGCGCGGCGAACGTCGCGAAGATCGCGGCCATGCCGGACGCGACGGCGTGGCCCGCCTCCGCACCCTCCATCACCCTCAGCTTTTCGGCGAGCTCGGCGACGTTCGGGTTGGTGAACCTGCTGTAGATGCTGCGGGATACCTCTCCCGCGAACGCGGCGCGCATCTCCTCGGCGTCGTCGAACACGAAGCTCGAGGTCAGGTACAGGGGGACCGAGTGCTCGTGGTGCTGTGAGGGCTCCGCCTGGGTCCGGACCGCCCGGGTCGCCGGTCGCTGCTCTTCCATTCCGTGGGGCTCCGTGCAGGAGGGGTGAGGGGACGTTACGGGCTCGCTCCCCGCGTCGCGAGGAGGAAGCCCCTCATGGCGGCACGCGCGAGCCCGGCGCGACCGACGGCGCGGGCGCCGTGCGCGAGGTCCGGCGGAGGAGGGGGCACGAGCACGAACCCGCGCTGCGCACGCGCCCCCTCCATTCATCTTCCGCGTGGACCGGGGCCGCTCAGTCGCGCTCGACCGGCACGCCGACGAGCGATCCGTACTCGGTCCACGATCCGTCGTAGTTCTTCGCGTTGTCGTGACCCAGCAGCTCGTGGAGCACGAACCACGTGTGCGCCGCCCGCTCCCCGATCCGGCAGTAGGCGATCACCTCGGGGCTCTCGCGGACGCCGTCGTAGAGCTTCGCCAGCTCGTCCGCGGAGCGGAACGTGCCGTCGTCGTTGGCGGCCTTCGACCAGGGGATGTTCGTCGCCCCCGGCACGTGGCCCCCCACGTACGGCTGCTCCTGGGGAAGGTGGTCGGGCGCGAGCTTGGCTCCGCTGAACTCCTCGGGCGAGCGCACGTCCACGTACGTCGTCTTCGAGCCCACGCTGCGGATCACGTGGTCGCGCAGGGCGCGCAGCTCGGGACGCTCCTCGCCGCCCACGGTGACCGCCGACGCGGTGATGCGCGGGACGTCGCGGGTGAGCGGGCGCTTCTCGATCTCCCATTTCCTGCGCCCGCCGTCGAGGAGCCTGACGGCGTCGAAGCCGCGCAGCTTGAGAAGCCAGTAGGCGTAGGCGGCGAACCAATTGTTGTTGCCGCCGTAGATCACGACGGTGCCGTTCTCCGGCACGCCGGAGCGGCGCAGCAGCGCCTGGAGCTCATCCCGGTCCAGGTAGTCCCGGCGCACGGGGTGGTGCAGGTCTTTCGACCAATTCCAGGCTACGGCTCCGGGGATGTGGCCGCTGTCGTACGCGGCCAGGTCCTCGTCGACCTCCACGACGCGGAGCGCCGCGTCGTCCAGATGATCCGCCAGCCATCTCGTGTCGACCAGCGCATCGGGGTTCGCATACTCGCTCATGGGTCTCTCCATGGGGCAGGAACGAAAAAGAACCGGCCCCTCCGGTGGAGCGGAGGGGCCGGTCGCGTCGAGCGATGTCGCCTCGGATCACCGAGGGCTTCGCGTTCGCGCGGGGGCCCTCGCTCCTCCGTGCCGGAGGGCGAGACAGCGGCAACACATGCAGCGGCCCTGCCCAGGACCAGGCCGTCCCTCGAGGGTGCCCCGTGTCATGCCGACCTCGCGCGTTCGCGTTCCCCGGGCGCGGCGGCGCTCTGCCGCCCGGCTCTCCCGGGAAGGTCGAACCTTAAAGGAACGCGGAAGGGAGGTCAACGAGCGGGCGGGCCGCGCGGGTTGCCGCCCGTCGTCACTCGGCCGATCATTCCGGCGAGGTCTCCGCCGCTCGCCCGGTCCGCGGCGGAGGGAGGCCGCTGCGGATGCTCCGACCCGCATCGACCGGACACGAGGCGGAACCGTGAACCGAGACCACGCGCTCGAGCGCCTGCGTGCCTCGCCCGACCCCTGGGACCTCGTCGTGATCGGCGGGGGCGCCACGGGGGTGGGCGTCGCGCTGGACGCGGCGTCGCGCGGCCACAGCGTGCTCCTCGTCGAGCAGAGCGACTTCGGCAAGGGCACCTCGAGCCGCTCCACCAAGCTCGTCCACGGAGGCGTGCGCTATCTCCAGCAGGGGGACGTCCCGCTCGTCATGGAGGCACTCAAGGAGCGCGGCATCCTGCGGCGCAACGCGCCCCATCTCGTGCACGATCTCCCGTTCGTCGTGCCCAACTACCGCTGGTGGGAGGCGCCCTTCTACGGGATCGGCATGCGCGTCTACGACGTGCTGGCCGGCCGGTACGGCTTCGGGCGCTCGCGGAACCTCTCGCGGGACGAGACGATCGCACGGCTGCCCACGATCGAGACCGACGGGCTCCTCGGCGGGGTGATCTACCACGACGGCCAGTTCGACGACGCCCGCCTGCTCATCCACCTGGCGATGACCGCGGTGGAGCAGGGGGCCACCCTCGTCAACTACGTGCGGGTGACCGGGCTCCTGAAGAGCGAGCACGGGTTCGTGAGCGGGGTGCGCCTGCTCGACGAGGAATCCGGCGAGGAGCTGGAGGCACGGGGCCGCGTGGTCGTGAACGCGACGGGGGTGTTCAGCGACGAGATCCGCCGCATGGACGAGCCCGACGCGCCCGCGCTCATCCAACCCTCCCAGGGCGTGCACGTGGTTCTCGACCGCTCGTTCCTGCCCGGAGAGAGTGCGATCATGGTGCCGCACACCGACGACGGCCGCGTGCTGTTCGCGATCCCGTGGCACGACCGCGTGCTGATCGGCACGACCGACACGGAGGTGGACCGGCCCTGCCTGGAGCCGCTGCCGCTCCCGGAGGAGGTGGACTTCATCCTCGGCCACGCGCGCCGCTACCTGGAGAAGGACCCCGAGCGCGGCGACGTCCTGAGCGTCTTCGCGGGCCTGCGGCCGCTCGTCGCCGAGGAGGGCGCCGAGGAGACCTCCCGGCTCAGCCGGGAGCACGCGGTGCGGGTCTCCGATACGGGGCTCCTGACGATCGCCGGGGGCAAGTGGACCACGTACCGGAGGATGGCGGAGGACACGGTCGAGACGGCGCAGACCCTGGGCGATCTGGAGACGCGCCCGTGCGTGACGCGCACGCTCGAGATCCACGGGTTCCACCGGCACGCGGACGGGTTCGGACGCTGGGCGCCCTACGGATCCGACGCTCCCGACGTGGAGGCGCTGGTGCGCTCCGAGCCCGGCCTGGAGGCCCCGGTGCACCCGCGTCTCGATCTGTGCCGCGGGGAGGTGGTGTGGTTCGCGCGGCGCGAGATGGCGCGCACGGTGGACGACGTCCTGGCGCGCCGCTCGCGCTGCCTGCTCCTCGATGCGCGCGCCGCTCGCGAAGCCGCACCGGCGGTGGCACGCATCCTGGCCGGGGAGCTCGGGCGGGACGACGCCTGGGCGCGGTCCCAGGCGGAGGACTTCGCGCAGCTCGCCGGGCGCTATCTGCCGGAATGAGGCACGGCGCGCCTTCCGGCCTATCGACTTCGGGGACCAGGAACGAGTATCGTTCCGAACATCCCAACCACCGGAGGCGGGTCATGAGCGGCGTACGGGTGTTGGTCGGCACGCACAAGGGCGCGTTCGTCCTGACTTCGGACGGCACGCGCAGGAGATGGAAGATCGACGGCCCGCACTTTCCCGGTTGGGACGTCTACCACGTGAAAGGCTCGCCGGCCGATCCCGACCGGATCTGGGCTTCGCTGAGCCGCGGGTGGTTCGGCCAGCTCGTCCAGCGCTCGGACGACGGTGCCAGGACCTGGGATCCGGTGGGCAACGAGTTCACGTACGACGGGGAGACCGGCACCCACCAGTGGTACGACGGCACTCCACACCCCTGGGAGTTCACGCGCGTCTGGCACCTCGAGCCGTCGCGGACCGACCCGGACGTCGTGTGGGCGGGCGTCGAGGACGCCGCGCTGTTCCGCTCCGGAGACGGCGGCGCGAGCTGGCACGAGGTGCGCGGCCTGCGGGGGCACGGTTCGGGCCCGCGGTGGGCCCCCGGGGCGGGTGGCATGTGCCTGCACACGATCGTCCTCCACCCCTCGGACCCCAACCGCATCTTCATCGCGATCTCCGCGGCGGGGGCGTTCCGCACCGACGACGGCGGCACGACGTGGAGGCCCATCAACCGCGGTCTCCGCTCCGAGTACATCCCGGACCCGGACGCCGACGTCGGCCACTGCGTGCACCGCATCGCGATGCATCCCTCCCGCCCCGACGTGCTCTTCATGCAGAAGCACTGGGACGTCATGCGGAGCGACGACGCGGGCGAGTCCTGGCGGGAGGTGAGCGGCGACCTGCCCACCGACTTCGGGTTCGCGATCGACGTGCACGCCCACGAGCCCGATACGGTCTACGTCGTCCCGATCAAGAGCGACTCGGAGCATTTCCCGCTGAAGGGCAGGCTGCGCGTATACCGCAGCCGCACGGGCGGGGGTGAGTGGGAGCCGCTCACGAAGGGCCTGCCCCAGCGGAACTGCTACGTGAACGTGCTGAGGGACGCGATGGCGGTCGACACGCTCGACTCCTGCGGCGTCTACTTCGGCACGACGGGCGGCCAGGTGTACGCTTCGGCCGATGCCGGCGACTCCTGGAGCGCGATCGCGAAGCACCTGCCCTCCGTGCTCTCGGTGGAGGTGCAGACGCTCCCGTGATCCGGGTAGTCCTTCCGACTCCCTTGTGCGCGGTGGCTCGCGCCGAGCGCGAGCTGCTGCTCGCGGTGGAGGGACCCGTCACGCAGCGCTCCGTGCTGGACGCCGTGGAGGCGCGCTATCCGGCGCTGCGCGGCACGATCCGCGACCACGTCACGAAGCAGAGACGCCCGTTCGTGCGGTTCTTCGCGTGCGCCCGCGATCTCTCCCAGGAGCCGCCCGACGCGCCGCTGCCCGAAGCGGTCGCGCGCGGCGACGAGCCCTTCCTGGTGGTGGGGGCGACGGCCGGGGGATAGCGGAGACGGGCGGGGTCCGATGACGGAGACGCTGGAGGCGTTCCGGCGTGTCCGCGACGCGTCGGCGTGAGCGGCGAGGGTCGTGCTCGTCGGCCGAGCGCGCGTAGAATGGAGGCCATGCACCGCCTCGACCGCTTCGGACTCGCCGGAAAGCTGGATCCGGCGGCGCTCGCGCGCTGGCTCTTCATCCTGGTATGGGGGGCCTCCGCCGCCAACGCGCTCCTCTACCTGAACCGGGGGTGGTTCCCCCACGACCTCGGCTCGCTCGCGCAGCCGGCCGTGCGCGTGCTGCGGGGACAGTGGCCCCACCGGGACTTCGAGGACGTGTACACGGGCGGCCTGGCGCTCTTCGACGCGCTCGGCTTCAAGGTGCTCGGCGTCAGCGCGATGAGCTTGCGCTGGCTCGTGTTCGCCGTCTACCTCGCCTGGATCCCGGCGGTCTGGTACCTGGCCCGTCGCCTCGCCGGCCCTGTCCTCGCCGCCGCCGCCACGCTCGTGGCGGCTGCGTGGACGCTTCCGATCTACGCCGAGGGGATGCCGAGCTGGTACAACCTGTTCCTGGCCACCTTCGGCACCGCTGCGCTCTTCCGGTGGGTGGTGGTCGGACGCCGGCGCTGGCTCTTCGCGGCGGGGGCGGTCGGTGGGCTTTCGATCCTCGTCAAGATCGTCGGCCTCTACTACGTGGCCGGCGCCCTCCTCTTCCTGGCGTACGCCGACAGTCTCTCGACGGTCCCGGAGGGGCCACGGCCGGCGCGCCCGGCCGGCGCCGGCCCGTACCGTCTCTTCGTGGTCGCGTGCGCGCTCGCGCTGACCGCGCTCGTCGCGGCCCTGGTGGTGCGGGCCATGCACGTGGTCGGGCTCGTGCGCTTCGCGGTCCCTGCGGCGGCCCCCGCGTTGACGCTCGCGCTGTGGGTCGGCACCCGCTCGGTCCCGGAGGCCGCGCGCGGGGACGGTGCGAAGAGCGGTGGGGCGCAGTGGCGCCGCCTGGCAGGCCACCTGGCGCCGTTCCTCGCGGGCGTCGCGGTCCCGGTTCTCCTGTTCGTGCTTCCCTACGCCGTCTCCGGAGCGCTGGGCTCCCTGTTCCGCGGAGTCTACGTGGAGCCGGCGCGGCGGTTCGCGTCGGCGCGCTGGGAGGGCCTGTGGGGCCACGGCCTCGGAGCGGCCCTCGCG
>JBJKSF010000068.1:0-11438 GCA_046704285.1 Longimicrobiales bacterium | reverse complement strand
GCCCCGGGTGGAGGCGCCGCCCCGCAGGCCCGCGCTCGCGAGGCTGGTCGAGGACACGCCGCCCGGCCGGGCGCTGATCCTCTCCCAGGCCCGCCGCACCACGCTCGCCCGCACCGGCGGCCGCGTTCCGGCGCCGCTCCGCATCCTGGAGATCCTGGCCAGGGGCCGCGGCGGAGGCGTGGAGCGCAGCCTGGCGGCCGAGGCCCGGGCCGGAGCGGAGCTCATCGTCTCGCCCGTGTGCAAGAACCTCCTGCACGTCTTCCGGATGCGGGAGGAGGCTCGCAAGGGCGTGGGGGCCCCGGGCGGCCGGCCGCGTCCCGTGCGGGAGGTCGGAGTGCTCGGAGCCGGGGTGATGGGAGGAGGGATCGCCCAGCTGTGCGCGGCCCGAGGCCTGCGCGTCCGCATGAAGGACGTCCGGCACGAGGCAGTGGGCGCCGGCCTGAGGCATGCGCGGGAAGTGTTCGACGGGGCGGTGAGGCGCGGGCGCGTCCCGCGGCGCGAAGCCGAGCGGGGCATGGGGCTCATCTCCGGCAGCCTCGACTACCACGGCTTCCGTGCGCTGGACCTCGTCGTCGAGGCGGTCGTGGAGCGCCTGGACGTCAAGCGCTCCGTGCTCGCCGAAGTGGAGGGGCTCCTGGGCGGCGACTGCATCCTCGCCACGAACACCTCGGCGCTGTCCGTGGATGCCATGGCGGAGGCGCTCGCCCGTCCCGAGCGCTTCTGCGGGATGCACTTCTTCAATCCCGTGCACCGCATGCCGCTGGTCGAGGTGGTCCGTGGGGCCCGCACCGCCGAGGACACGGTGGCCACGGTCTACGCTCTCGCGCTCACCCTCGGCAAGGTCCCGGTGGTCGTGCGCGACGCGCCCGGCTTCGCGGTGAACCGGGTGCTCGGACCGTACCTGAACGAGGCCGCGCGCGCGCTCGCCGAGGGAGCGAGCGTCCAGGAGATCGACGCCGCCGCGGTCGGGTTCGGCATGCCGATGGGTCCCCTCCGGCTCGTGGACGAGGTCGGCATCGACGTCGCGGCGCACGCCGGCAGGGCACTGTACGAAGCCCTGGGCGAGCGCCTCGCTCCGGCTCCCGCGCTCGAGGCCGCCCTCGCCGCCGGCCGGCGCGGGCGCAAGGGAGGGCGGGGCTTCTACCTGTACGCGAAGGGCCGAGAGAGGGGCGTGGACCCGAGCGTGTACGCGGACGTGAGCGTCGCCGTGCCGCCGCGCCGCGGCCGCGGAGCCGAGGGCGATCTGCGGCGACGGCTGGTCGGCCAGATGATCAACGAGGCGGCGCGGGTGCTGCAGGAGGGCGTGGTGGAGAGCGCAGCCGGGCTCGATCTGGCGATGATCATGGGTGCGGGCTTCCCGCCGTTCCGCGGAGGGCTGCTGCGCTTCGCCGATACGATGCACCCGCGGGGCGTGCTCGACCGCCTGCGCAAGCTGCGGGACGAGCACGGCGAGCGCTTCGCGCCCGCCCCCCTGCTGGAAGATCTCGCGCGTGAGAACCGGAGCTTCTATGAAGCCTTCGGAAGCTGACGCCGCCCCCCGGGTCGCCGGCGTCGTCCCGTGCGCGGGCTCGTCCGAGCGCATGGGCACGGACAAGGCGCTCCTGCAAGCCGACGGCGTGGCGTTCGTGGCGCGCGTCGCCCGGGCGCTGCGGCTCGGAGGATGCGACCCCGTCCTGGTCGTCGTGGCGGACGCCGCGGGCCGCACGGCCGAGGAGGCGAGCACCGCGGGCGCGCGGGTGCTCGAGAACCCGGAGCCCGGAGAGGGACCCATCACCTCGCTGCGCATCGCGCTGCGAGCGCTCGAGGGGGAGGTCGACGCCGTGGCTCTGTGCCCCGTCGACCACCCGCTGGTCCGTGCGTCGACCGTGCGGGCGCTCCTGGACGCGTTCGAGCCGGAGCGGCCGCGGCTGGTGATCCCCGTATACGATGGGCGACGCGGCCATCCGACGCTCTTCGGGCGCGGTCTCTACGAGGAGCTGGCCGACCCGCGGCTCGTCGGGGGCGCGCGCACCGTGGTCCACCGGCACCTCGGCGAAGCGGTCCTCGTGCCGGTGGACGACGCGGGCGTGGTCACCGACATCGACACACCGGCCGAGTACCTGCGGGCGACGGGGCGAGGAGCATGATGGAAGGAGGCTGGGAATGATCCTGGATGCGGTCGCCGCCGCGGAGGTCGCCCTCGCCACCGTGGGGGCCGGGGGCAGCGCCGCGTGCGTGCTCGTCGTCGGCGATGCATCCGGCGCTTCGCTCGGGCGGCGGCTGCTGGTCCTGCGGTCGGCGTCGGGACGGAGCGAGGACCGCCTCGGGAGCCTGGGCTCCGCGGAGCTGGATGCCGCCGCCCTCGCCCTGGCTCGTCGGGCGCTCGATGATCCCGAGGTCCCGGAGGGCCTGCACGCGCTCGGCGCCGAGCCCGCGCCCGTGGAGGCGTACCTCGAGGTGCGCCGGCCGGTGCGCGACCTGGTCATCGTGGGTGCCGGGCACGTCGCGCGCCCCCTGTGCGTGATCGGGGCGCTGCTCGGGTTCCGGGTCGTGGTGCTCGACGACCGCCCCGAGTTCGCCACCCGGGAGCGCTTCCCACAGGCAGACCGGTTGGTGCAGGCCGACTTCTCCGACCCGTTTCACGACGTCCCCATCCACGCAGCCTCGCACGTTCTGCTCGTGACGCGCGGGCACCGCTACGACTACCAGTGCCTGGTGCGTATCCTGCGCGCGGACCCGAAGCCCGCCTACATCGGTATGATAGGAAGCCGCCGCAGGGTGCGCGCGACGTTCACGCAGCTCCTGCGGGACGGCGTCCCCCGGGACGACCTGGTGCGCATCCACGCGCCGGTGGGCCTCGACATCGGGGCCGAGACGCCCGAGGAGATCGCCGTGGCGATGGCCGCCGAGCTCGTGAAGGAGTCGCGGGGGGGGACGGGCGCGTCGCTGAAGGACGTGGAGCGGGTCGCGGAGCGGTTCTTCGAGGACACGGAGGAGTCCACATGATGGATCGGGACGACGGGGCGATCACGGAGGCCCTCCTGGCGGCACGCCGTGAGGGACGGCCGTGCGCGCTGGCCACCGTGGTGTCGACGCGTGGGTCGACGCCGCGCAAGACGGGCGCGCGCATGCTCGTGGATCCGGAGCGCGGCCTCACGGGGACGGTGGGCGGCGGCTGCGGGGAGGCGGAGGTCGTCGAAGCGGCCAGGGAGGTGATCCGCACCGGAGACCCCCGCCGTGTCGAGGTGGATCTCACGGACGACATCCTGTCCTGGAGCCCGGCCGTGTGCGGCGGCGTCATGGACGTCTTCATCGAGGCAGTGCCCGTGCCGTCCGGGCCGGAGGCCGTGGGGTGAGCGCGGCCCGGGAAGTCGAGATCCACTACAGGCGTCTCCCCGACCGGGTCCAGGTCTTCCGCCAGCGCCTCGTCCTCGACCGTGACGACGTGAAGGTCACGCTGGCCGAGCGCATGCGGGCCGCGGCGCCCATGCGCATCGACGGCAAGGTCGCCATGGAGCCGGGCTCGGACCTCGTGTGGTTCACGTTCCCCGGCCTCTGGCACGACATCGGGCGCTTCCACCGCGCCGACGGGACGTTCACCGGCTACTACGCGAACGTGCTGACGCCTCCCGAGATCGACGGCGACCTGTGGCGCACGACGGACCTCTTCCTGGACGTCTGGCTTCCCCCGGACGGACGGCCGGCCCTGCTCGACGAGGACGAGTTCGACCTGGCGCTCGGCAAGGAGGCGCTCGACCCCGAGACCGCGCGGCGCGCCAGGGAGGAAGCCGACAGCCTCATGGCCGCGGCCGCAGCCGGCGCCTGGCCTCCGCCCGTCGTGCGGGAGTGGACGCTCGAGAGGGTGCGGGAGGAGCTGGCGGAACCGTAACACGCCGGCCCGGGCGGGGCGCCACCGTCCCCTTGCTGCCCGCCCCTGGCCGACGCACTGTGTCGCATCATGAGCCAAGCCGCGACGCCATTCGAGGTGCGCTTGAGCCGCGAGATGCGGCTCACCGACATCACGATGATCGGGGTCGGCGCGATGATCGGCGCCGGCATCTTCGTCCTTACCGGCATCGCCGCCGGCGTGGCCGGCCCGGCCCTCCTCGTCACCTTCGCGCTGAACGGCTTCGTCGCGCTGCTGACGGCGATGGCCTACGCCGAGCTGGGCTCCTCCTTCCACGACGCGGGCGGCGGCTACCTGTGGGTCAAGACGGCGCTGCGCGACCCCAACGGCTTCCTCAGCGGCTGGATGTCCTGGTTCGCGCACGCGGTCGCGTGCTCGCTGTACGCGCTCGGCTTCGGCGCGTACTTCCGTCTCGTCCTCTCGGCCGCGGGCGCGCCCGCCGTCCACCTGGGGTTCATGACCCTGGAGAAGTGGCTCGCCGTGGTCGCCTGCGTGGTCTTCGCGTGGATCAACTACCGGGGCGCCTCCGAGACGGGCAAGGCCGGCACGGTCATCACGGTCGCGAAGGTCGTCATCATCCTCGCGTTCGTGGCGATGGGCCTGGTGGTCATGGAGCGCCGCCCGGACTGGCAGGCCGCGTTCCAGCCGATGATCACGCACGGCTGGGGCGGCGTCTTCGCGGCGATGGGCCTCACGTTCATCGCGTTCGAGGGCTACGAGATCATCGCCCAGACGAGCGAGGAGGTGGAGGACCCGAAGCGGAACGTGCCCAGGGCGACGTTCCTGTCGCTGCTCATCGTCGTGCCGATCTACCTCCTGGTGGCACTCGTGGCGGTGGGGGCCGTGCACCCCCCGTCGGGCATGAGCGTCACGGCCTACCTCGGCCAGCAGAAGGAGACGGCCCTCGTGAGCGCCGCCGACCAGTTCATCGCGGGCGGCGGCGTGCTCATCCTCATCGGCGGCCTGCTCTCCACCCTGTCGGCCCTGAACGCCACGATCTACTCGTCGTCCCGGGTGGCCTTCGCGATGGCGCGCGACGCGAACCTCCCCGATCTGCTCGGGCGCGTGCACGCCCGCAAGGCGACGCCGCATTTCGCCATCCTCTTCTCGACGGTCCTGATCGTCCTGATGGCGGTGGCGCTTCCCATCGAGTCCGTCGCCGCGGCGTCGGACATCATGTTCCTGCTCCTCTTCGTCCAGGTGAACGTCGCCGTCGTGCGCCTGCGCCGGACCCGGCCGGACCTCGACCGGGGGTTCCGCATCCCGCTGGTCCCGTTCGTGCCGGCACTGGCCATCGCGACGATGCTCGTCCTCACCGTCTTCCTGGTGGTGCGCTACCCGCTCTCCGCCGTCGCCGCCGGCGGGTGGATCGCCGTGGGCGCGGTCCTCTACTACGGCTATGCGCGCGACCGGGAGGCGGCGTTCGTGGAGCGGGCCGCCTGGATGGAGCGCATCGAGCGCAAGGAGTACCGCGTGCTCGTGGCGCTCGCGGCCGAGCGGCACATGCCCTCGCTCATGGAGGTCGGGCTCGCCATCGCCAGCCAGCACGCCGGCGAGCTGGTCGCGCTGACGGTCGTGGAGGTCCCCGAGGGCGAGTCCCTCATGAGCGGGCGGCGGGCGGTGCGCGCCGTGGAGCAGCCGCTGGAGCGGGCCGTCCGCTTCGGGGAGGAGCGCGGCGTGCCGGTGCGGCCCGTCGTCAAGATCGCGCACCGCGTGAGCCACGGCATCGTGGAGACGGCGCGCGAGGAGAAGTGCAACTTCATCGTCATCGGCCAGCCGCAGCGCCAGTCGTGGGTCGAGCGCCTGGTGAGCACGGTGGTGGAGCGCGTCCTGCGCAACGCCCCCTGCCAGGTGGCGATCGTCTACGGAGACCTTCCTGTCGGAGGGCCGTCGGGGATCGTGCTGCCCACGACGCGCAGCGTGAACACCGCGCTCGCCGCCAACCTGATCCCGGCGTTCCGGTCGTGGTTCGGGGCGCCCACGCGGGCCCTCACGGTGGTCTCCCCCGACGACGCGAGCGCCGAGCGCGACCGGAGCGTGTCCGAGGCCCGGGAGACGCTCGCCGGCTCCGACCTGGGTGCGGAGCTCGGCGTCGTCACGCATCGCGACGTGGCGCACGGCCTGTCCGAGGCGCTCAGCGCACACGAGATGGTCGTGATGGGCGCTCCGCAGGAGGCGCCCGTGGCGGCGCTCTTCGGCGAGACCGTACCCGCCGCGCTCGCGCACACGGGGTGGAACCCGGTCGTGGTCCTGCGCGACGTCACCGGATCGAGGACCCGTCGGTTCGAGCGACTCTTCTTCCGTCAGGGGTAACCATGCAGACCGCCGCCATGCAGACGTCCGCGGGCCCGCTGGCCCACTTCTCGGATCAGCTCTTCGGCTATCTCCCGACGCTCGCCGGCGGGCTCGCCGTGCTCGCCCTGGGCATCCTGGTGGGGTGGGTCGCCAAGCACGTGGTCGTGCGTGCCATGGTGTGGCTCAGGCTCGACCGCCTCGGCGGACGGACCGGGTGGCGCGCCGCGTTCGGCAAGGGCGACGTGCGCGCGGCCATGTACGAGCTCGTGGGCGACGTGGTCATGGTGGTCCTCGTGCTGGTCTTTCTCGACAACGCCCTGCAGATCTGGGGCCTGAGCGTCCTCTCCCGGCTCATCGACCGCTCGGTGTTCTACCTGCCCAACCTGGCGCTCGTGGCGCTCATCGTGGGCGTCGGCCTGCTCGTCGCGAACGTCGCCGGCGACCGCGTCACCTCGGCGCTCGAGGAGGAGGGGCTCGAGCGGGCGGGGCTCGTCGGCAAGGTGGTGAAGGGCGTGCTCCAGGCGGTGGTCGGGGCTCTCGCGCTCTGGCAGCTCGGTTTCGCGCGCCAGATCGTTCTGGCGGGGTTCTTCGTGATCTTCGGTGCCATCGGGGTGGCGTTCGCGCTGGCCGTGGGCCTCGGCGCCGCGCGGGCCGTCGAGACCGGCCTGGAGCGCATGGTGATCAAGGAGAGGAAGGACGGCTGAGGCGCGCGGTCGGGCCGGTGCGGGCCGGTCCTAGGAGCGCTCCGGCCCCGGCGACGGCAGGACGGGCAGCATGATCCCTCTGCTGCTCTGCTTCCTGCCCGGAGCGGCGCTCCTGAGCCCCGCGGACGACTCCGCGCCGGGGTGGCTCTCCGGGGCCGTCCTCGTCTCGCTGGTGGTCAACTCGTGTGCGTTCCTGGTCGCCGGGGCCGCCGGCGTGTTCGCGCCGGGCCCGCTCACCGCGTGGGTGGCCCTCTGGACGGTCGTGCTCGCGCTGCGCTGGGGCCCTCTCCTCGCGCGCGGCGAGCTGCACTTCGCGCGCGTCCCCGCACTCCCCGAGGCCCTCGTGGGCGGGGCCGTCCTCCTCGTCGCGGCCTGGTGGGCGTGGCGTTTCCCGCCGGCCCTGTGGGACAGCCTGTACTACCATCTGCCGATCGCGCGCATCCTGGCCTCGCCCCGGCTCCTGCACACGTATTCGGTCGACCTCGGGCGCGAAGGGATGCTCCTGCGCGGTGCGACGGGGGCCAACCTCGTGGAGCGGTTCCTGGCCGCCTTCTTCGTGGCGGGGGCGCCCACGTGGCGCCTGGTCCCACCGATCCTGGGCGCGGCGTGGGTCGTCGCGACCATGGAGCTCGGGCGCCGCGTCGGGCTCGGGCGGCCGGGACGCGTGGCCTGCGCGCTTCTGCTCCTGTCCGCTCCGGGCGTCCTCATGCAGATCAGCGACTACCACGTGGACTTCGTGCTGGGCGCGCTCGCGACCGAGGCGATCCGCAGGCTCCTGCGCGCCTGGGATACGGGGAGCCGACGCGACCTGCTCGTCGCCGCCGTGCTCCTGGGCGGCGGCGCGCTCACGAAGGTCACCGGGGCCGTGCTCGTCGCCGTGCCGCTCCTGGGCGGCCTGCTCCGCTCGCGCCGGCCGCCCGTGCGCGACCTGGTGTGGCCGAGCGCGGCGGCCGCCCTGCTGGCGCTCCCGTACTGGATCCACCGCGCGGGCCTGCCACCGTTCCCCGGCCTCGCCGGGCACATGTCCGTCGCGGCCTTCGTGCGGGGCATCCACGGCCAGGGGATCCGCGCGCTCCTGACCACGCGGACCCCCGAGGCGCTGGGAGCCCACCTCGTGCTCCTCTTCGCGGTCCTCCTCCTCGGAAGGCTCCTCCTCGTACGTTGGCACGAGATCCGCCGCGTGGACCTGCTCGCCGCCCTCGTCCTCGGCTGGACGCTCGTCTGCCTGGCCGCGATCGCGAAGGCCGACCGCCCCGACTTCTTCGGCTACTGGAGCCGGTACCTGCTCCCGGCCGTCGGCCTGGCGGCGGTCTGGGTGGTGTGGACGGCACGGCGCCTGGCGTTCGGGGCCCACCCCCGCGGCGTCGCCCTGGCCGGCGCGGCGATCGTCGCGACCGCAGGCACCGCGTGGGCCGTCGAGGCCCCGTTCGGGAGGCTCGCCGCGCTCGCCTTCGACCGCTATCCCCCGCTGTCGTGGGCGTTGCACACGACTCGCGACGAGCGCTGGCGGCTCGTGTGGGGCGAGAGCGCCGAGGCGTGGGCATGGGCGGCGAAGCTCGCGCGCCAGCGAGGGGTCGCGACGCTCTCGTCGGACACCCGCATCCTGAGGCTGATGGACGGCGGCATCGTCTACGACGCCTGGTCGATCCCGCCCGGAACGGACTCGCCCGGCGCGGTCCGGGCGTGGCTGCGCGCCCACGACGTCGGCATCCTCGTGGAATCGACGCGGCCGGACCTGGACTTCGCGGCGAGCGACCGGGAGCGCCACACCGCTCTCGCGGCGTTCGTCCACGCCCCCGACGCGCCCGTCGTCGCCCGTCGGACGTTCGGTGAGGACGTCGTCTGGGTGCTCGCTCCCTGAGGACGGGCGGAAGGCCCGGGAGGGGATGCGATCGCGGACCTGGACGCTTCTTAGTCGCCCTCGTCCACGAGGTACGCGGCGGCCAGCCGCTCCACGTCCACGTACACCCGCTTGAGCACGTCCTCGTCCTCGCGCACGCAGTCGATCAGGCGCTCGTAGCGCTCCAGCGACGCGGCGGGGATCTCCAC
This sequence comes from Longimicrobiales bacterium, assembly GCA_046704285.1. Classification (GTDB taxonomy): domain Bacteria; phylum Gemmatimonadota; class Gemmatimonadetes; order Longimicrobiales; family Gaopeijiaceae; genus SZUA-318. The sequence goes on along the minus strand of JBJKSF010000068.1, from coordinate 2,504 downwards.
CTCTTCCTGGTGATACGAGCCTTCGTCCACGAACAGCAGCCGCACCTTCACAGCCGCATCGCTCAAGGGGCTTCCCTCCTACCCCGGATACGCCCCACCTCGGGCAGCGTCGCGAGGAAGATCAAGGTGATGATGGTGGCCGAAGTCGCGCACCAGATGCACCAGGCGTGGATCACGCCCACCTCGAGCCAGGTCAGGTACGCCGAGAACGCCACGCCGAGGGCGGCTCCCGCCAGCAGCAGGCCGCCGATCGCGCGCGAGGCCCTGCGCGCCGGCTGCAGGCCGAGCACGGCGAGCACCAGCAGCACGACGTAGCCCGCCGCGCCGATGGCCGCCACCGGCACCGGACCGATCTTCGAGTACGAGCTCTGCTGGACCGTCTCGCAGCTGCTGATGCCGCAGATCAGGCTCCCCATCCAACCCAGGGAGTAGGCCATCAGGTAGAACGCCACGAAGAACCCCACCATCGACAGGATCGCCACGACCATCCGGCTGGTCGGTGGATCGGCGCGGTCGGACCGCGTCACCGGCCGCCTCCCGCCTTGACCGGAATCGAGTCCAGCAGGGAGTCCAACTCGGCCTTGATCGACGCGAAGTCGATCTGCTCCAGCTTCCGCGGCATGCTCCCGCTCCCCGCGCTGACCATGATCGTGGGCGTGCCGTTCAGCCCGAGGTCCGTGGCGAGCCGCATCTCGGCGGACACCAGCCCCGCGTGCGCGTCGCTCCTCACGCACCGCGCGAACTTCCCGGGGTCGGCCCCCACGCTGTCGCCGTACGAGAGCAGCTCCGCCACGGGCGACTTCAGCTCGTCCCAGCGCGCCTGGTTCCGGTAGACCACGTTCTGGTACTGCCAGAACTTGCCCTGGTCCTCGGCGCAGCGGGCCGCCCGCGCGGCGACGAAGGAGTTCGGGTGGATGCTCACCAGCGGGAAGTCGTACCAGATGTACTTCGCCTTGCCCGTCTCGACGAACTGGCGGATCAGCTCCGGCTTCACGGTGAGGTCGAAGTCCCGGCACGCCGGGCACATGAAGTCGCCGAACTCCGCGATCGTGGCCGGAGCGCCCGGCTTGCCCATCGTCACTCCCTGGGCCTTCTTGACCAGCGTCGTCATGTCGTCGAGGCCGGGCACGTTCACGGGCTGGGTCGCCACCCGGCCGAGCCTCTTCGAGCCCACCGCGTACCCGACGACCGCGACGCCGACGACCGCGACCAACCCGAGCGCCCAGTAGAACTTCCTCATCGGGGAGGCGCCGGACCCGGTCGATGCCGCGCCGTCGCGCTCCGCCCTGCGCTTCTCGCCTCTGCTCGACACGTCGCTCCTCACGGATGGGCCGACCTGGCCGGCCTCGTAGCAGTACACCCGCGCCCCGCCCACCTCGAACGCCCAAGATGTCCGCCCGGGGGATGGCGATCAAGCGTGAGCGGAGGCGCGGCCCCCTCCGCGCTCACTCGCGGGCGCGACAGCGCGATACCCGCATGCACGGACCGGGCCGTGGCCCCTCACCCCACCAGCAGGTCCACCACCTCGTCCGTCGCGCTCAGGTCCTCGAGCACCCAGTCCGCGCCCACGGCGGCGAGCTCGGCCGCAGCGAAGCGTCCGGTGGCCACGGCGAGCGTGCGCACCCCCTCCTTCTGCCCGCACGCCACGTCCCGGGGAGTGTCCCCGATCACGTACACGTCGCTCGGCGCGAAGCTCACCCCCCACGTCTCCCGGGCGCGCGCGCGCGCGATCGCCGCGAGATCCTCCCGGTCCTCCGAGTCCGAGCCGAAGCTCCCGGTCGCGAAGTGCCCGTCGAGCCCCGCCGAGCGCAGCTTGAGCTGCGCGCCCGGGCGGATGTTGCCGGTGAGCAGGGCGAGCGCGACCTCTCCCGAGCGCCGCTCGAGCGCCTCGATCAGGTCCACCACTCCGGGCAGCGCCGTCATCGGCCGCTCCACCAGGGCCAGCTCGAGGTGCGCGAGGTAGCGTCGCCACAGCGCGGGCATGCCCTCGTCGATGGCGTCGTCGCGGAGCCCGGCCCCGCGCAGCAGCTCGCGTGCGATCTGCGGATCGGTCTTGCCGGCGAAGCTCACGACCTCGATGTCGCCGACCGTGCCGTACGTCTCCACCATGGCGGTGCGGAAGGCCTCCTTGGCCGGTCCTCCCGTCGCGAGCAGCGTACCGTCGATGTCGAACAGGAGCAGCCGCCTCACCGGGCGCCCTCCGTCACCGCGCGCGTGATCGCTTCCTCGAGCGCCGCCTGCGCGGCGGCACCGAGCGACAGGATCTCCCGCGACGTCACCTCCCGCGCCTCCTCGGCCGTCGACAGCGCGAACACCACGTCGCCGTCGAACGGCGTGTGCACCGGGGCGATGCGCCGCGCGAGCGCATTGGCCGCCACGCGTGCGAGCCGCCCGAGGTCGACCCGACCGAGCGGCGCGTCGGTCGCCACGACCGCGAGCGTCGTGTTCGTGCCGGGAGACGCGGCGCCCATCTCCCCGCGCCCCACCGCCCCGCGGAGCACCCG
>JBJKSF010000067.1:0-5820 GCA_046704285.1 Longimicrobiales bacterium | reverse complement strand
CCCGTCTTACGCGCAGGCATCTCTTGTCGTCCGACTTCGGCAGTCGCAGCTTTGATGCACTGCGTGGCGCGACACTCCGAACGACCGTGAGCCTCGTCGCCAGCACGAAAGGCGGACGGCGATGTTGCTCCCCGTGCTTCTCATGCTCTCGCTGCAGGGCGCTCCTCAGCAGACCCTGCCTCGCACTCCCACCGACTCGGACGATCCGCCCGGGCGCGTCGCGCGTCTCTCGGCGCTGGAAGGCGCGGTGCTGTTCCAGGCGTCGGGCGACAGCGGCGCAGCCAGCTGGACCGATGCGCCCATCAATTACGCGCTCACCTCCGGAGACCGCCTCTACGCCGAGACCGGGGGGCGTGCGGAGCTCGAGGTCGGGGATTGCACGCTCCGGATGGCGGGCACGGCCGACGTCACGATCGCGACGCTCACCGACGACTTTCTGCAGGTGAGCCTCGCCGTCGGGACGGTGCGCGTGAGCGTGTACGACCTTTCGGGGGGCGACTCGATCGAGATCGACACGCCGAACGGCGCGGTCCTCCTCCGCCAGGCGGGGACGTATCGCCTCGACGTCCTGGAGGCGGCCGGCACCACCCTCGTATCGGTGGACAGAGGCCTCGCCGAGGTCGTGACCGGCACCACGGCGGAGTCCGTGAGCGGCGGCACGGCGCTCTCGCTCAGGGGCTTCAATCCCATCCAGATCGCCAGCGTGCAGCCTGCGCCGCCCGACGACTTCGACCGCTGGAGCGCCGAGCGCGATCGACGGCTCGTGTCGTCGGTGTCCGCGCGGTACGTCGGCCGCGACGTGCCGGGCTACGGCGACCTCGATCACGCCGGACGCTGGGAGACCGACGCGTCCTACGGGCCGGTGTGGTATCCCACGGTCGTCGTGGCGGACTGGGCGCCGTACCGGTTCGGCCACTGGGTGTGGATCGATCCCTGGGGATGGACCTGGGTGGACAACGCGCCGTGGGGGTTCGTCCCGTTCCACTACGGGCGCTGGGTGCTGCTCCGACGGCGCTGGGCCTGGGTGCCGGGACCCGTGGTGCGGAGACCGTGCTACGCGCCGGCGCTGGTGCAGTTCGTGACCGTGGGTGTCACGGGCGTCCAGGCCTGGTTCCCGCTCGGTCCGGGTGAGCCGTATCACGCGTGGTACCACCATGGGCCGGCCTACCGCGTGCGGGTCAATCCCTCGATCAGGATCGTCGGCAGGAGCGAGGTGCACTTCAGGAATCGCCCGCACCTCACGGTTGTGCCGATCAGCGCCTTTCGCGGAGGTGAGCCGGTCGGGCGCCGCATGCTGCGCGTAACCGCGGAGGAGGTCGCGCGTACCGAGGTGATCGCGCATCCGCGCGTCGATCCGACGCTGCAAGCGGTGAGAGGGGGAAAGGAGGCGCGCCACGCGCCGGCGAGGCCTCGTCCGACGACCGAGGTGGTCCAGCCCAGGCGGACGGAGCGACCGGAGCCCCCGAGACGGGTGACGCCGCGCGCCGCTCCGACGCCGCCACGCACCGTTCAGCCGGGACGTCCGCCGACGCCGACGCGCACCACGCAGCCTGCACGTTCGCCGGAGCCTCGGGTCATCGGGACGGCGCGGCCGGCGCCGCAGGAGTTGCCGTTCCCCGTTCGGCAGAAGGCCATGCGAGCAAACCCGGGCCGCCCGCTCGATCCGGGGCAGCGCCAGAACCTGCGCGAGGGGAAGGCGGCGGGGCCGCCTCGGGATGCCGAGGATCAGGCCCGTCCGGCGGCGAAAGAGACCCCGGCGAAGAAGCCCGTGCAGGGAAAGAAGGCGCACCAGGGGGGAGGGAGAGGGGGATCCTGATCGGGGTCCGGCCGCGTGGGTCCCGGGAGGTGAAGATGGGAGCAGGCCCCCGCGCGGGGCGCCGGCAGATGCTCAGCCGGACGCGGGAACGGAGTTGCCGAACCGGAGTCCGAAGCTCAGACCGAAGTCGGCTCCGCCGTGATTCCGCTGCCCGCCGATGGCGTCCGAGAAGTCGGTCATGAAGGTGTAGCCGCCCAAGACGCCCAGGGTCGCCCGGCTCCCGAGGAGGAGCTCGACGCCGAGGCCGGTCCTGGCGCCCAGCGCGGTTCGCGTGATCGATCGGGCGACCACCGCGCTGCCCACGCTCGTCGCGGACTCGTACCCCATCACCGGCCCGACCTCGACGGAGCCGAAGAACCGCGTGCGCCGCGCGGCCTCGGAGCGCGCCAGGTAGCGGCGCACCCCGGCGAAGAAGGGCATCACCAGGGCGGCTCGCGTCTCCACTCCGCCCGCCCCGCTCCGAACGTCGGCGGCCACGGAGAGCACACCTGCCGACAGGGTGCCCGCCAGTTTGTCGCCGAACCAGCGCGCGTACGCGATCCCCCCGAGGAACCCGGTGGCGCCGGTCTTCGTCTCCACGCCGAGTGGCGACGTGGACGTCCCGGAGTTGGCGCGCATGCCCACGCCGGTGCGCAGCTCGAGGCTCCAGCGGCCGGGGCCGCCCTGGCCCTGGCCCTGAGCCTGGGCCGACGTGACTGCCAGGGCCGACAGGGCTCCCAGCAACGTGAAGGTGCGCGCGGCGGAGCCGAGCATCGTGGTGCTCCTCATGATCCTTCGGGTCGCGAAGGCGTTCGGCCGATGGCGCCTCGCGATGGGCAGGCCGTCCAGGCGCGTGGGAGAGCCACGGGCAGGCGGGTGGCTCGTCTCGAAGAGTCCTCCGCACGGTTCTCCGGGTCAAGAGACGGGGTCGTGGTGGAGTTCTGGTCCCGTCGGGCAGGAGATCCCGGGTGGCTCGGAGGCACCCACGGGGGCCCGCCGCGATCCGCGGCCGCGCTCGCCGTGCGCCGTGACCCCGTTGTGACATCCCCGGGATCGGGTGCATCTTCCTCGGACTCTAGGTCCCACGCGACGCGACCCCGCGAGGCTCTCATGCCGCACTCCCAACTCATCGTGAACGGCGACGACTTCGGCCTGTCGGAGGAGGTGAACGAGGCCATCGTGCGCGCGTTCCGGGAGGGGATCCTCACGAGCTGCAGCCTCATGGCGAGCGGGGACGCCTTCGACCATGCGGTCGAGCTGGCGCGGCAGAACCCCGGGCTGGGTGTGGGGCTCCACCTGGTGACGGTCCTGGACCGCTCGGTCCTGCCCCATTCGGAGATCCCCACGATCGTCGACAGGGACCGACGCTTCCCGGCGAGCCCGGTCCGGGCGGGGCTTCTGTACATCCTGTCCGAGCAGGCGCGCGCCGAGCTGCGCGCCGAGCTGGACGCTCAGGCACGGCGCTTCCAGGGCACGGGCCTCCCGTGCTCGCACGTCGACGCCCACCTGCACATGCACGTCCATCCGGTCGTCTTCCGCATCGCGCTGGAGTTGGCGGAGCGGTACGGCATCCGACGCATGCGCCTGCCGCGCGACTCGCTCGCCCGGGCCTTCGGCTTCCGGCGCGACAAGGTGCTGGCCACCGTCGCCATGGCGTCGCTCTTCCAACCGCTGTGTGCCTCCATGGAGCGGCAGCTCGCGGCGCGCCGCATCGCGTACGCCGGGCGGGTCTACGGGAACCTGCGCACGGGGCGGATGAGCGAGGACTACCTGATGACGATCCTCGAGGGGCTGGAGGAGGGCTCCAGCGAGGTGTACTGCCATCCGGCCCTGCCCCTGAACGGGAACGGGGCGCACCTCGACGCCATCCGTCGGCAGCAGCTCCGGGAGCTCGAGATGCTCCTCAGCCCTGCCGTGATCCAGCGCGTGCGCGAGCTGGGCATCAGGCTCTCCAGCTACCATGAGCTGAAGAACGGGGAAGCGTCGTGAGGACCGCCGTCTCGCTCGCCGTCGCGCTCATCGCGCAGGCGGCGGGCGACACGTTCCTCAGCCGGGCGATGAAGCTCGTCGCCGCGGGACTGCCCTCGGGTGCCAAGCTCTCGCCGATCCTGCTGCTGAGGGGGATCGAGAGCCCGCTGGTCTGGATCGGTGTGCTGCTGCTCCTCGTGTTCCTGGCGCTCTTCCTGAGCGTGCTGTCACGGGAGGACCTCAGCTTCGTGCTGCCGTTCCTGTCCGTCGGCTTCGTGCTCAACGTGGCCTCCGCCCGCATCTTCCTGGGCGAGCCCGTATCCGCGGTGCGCTGGTCGGGCACCGTCCTCATCGTTCTCGGCGTGGCGCTCGTGTCGCGGACCGGAGGTGCTGCCCGGGAGGCGGCGCCTGCGGGCGCGGCCGCGGTGCAGGCGCCCGATCCGGAGGACGCCCGGTGCTGACCGCCCTCCTGCTGGCTACGCTCGTGCTCGCCGAGGGCGCGGCCGACGTGTGCGTCAGCCGCACGATGAAGACCGTGGGCGAAGTGAGCACGCTGGCCCCGCGGGAGCTGCTCCGCATCGCCCGCCGGGTTCTGGCCACCGGATCGTTCCAGCTCGCCCTGGTGTTCCTGACCGTGGGCTTCTTCTCGTTCCTGGCGCTCCTGGCCCGGGCGGAGATGAGCATGGTGGTCCCCGCCACGGCGCTGATCTACGTCGTCAGCATGCTCGGGGCCAAGTACGTGCTCAAGGAGGAGATCAGCCCCGCGCGTTGGGCCGGGACCGCGCTGGTCTGTCTCGGCGTGGCGCTGACGAGCCTCTGACGGGACGACACCGAGGGAGAGGCGCCCATGCTGCGACACGCGTTCGACTTTCTGGCACACGGCCTGATGCTGGCGTCCATCGCGTTCTCCGCGGTGGCGCTGCTCGCCGCCCGCAGCTTCGCCAGGATGGGGCGCCGCCCGGCGCGCGACGCTCCCGTGCTGCCACCCGTCTCGCTCCTCGTCCCGCTGTGCGGCGCCGACGCGGACGCGGAGGAGCTCTACAGCGCCTTCTGCCGCCAGGACTACCCTGAGTATCAGGTCGTCTTCGGCGTCCAGGATCCGGGGGATCCGTCGGTCGCCCTCATCGAGCAGCTGATCGCCGCGCTCCCCGACCGCGACGTCGAGCTCGTGGTGGGCGGATCGTCCCTCGGCGCCAACCCCAAGGTGAGCAACCTGCACTCCATGCTCGCGCGCGCGAAGCACGAGACGCTCGTCTTCGCGGACGCCGACGTGCGGGTCTCCGCCGACTACCTCGCCCGCGTGGTGCCCCCTCTGGCCGATCCCCGGGTCGGCCTCGTCACCTGCCTGTACCGGTCGTGGGGAGCCGAGGGGCTGGCGGGCCGCCTCGAGGCGATCGGCATCGCCGGCGAGTTCGCGCCGCGCGTGCTCGTGGCCCGGCTCGTGGAGGGGATGCGCTTCGGCCTCGGGGCCACCCTGGCGACGACGAAGACCGTTCTGCGCGCGGTGGGCGGGCTTGCCGCCCTGGCGGACTACCTCGCCGACGACTTCCAGCTCGGAAGCCTGATCGCCGGCGCCGGCTGGGAGGTGCGCCTGTCGTCCCACGTGGTGGAGACCGCCGTCGCCCCCGAAGGGATCGGCGCGATGATCCGGCATCAGCTCCGCTGGAACCGGACCATGCGGGCCTGCCGTCCCATGGGCTACCTCGGCCTGGTGGTGAACCACGCGACCGCGCTCGCGCTGCTCGCGCTCGTCTTCGGTCCCGTCACGCCTCGCATCCTGCTGCTCGCGGGCACCGCCGTGCTGCTGCAGTACCTGGTGGCCTGGCTCGTCGGGGTGCGCGTCCTCGGCGACGACACCCTCAGGCGCAGCTTCTGGCTCCTCCCGGTGCGCGACCTGCTCGGCTTCGGCGTCTGGTGCGCGAGCCTGATCGGAAGAACGGTGGAGTGGCGGGGAAAGCTCTTCACCGTGGTCGGAGACGGGAGAGTCGCGGCCCCGGGGGGGGGCCCCGGGGGGGCTGGGTGTGGACTACAAACCACCCAACAAAACCCGCCGCGCG
>JBJKSF010000066.1:0-4862 GCA_046704285.1 Longimicrobiales bacterium | reverse complement strand
CGCCGCTGCCGTGCATCGGAGGGGACTCGCTCGGCCTCGCGCTGCTCGGCCTCGTGCTCGCGACCTGGGGCGTGCACGCGACCTCCCGGCAGATCACGCGGCGAAGGACCCGGGAGCTCGCCGTGCGCCGCGCGGTGGGCGCCACGGACCGCCGGGTGCTCCGCCACGCCCTGGCGGAGACCCTGCGCACCGCGCTCCTGGGCGGATTCGGCGCGATGATGGGCGGGGCGCTCCTGGTGGGTCTCGTCCAGACGGGGATGAGCGTGCCCGCTCCGCCGCTCTGGGTCTACCTGGCGGTCGCCGCGGTCCTGGCGACCGGCGCGCTCTCGGCGTCGTGGAGAGCGGCGCGCGACGCCGTGCGCGTGGAGCCCGCCGGGTTGCTGGAGTGAGGTACCCGATTCGGATCCGCCACCCGGGAGTGATGCGATGTCCGTGCTCCTGAACGCGATCCTCCAGTCACTCCATCTGGCCGCGGCCATGGCCCGGGAGATCCTCTGGGGCCTGATCGCGGGCTTCGCGCTGTCGGCCGTGGTCGACGTGCTGGTCTCCAAGGCGGAGCTGCAGCGCCTGCTTCCGGACGCCTCGCCCCGCTCGATCACGCGCGCGTCGCTGCTCGGCTGCGCCTCCTCCTCGTGCTCCTACGCCGCGGTCGCCATCACGCGCTCGATCGTCCGCAAGGGCGGCGACTTCACGGCGGCGATCGCCTTCCAGTTCGCCTCCACCAACCTGGTCATCGAGCTGGGCGTGCTGCTCGTGGTGCTCATGGGTTGGAGCTTCGGCGCCGCGGAGTTCGTCGGCGGGCCGATCATGATCGCCATCCTGGTCGTGCTCTTCCGCCTCTTCCTCCGCCCGGACCACGTGGCGTCCGCCCGCAGCCAGGCCGAGAAGGGGATCCAGGGCAAGATGGAAGGCCACGCCGGCATGGCCACGATGGCCAAGCAGGGCAGCTGGCGCGAGCGGCTGACGTCGGGCGAGGGCTGGACCTCGATCAGCCACTACTTCGCGATGAACTGGTCGATGCTCTGGAAGGACGTCGCGGTCGGGCTGCTCATCTCGGGCGCGCTCGGCGCGCTCGTCCCGAAGGAGCTCTGGCAGGCGACGTTCTTCACGGGCCACCCCGTGCTGTCGCGCCTCTGGGGCCCCGTCGTCGGACCGCTCATCGCCGTGGCCTCGTTCACCTGCTCGATCGGCAACGTGCCGCTGGCCGCCGTGCTGTGGAACGGCGGGATCAGCTTCGGCGGGGTCGTCGGGTTCATCTTCGGCGACCTCATCATCCTGCCGATCCTCAACATCTACCGGAAGTACTACGGCTCCCGCGTGAGCCTCTTCCTGCTGGGCACGTTCTACGCGGCCATGGTGCTGGCGGCGCTCGCGGTCGAGGGGCTGTTCGGGGCGCTCGGATGGATCCCGAGCGTGCGCCACGCGAACGTCGGGCAGGCCGCGTTCCGGTGGAACTACACGACCTGGCTCGACATCGCGGCCCTGATCTTCGCCGCTTGGCTGTACGCCCGGTACCGCCGCACGGGCGGGCCCGAGATGATGAAGGCGATGGAGGGCGGCGCTGAGCACGGGCACCACGAGCACGGGGGCACGGGCGGCCCCGAGCACCACCACCACGGAGGCTGAGCGGGGCTCCGCGCATCCGGGCGCTCGACGAGCGAGCGGTGTCACGGCCCTCCGGCGCCGGCTACCTGACCGTGCCCACGCACGTCCCCGACGTGTTCAGTCCGACGAGCTTCGAGAGCACGAGCAGCGCGTCGACGGCGGTGACGTTGCCGTCGCAGTTGGCGTCGCCATTGGGATAGCGGATGGCACCGGACGGCAGCGGGAGCCCCACGACCGCCGCGAGGATGACCTGCGCGTCGAGGGCCGAGAGCGTCCCGGTGTTCGTGATGTTGCCGCGCAGCACCGCCGAGCTGGTGGCGAGGGCGAACACGCCGCGGCCGTGCGTGCCGGCGATGAGGCGCCCGTGCGGCCCGTCGTAGACGAGGTCGGTGACGGGAACCGTGGGCAGGCCCGCCGCGAGCGGCGTCCACGAGGTCGCGCCCTGCGGCAACGCGAAGACGCCGACGTCGGTCCCGACGTCCAGCTCGCGGCTGCCGAGCTGGAGCACGATGGCGTTCACGGGCGCGTTGGGCAGGTCGTACGAGATGTCGGTCCAGCTCGAGCCGCCGTTGGTCGTCTTCCAGACGTGGCCCGTCCCGTAGCCGCTCACGGTGAGCCATGCCGTGTGGGGGTCCAGGGGATCGACGGCGATCCGGGTGATGGAGCGGTTGGGGAGGCCGCCCGAGATGCTGCGCCAGGTGAGCCCTCCGTCCGTCGTCACGTTCGCGGCGCCGTCCTCCGAGGCGGTGTAGATCGTGTTCGGGTCGGAGGGCGCCACGGCGACGGTGCTCAGGCCGCCGCTGCCGTTCGTCAGATCTCCGGTGATGGCCGTCCAGTCGCTGCCGCCATCGGTCGACCGGTAGAGCCGATACGTGCCGTAGTAGAGCACGTTCGGGTTCGTGGGGTCCATGACCAGCGGCGGCACCCAGTTCATGCGGTCGCTCGTCGTGATGCCGGTGGCCAGGTACTGCCACGCTCCCCCACCGGCACGGCGGAAGACGCCCGGGTATCCGTCACCCCTACCCCCCAGCGCGTAGTAGGCCGTCGTGCCGCCGGGACTGAAGACGCTGTACCCTCCGTCGCCCCCCGACTCCGCCGTCCAGGTCGGCACCCCGCCCCACTCGGGGACCCCGTTGTCCTGCACGCCTCCGAGGATGTCGGAGGCGTTCGCGGGGTTGTACGAGACGCCGGCGTAGAACTGCGTGATGCTCAAGTCCGTGTTGAGCGACGTCCACGTCGTGCCTCCGTCCCCGGACCGGTAGATCCCGCCGTCGTTGCCGACGAGGATGGTGTCGGGGAACCCCGGCTCGAACACCAGCGCGTGCTGATCGACGTGCAGCGAGGAGCCGAGGTCCGTGAACGCCTGCGCGCTGTCGGTCGACTTGTAGAGGTCGAGCCCTCCGAAGTAGACGGTGGCCGGGTCCGACGGGTCGACCGCCAGGTACATGTCGTACCAGCACTGCGTGGCGCACGACGCCCCGGAGGCCGCAAGCGAGGTCCAGGTGGCTCCGCCGTCCGTGCTGCGCCACATGCCCAGCAGCTGCTGGCTGCCGACGCTCTCGGCGCTGGCGTACAGCACCGTGGGAGCGGTCGCCGAGATCCCCAGTCTCACGACTCCGGCGCCGGCACCCGGGAAGGCCGACAGCGGCGTCCAGGTCAGGCCGTCGTCGGTCGACTTGTAGACGCCGCCGCTCCCCGAGAAGTCGCCGGTCGCGGCGTAGTACACGCCGGGATTCGGAGACGCCACGAGATCGCTCACGGGCTGGCTCAGGACCTGGGTCCAGCTCGCCCCGCTGTTGGCCGACCGGTACAGCCCCCAGACGCTGGCCACGAGGACCACGGTGGAGGTCGTCGACCCGGCGGTCTCCGGGTCCACGAGCACCTTGCTGATCTGGGCCGCCCCGTTGGGCGTCACGAACGTGCTGGCCCCGGACTGCGTCCAGGTGCTCCCGCCGTCCGTCGACACCAGCACGCCGCAGCCCTGGTAGCTGTCGGCACTGAAGTTCGCCTCCCCGGTTCCCGCGTACACGATCTGCGGATCGACGGGGTCGATGGCCAGGCTGCCCATGGCGAGGCCGCACTGGTCGTCCGTCAGCGGCGTCCAGGAAGCCCCGCCGTCGGTCGTCTTCCAGACGCCGCCCGTCGCCGCGCCGATGTAGACGACCTGGGGGTTGCCGGGCTCCAGGGCGATCGTGTTGATGCGGCCCGTGATGTCGAAGCTGCCGCTGTAGATGTCGATGGAGCTGTTCGAGGAGATGGGGGCCGGTCCCAGCGGACTCCACGACTGGCTCGACACGTAGGACGAAGGCGCCGGCGCGGGGACCGCCGCGCTCGTCCGGGGCCAGCGGGCGAGCATCGCGCGCCGGGCGGCCTGCAGGGCCCCGGGCGGCACGCGGTGGAACGGGAACGCCCGCGGGTACAGGAAGGCCGAGTCGCGTGCGGCCGGATTGTCGCGCTCCTGCGCGCGGACGTGCGACGGCGCCCAGGCGAGCGCCATCGTGAAGGCAACGGCTGTCAGCCCCAGCCGGTGACCGCTGCGAAACGCCGTCATCGTCGCGCCTCCACAGTGAGGATCGTCGCGTTGCTCGTTCCCGCCGCCGTGCGGACACGAAGCTCGTATCGGCCGGGCGTGATCACGCGCGGGGGCACTTCACCCTGCCCGGGGAAGTGGTCCAACAGCATGAGCCGCATCGGACGTGCGTCGTGCGACGGAAGCTCGGCGACCTGGGTCCCCGCCAGCAGGACGACGTTTCCCTCGGGCTCGAACCCCGATCCGTAGACGAGGATGGGCACCAGGTCGCCGCGGCGCGGGAGCGGAACGCGGGAAGGCACGATGGAATCGAGATGCGGCGCCGCTCCGACCGAGTCCGGGCCGCTCCCCTCCCCTCGCCCGCCCGAGCCGGGCGGCGCGCCGGGCCCCGCCCCCTCGAGGCGTCCCATCAGGCTCGCGCCGCTCACCGCGTTCAGCTCCAGGACGCGAAGGCGCACGGCCGGCGGACGGCCCTCCGCACCGGCGGGCCCGGCCCGCCGGAGCACCACCTGCAGCAGCTCGCCCGGCGCGAACCCGCGCGGGTCGGCACCGGCGACGTTGGCCTGGCCGGCTCGGTGCAGGTTGGCCACCACGGCCCCGGAGGACGGATCCACGACGCGTCGGGCATGGAAGGCCGAGGAGTCGTAGTCCACCTCGAGGTGGAAGCTGCCCACCCTGGTGCCCTGCTCCGGCCGCAGGCACACGCGCACGGCCCACAGGGTGTCGC
>JBJKSF010000065.1:0-3042 GCA_046704285.1 Longimicrobiales bacterium | reverse complement strand
GGCCTGCAGCAGCTCGGGCCATGCAGGCGGAGGCCCGTCGGACGCGGCGGGCAGCGCGACGGCCCTCCCGAGGCGGGCCAGCCCCTCGCGCAGGTGGCTCGCCAGGGCCCGGCGCTGCTCGGGGTCGGGCAGGGGCGGAACGCGGTGGACCAGGGACGGAAGACCCTCGAGGGCCCGGACCACGAACGTGGTCTTGCCCGCTCCGCGCGGCCCCGTGACGCCGAAGCGCGAGGCCTCCACCCGATCCAGAGCGGAGCGGAGGAGGCCCAGCTCCCGCCGGCGTCCAAGGAACGGCACGATGCAGTCTCCGAAAACGACACTAGTCTACATAAATTAGCGTAAATAATTTTATGCAAAAACGCCATCGTCTCCTCTTGCTGTCCGCACGGGCACGGGACAGCTTCGAGGCCATCCCGGTCGCCTGACCGAGAACGGACCTGCCCCGAGGAGAACCTGTCCATGACTCGCGTCATCCCCCGATTCGACATCCTGGCGGCCGCCACGTACACCCCTCCGGCCGGGCCGAACGGGGAGGAGAAGCGGCCGGGCCTGGAGGAGGTCTTCGGCAAGAACCTGTTCGGTCTGCACGAGATGAAGTCGCGGCTCCCCCGGCCGCAGTACGAGGCGCTCCTGTCGACCGTCCGCAACGGGAGCGAGCTGGACCTCTCGGTCGCCGACGCCGTGGCGGTGGCCATGAAGGAGTGGGCGCTCGAGAAGGGGGCCACGCACTTCACCCACTGGTTCCAGCCGCTCACGGGTCTCACGGCCGAGAAGCACGACTCGTTCCTGGTGCCGCTGGGGGACGGGCGCGCGATCACCGAGTTCAGCGGCAAGGAGCTGGTGCAGGGCGAGCCCGACGCTTCGTCGTTTCCGTCGGGGGGCCTGAGGGCGACCTTCGAGGCCCGCGGCTACACGGCGTGGGATCCGACGTCGCCGGCCTTCCTCATGGAGAACCACGGCGCCGCCTATCTGTGCATTCCAACCGCGTTCGCGTCGTGGACCGGGGACGCGCTCGACCAGAAGACGCCCCTCCTGCGCTCCATGCACGCGCTCGACGAGCAGGCGCGGCGTGCGCTGCGTCTCTTCGGCAGCCCGCCCAAGGCGGTGCGCGCCACGCTCGGGCCGGAGCAGGAGTTCTTCCTCGTCGACCAGGAGTTCTTCTATCGGCGTCCCGATCTGGTGACTACCGGGCGCACCCTCTTCGGGGCCAAGCCCCCGAAGGGACAGGAGCTCGAGGACCACTACTTCGGGTCCATCCCGGAGCGTGTGCTCGAGTACATGAACGAGGTGGAGACCGAGCTCTACAAGCTGGGCGTGCCGCTCAAGACGCGACACAACGAGGTGGCTCCGGGGCAGTACGAGATGGCCCCGATCTTCGAGGACGCGAACCAGGCGGCCGACCACCAGCAGCTCATGATGTCCACCATGCGGCGCGTGGCGCGCAAGTACGGCGTGGTCTGCCTGCTGCACGAGAAGCCGTTCCACGGCGTGAACGGCACCGGCAAGCACCTCAACTGGTCGTTCGGCACGGAGGACCAGAACCTGCTCGAGCCGGGAGACACGCCACACGAGAACATGCAGTTCCTGTTCTTCTGCAGCGCGGTGCTCAAGGCCGTCGCACGCCATCAGGATCTCATGCGGGCCTCGGTGGCGCACGCCGGCAACGACCACCGGCTCGGCGCGAACGAGGCGCCGCCGGCGATCATCTCGGCGTTCGTGGGCGATCAGCTCCAGGACATCTTCGAGCAGATCGAGAGCGTGGGCGAGGCGAAGTCGAGCAAGGCGAGCGGGCTCCTGGGCCTGGGCGTCAAGACCCTGCCGCGGTTGCCCAAGCACGCCGGTGACCGCAACCGCACGTCGCCGTTCGCGTTCACGGGCAACAAGTTCGAGTTCCGGGCGCTGGGCGGCTCGCAGAGCATCTCCTTGCCGGCGACCGTGCTCAACACGATCGTCGCCGAGTCGATCGACGAGCTGGCCGGCAAGCTGGAGGATGCCCTCGCGAACGGTGCGGGCTTCGACGAGTCGCTGCGGGCGCTGCTCGCCCGGGAGATCCACGAGTTCAAGCACGTGATCTTCAACGGTGACAACTACGCTCCCGAGTGGGTGGAGGAGGCGGCGCGGCGCGGCCTCCTGAACCGGAAGAACACGCTGGAGGCTCTGCCCGCGCTGGTGGAGGAGCCGAACGCCGCGCTGTTCGAGAAGTACGGGGTGCTGTCGAAGCGCGAGATCGAGTCCCGCTACGAGATCAGCGTCGAGCAGTACTTCAAGACCGTCAACATCGAGGGCGAGACCGCGGCCGACATGGCCGCGACGATGGTGCTGCCCGCGGCGACACGGTACCTGAACGATCTGCTCACCACGGCGGAGCGGGCGGACCGGGTGGGGTTCAAGACCGAGGGCATCCTGGAGACGGCGCGCAAGCTCACGAGCCTCATCGACGAGCTCGCCGACAGGCTGGAGACGCTCCTCGCCCAGAACGCCGAGCTGGGAGGTGACGACGTGCACTCCAAGGCCGAGCACATGCGGGACAACATCATTCCGGCGATGGCCGAGGTGCGCGGCGTCGTGGACCGGATGGAGAAGATCATCCCCGACGATCTGTGGCCGATCCCGACGTACCGGGACATGCTGTTCGTGAAGTGAGCGGAGGAGCGGTCCTCTCGGATGCCCTCGCCCGGATGGGCGCGGCGCATCCTCTGGATCGGAAGCTCGTGGTCGTCCCCACCGCGGGCGGCGCCCGCGAGCTGCTCCGGCGCCTCGCGCTCGACGGCGGGGGGTGGGTGGGCTTCGAGGTCACCACTCCCCGCCGGCTCGCTCTTTCCCTGGCACGTGAGAGTCTCGACGCGCGCGGGCTCCGCCCGCTGGACGCGTTCGATCAGGAGGCGCTGCTGGACGAGGCGCTGGACGCCGCGGTGGCCGCGGAGGGGGGTGGTGAGGTCCGGGCGCTCGCCGAGGGCGTGGGCTTCCGGAAGGCGGTCCACGGCGCGGTGACGGCCCTGCGGCTCGCCGGCATGGAGGCCGTCGGACCGCGCGCCGGGGGGG
>JBJKSF010000064.1:0-6041 GCA_046704285.1 Longimicrobiales bacterium | reverse complement strand
CGGTCGTCGTCGTCCTCGTCGTCCTCGTCGTCGGCGTCGCCCTCGGCGGCCTCGATGTCCTCGCCACCCTCCCCGGCGGCGGCACCGTCCTCCGCGGCGCCTCCGGCATCTTCGGCCTCTTCGCGTTCCTCCTCGTCCCCTCCCTTGCTCGTATCCTTCATCTTCTCGAGCAGGTTCCGGAGCGCGGCGTCGTCCATCGCCTCCAGTCGAGACAACGGGAGCGCGGGCTGGTTGCCCACCGCGAGGAAGATCACCGGATCCCCAGGGGGAGCGGTCTTCAGCTCGAAGTCGAGCAGGCCCTCGTAGAGAATGCCGATGTACTCGCTCGACAGGTCCGAGAAGTCGACGGGCACGTTCACCCAGGTGGCCGAGCGACCCTGCCGCACCTTCGCGCGCGTGCGGGTGATGCGCTCGAGCATCCGGCGCACATCACGGTCCGGTAGTAGCTCGCGCTCGAAGCACGCGGCCTCGAACACGGCAAGCGCGCGCGTGAGGCCGGGCGTCGCGTCATCCTCCGCCGGAGCGAACAGCTCACCACCGTAGGCCGGCACGGGGAGCGCGGGGTGGTGCGAGCCCTCGTGGATCAGGCGGAAGAGCGCGAGCACGCGCGGCCACGCGTTCCATGACCGGGAGAGACGGCCTCCACCCCGCGCCGCGACCTTCTCCAGCTCCTGGAGGAGGCCGCCCAGGCCGTAGCTCCCGTGGTAGAGCGCGTTGTCCCGCGGGAGCAGCTCACGCGACTCCGCGAAGAACGCCACCACCATCCGCATCACGACGCGCACGGCGGCGCGGTAGATCTCGGCTGGCTCGACATCCGCGCACAGTTCGCGAAGCGCGTCCCCGTGCGCCTGCACGAGGAGCTCGACCGCCTCCCGGACCCGCTCGCCCAGAGCGCCCGAGAGCTCGGCCTGACCCTTCCGGCTGTCCAGGATGGCCTGCAGGAGGGGAGTCGGCACGTCCCGTCTGGGCGGCGTCCAGAGCGCCGGCCGAAGGAGCGTGCGCAGCGCGTGGACCTGTGGAGAGAGGGCTCCTTCCTCGAACCAGAGATCGAGATCCCATTCGCACCACGCGTCGAAGTCGAGCCCCGCGAAGATCAGGCGCCACTGCTGGGCGTTGGTCAGCACAGCCAGCCGCTCGTCGCCTGCGCGGAGCCAGCGCACGACCTGGCTCGCGCTCCGGCGGCTCTTGCCGATACCCAGGCGCGGCTCCCGGTCGAAGAAGACCGGCAGCACGGCGCCCCTGGGCCCGAGCCAGAGCTGGCGGGGCTTGAGCGTGCCGCTGCCCAGGACCTCGCGGCTCCAGTCCGCCTCCACCTGCGTGCCCCGTCGCCACGTTCCGCTGTCCGCCGTGAAGCCGCACACCCGCTCCAGCACGAAGGTGACGAAGTCCGCGGCCCTGGCGTCGCCTTCGAGCACCGCGACCGAGAGGCGGCGAAGCTCCCGCTCGTAGTATGGATGCAGCGGCTCGGGCGGCGGGTCGGCGACGCGCCGCAGGCGGGCCGGGTCGAGGAGCAGGCCCCCGTGGCGGAGGCGCTCCCAGCCGTTCAGCTCCGGCGCGCTCACGACGCCTCCGGCAGGCGCAGTTCGATCGAGATCGGGAACACGTGCGCGGACGCCGACATCGCGTGGCGCATGGGGAGCAGGTGCTTGAGGATCCGGCTGCGCTCCCGCTCGAGCTGTGCGCGCACCTCCTCGTAGTGATGCCTGCGGCGGTCGATCTCGGCCTGCTTCTGCTCGATCGAGCGGTCGATCGCGTCGAGGTGGCGGCTCTCGTCGAAGAGCATCCCCTGGGCGCGCTCCTGCTTCAGCTTGGCGATCTCGCGCTCGAGCCGGGCCACCGTATTCTCCGCGATCAGGCTCGACACCTCGCCCTGCCGGCTCCGGTAGCGCTCCTCCTCCCGGCGGCGCGCCTCCGCGCCCGCGTCCGCGAGCTGGCTCCGCAGCGTGGCGGTGAGCCGCGCGGCGTGGGCGGCGAGGAACCGCTTGAGCGCGGGGGTGACGTCGTCCAACACGGCGCAGGCCCGCTCCCGGTGGCCCGCGTCGTGCGCGGTGCGCCCGTCGCGGAGCAGCGCCGCCGGCCGATGCGGCAGCGGCTCGCCGAGCGCCTCTTCGCGGACCGGGAATGCCAACGTCTCCACCCAGTGGTGGAACGTCTCGCGCAGGTCGTTCACCGCCAACTCCTCGACGCTCAGCAATACGAGCGCGTCCGCGCCCGCCGGCACGCCGCCGAGCCGCACCGTCCAGCGCGAGACCTCCTCCCCCGTGCCGGGGAAGCGCAGGCGCGTGAGCGCGGACAGCGCCCGCTGAAGCATCGGATGCGAGAGGTGCATCAGCAGCACGTCGGCCCGGGGGCGGAAGACCACGCGCTCGCCGACTCGCTCGAGGAACGGATCGGAGCTGAACGCCAGGCGGGATACGGGTCCCTTGGCTGCGCCGCCCGAGAGTCCCCTGCCGGTCCCTCGCCGAAGCGACTCGTCGACGACCTCGGCCCAGCCGGGAAGGCCAGGATTCAAGAGGCGGCAGGTTCCCGGTGGAGTCTCGCAATCGAGTTGCGGGCGCCCCGCGCGGATGGCCATCGCGCCCTCGAGCGTGTCTCGGAGGGACGTCGGGTCGAGGTCCATCTCCGCGGAGAGCGCCGCGAGCTGATCGGCCGCGTCCCGGCCCATGGAGCCTGTGTCGGGCGTGCGGTCCGCGTCGATGGCGGCGCGGCCGTGCGCGGCCTCGACGCGCCGGTCGAGATCCTCCTGCACGGTGGCAGCGCTCTCGCCCTCCACGAGCCTCCGGTGCGCGGCTTCGTCGAACAGCTCGTTCACGGACCCCAGGTCCTCTCGGATGTCGTGCGCCTTGGCGATCACGTGCGCGAGGAACTTGAGGTCCTGGTCCTGATCCGTGACGAAATGGTGGACGGTCACGTCGCGTGCCTGGCCGTGCCGATCGAGCCTGCCGTTCCTCTGCTCGAGCTTCGACGGGTTCCACGGACAGTCGAAGTGCAGCAGGTAGCGAGCCGTCTGCTGGAGGTTCAAGCCCTCTGAAGCGGCGTCCGTGGCGAGCAAAATGCGCACCGCGTGCCCGGGGTCGTTGAACGCGTACTTGACCGCGTCGCGCTCATCGTCGTCCATTCCGCCGAACAAGGTCAGAAGCGGGTCCGGTCCCCAACGCTCACGCAGCCGACGATGCAGGTAGTCGAGCGTGGTCTTGTACTCCGTGAACACGACGAGCCGCTCCGACTCGCTCCAGGAGCCCTCGGGACGCACGAGCCTGTCGATCAACGCCACGAGCGCGTCGAAGCGTGCGTCCGCGACCGGGTCCATCTCGACCGGACTCTCGCCTCCAGGACCCACCCCGAGGCCCGCCACGGCAGCGTCGATGCCGGCGATCTCGGCCCGGAGGCTCCCAGCCATGCCCTTGAGCCACGCCCCGACCACGCCCGCAGCGGTCGCCTCGCGCGACTGGGCCTCGCGGTCGTCGCTCACGTCCCGCTCCAGATTCCGGCGCACCGCGTCGACGTCCGCCTCGCTGGCTCCATCCGGTTCGTCGAGGCCCTCCCGGCAGCGCCGCCAGGACTCGGCGAATGCGGTGGGGCACGAGAGGAGCCGCTTGCCCAGAATCTCCACGGCAAAGCTCCCGGCGCGCCGCTTGCGTCCCTCCCCGCTCGCGGTGTGCGCGCGGATGGCCGTGCGGAACGCGTCGAATGCCTGGCCGAGCGCCACCTCTTCGGGAGAGAGCGTCAGCACGAGCCCCCGGGGCGGCAACCGGGAGCAGAACTTCGGGGACGCGCTCCGCTCGTTGATCTCCCGCTTGAGGCGGCGGATCACGATCTGCTGCACGCGCTCCCGCTCCGCGGGCCTCAGCTCGTCGGTTTGGGTGAAGCGCACGGGATCGAGCATCTCGAGCAGGCCCGTGAAGGAGCGGGTATGCCCGTTGTGCGGCGTCGCGCTCAAGAAGAGGCGATGCTCGAACTGCGGAGCGAGCAGGCGAACGGTCCGGCAGAGGTCGCTGTCGTCCCCGAACGGCGAAGGCATGACGTTGTGGCACTCGTCCACGATGAGCAGATCCCACGGAAGGTGCGGCGAGCCCTCCGGGGTCTGACACGCGGAGAGGAACTGCTCCAGCACGTCCTCCTGCCTGAGGTAGTGGTAGGAAGCGATGATGCGGCTGAACGAGCGCCACGGGTTGGCGTCCATGCCGAGGCGACGGTGTAGGGCGTCGGTCTCGGCGCGATCGACGAGGTCGAAGGGGAGCGCGAACTTCTCCCACATCTCGTCCCGCCACTGCACCCGGAGCGATGCCGGCGTAAGGATGAGCATGCGCTGGATCCGCCGGCGCAGGAGCAGCTCGGTCAGGATCAGCCCGGCCTCGATGGTCTTGCCCAACCCCACATCGTCGGCGATCAGCAGGTTGACGCGGGGCATCCGGAGCGCCTTGAGGAGCGGCACGAGCTGGAAGTCCTCCACCTGTACCGCGCCGTGGAACGGGCTCGAGATCGGGAGTCGCTCGAGGGGTCCCTCTCCGTCCGGGTCCAGGAACGGCGACGTGGCCGTCCATCGTGACGCGCGCAGCATGGCGTCGAAGTCCTCGGGTGCCATCGGACCGGAGCGCGCGGCGTCGGGGAGCGCTGTGGGCTCGAGCAGCGTGCGCCTGGGCTCCAGCTCCCAGAGCAACCGCTCCTCCCTCGGGAGCTGGTCGTCGCGGTACTCGAGGTGCACCAGGTGGAGCCGGCGGCCATCACCGTCGTAGGGCTCCACCGCGGAGATCACGCCGCGACGGTTGCGCACAGTGGCGAACATCCCCGTGCGCGGAATCTGTATTTCGGATGAAGCGTTCATCGCCGAGGGCGGTCGGTCGGGGGTCCTGGATCGAACTTCCGAATGGCCCGCGGCGCAGTCCCACACGCACGGGGTCCATCCGGATGGCAAGCCCGCGGACCGGGCCGCCCGCTGCGTCCACATCCTCGGCGCACGGCCCGCACGGCCACAGCAACGTACGGTGGTGATGCTCGGCGTGCGAGGCAGGAGACGGCCGTAATGAGGTGCGATGGGTTGCCTGCCGGCCGCGCCGACGCGTCGTCGTTGGGGTGTGGACTCAAGCGCGAAGAGGTGGCGGGTACCTGGGGATCCGTCGCCTCTCCCCCATCTGCCTCACCCGATCTCATCGCCTCGCGCACACACAGCGCCGGACTTCCCTCCCCATCCCAGCCTCTCACCGAGGCCATCGATCCGACGCGCCTGTGGGCTGACGACGACGATAAGGACCAGGACGAAACCGGCAGGCGCGCACGCGCCGCGGGCACCGTCACCTGCTGGGCGTGCGGTGGCAGCGGCCGCCTCAAGATGTTCGACGCCCCGTGCTTCACAATGTCGCCCGCCGGAGAGGTGTCCGTGGACGAGCTCCTGGCAGAGGTAGCAAACGCCCAGGACGACGACGCGGGTGACGCAGGTGACGGCCTGGAGGCCTACCTCGAAGATGTTTACGCCGCCGAGAGAATCGACGCCCAAGATCGCCTGACGGCCATCTGTCTGTAGGGCCCAGCACCACAGCGGACCGCACAACCGCGTCCGGCCGACCCCTATCGGGCTGGCCGGGCGCGGTCGTCTGTGGTGGACTCGACGCCCTCAAACGGGGGCTGCCTAGCGCCCAGGTACTCGCCCGATCGGCGCACCTCCGAGGCAGAGGACCGCGAGCCAACCCCGGTCTCCTACGAGTCAAACGACAGCCTGGAGCGCGCCGTCTACGATCTAGGGGACGGCGGAAGTGCCGCCCGACGCGCGGATCAACGGGGGGTTTCCCCCCACTTTCGGTAAACAACCTCTGAGGGGCGCGAGAACTCGCGCCGCGGCTCAGGAGTGGGCAGGCACCCCCCATAGCCTGCCCACTCCTGACAGGCCCCCCGCGCCCACCCCCGGCCACCCCAGAAGCCGCCCCACGACGCGAACAGCCCACCGCGGACCCCCGTTGACGTTTTCCGCCACAGACCGCGCCCGATTTTCGGAGCGCGGGACCACCTGGCTGTGGTATAGGGAGCGGCGGATGGCAGCAGCCCTC
>JBJKSF010000063.1:0-12333 GCA_046704285.1 Longimicrobiales bacterium | reverse complement strand
GGCGGCAGGCGCGGTGGGCGCGGCGGCCGGCTTCGCCGCCGCCGGAGTCTCCTCTTCCCCGGAGGTCGGCTGGGCGGCGCCGGCCGTCACCGCGGCCGTATCGGGCACCACCCGGAAGCCTTCGCGCCGCAGCACGTCGAGCGTGCAGGAGCGCGCGTCCATCGGCTTCCGGTCGCTCGGAAAGCTGAACGTGCGAGGGGTCACGGTGACGCACGCAGCCAGCGCCAGCGTCGCCACGGTAGCCAGGACCGCCGAACGATAGAGCATCATACACGCCTTTCCTGCAGCACGTCCCTGCGGAACTCGTCGAACCCGCGCACTTCGGTCAGCTGGCCGTCCATGATGGCGGTGACCTCCTCCGCTTCGCGCCACTCCGCCTCCAGCGCTTCGGCCTCGGCCTTCTCGTCGAGTCCGATGGCCAGCGCGAGGCGCTCGGGCACGTCGATGGCCGCGAGCGCGGGCCCGTCGCGGCCGAGGTCGTCGACGAAGCCGTCGGGCCCTCCCGCCTCGTCGAGCAACGCCGCGGCGGGCACGACCTCCTCCGGGTCACGGTGTCGGCGGTCCACGATCGCCAGCGCGATCCGGAGCGTGGCCCGCGCGTCGGCGAGGGGCACGATGGAGGGCGTGCCGCACAGCGCGCACGTCGCCGCGAGGCCCGCCTGCGCGCGCCCGGCGACCACGCGGACATTGCCGAACGCGGCGGGGTCCAGGGCGAAAGGCCCACCGCATGCCGGACACTCCTCCACGAGCGGCACGCGCAGGAAGAGACCGGTCAGGAGATCCGCGTGCTCCTGGAACGGGCTCAGGATCCACTTCACGGGAGGAAGCCGTGGCGCACCGTGGACGGTCACCCCGCCGGCGGAGCGGTCCGGGAGCGACGACAGCATGCGGGCGAGCAACCCCGGCGGCCTCAGCGGATGCGCGTCCAGGCGGCTGCTGTAGCGCCAGTCCGCGAACTCCGGGCGGAGCGACTCGCCCACGCGCACGAGCTGGGCGTCGCCGACCGCCAGGAGTGAGAGGTGCTCCCCCTCGAGCAGCAGCCGACCTTTCTCCCGGGCCAGGCGCTCGCACGTCTCGAGCGTCTCCCAGCGCTCCTCGAGCGGCACGGGATTCCAGCGCCCGCAGCGCCCACACACCTGCCAGAGTCGGCCCAGCCAGGGGTCGAACGCGAGACGCACCCCGCGTGGCACGGCTCCCGGCTCGAACGGGTCCAGGGTCTGGTCGCAGAAGAAGCAGCGCATGGCGGCTCGGCTCGCTCGGGACGGGAACATCTACACCCGGAGCTTCGACTCGGCCCCCCCGCGAGGCAAGGGGATCCCCGCACGTGGCACGGGGTGCCAAGACAGGCGAGACCGGCGCGGGCGGCGGGCACGCGCGGTGAGCTCGCCGGAGGGCGACGGCTCGTGGAAGCCTATCTGATCAGCGGCTGGGTGCTCGGGATCCTGATGGTCCCCGTGGTGGCGTACGGCCGGCGGCTCACCTCCGCGCTGAGCTGGCTGACCGTCGTCTTCGCGCTGCCGTGGCTCGGGCCCCTGCTCTACCTCCTGTTCGCCGAGCACCGGCCCACGCGCCGGGCCCGCCACCACCGCGCGATCCTCGACGTGAGCCGGACCGACGCGCGCCTCCGGTTCCAGCAGGCCCATGCCGTCGAGCCGGTGCTGCGCGCGGACCAGGCTGCTCTCGGAGCGCTGATCCACCGTCTCGGCGGCTTCGCCGCGCTCGGGGGGAACCGGGTGGAGGTCGCCCCCGGAGACGCCCACGCCGTCACGCGGATGATCGAGGACATCGACGGGGCCAGCCATCACGTCCACCTTCTGTACTACATCATCCAGCCCGACCGGACCGGGCAGGCGGTGGCGGAGGCGCTGGAGCGCGCGGCGGCGCGCGGGGTCGCGTGCCGCGTGCTGGCCGACGCGGTCGGCTCGCGCCGATTCCACCGCAGGCTGGCGCCCCGCCTGCGCCGGGCCGGCGTCGACGTGCGCAAGGTGCTCCCGCTCCCCCTGCTCGTACGCAAGCTGCGTCCTCTCGATCTGCGCAACCACCGGAAGCTCATGATCGTCGACGGCCACATCGCCCACACCGGATCGATGAACCTGATGGACGTGGGTGCGGACCCCCGGCGGTGGCGCGAGGTCGTGGTGCGCGTGCGCGGTCCCGCCGTGCTGCAGATGCAGATGCTCTTCGACGAGGATTGGCGCCACAACGCCGGGGACGTGCTCCCGCAGGAGGGCCTGTTCCCTCCCGCCTGCGCGGACGGCGACGCCCCCCTCCAGGTGGTGCCATCCGGGCCGACGGACCGTGCCGACGCGATCCACGACCTCCTGGTGGCCGCCATCAACGGAGCGCGCGATCGCATCGTCCTGACCACGCCCTACTTCGTCCCGGACGAGCCCACCCGGATCGCCCTGCAGCTCGCCGCGCTCCGGGGCGTGCGCGTGCAGGTGGTGATTCCCCGCAGGAGCGACGCGCGGGTGGTGGATCTCGCCGGACGGGCCTGGCTGGGGGGGCTCCTCGCCGACGGCGTCGAAGTGCAGGAGCACAGCACGGGGTTCCTGCACGCGAAGACGTTCACGGCCGACCGCACGCTCGCGATGATCGGATCGGCCAACTTCGACCGGCGCTCCTTCCACCTCAACCTCGAGCTGAACCTGCTCCTCTACGGGGACGAAGCCGTCGAGGAGGTGCTGCGCATGCAGGAGCGCTACCTGACCGAGGCCCGTCCCGTCACGCTGGAGGCGTGGAGTGCGCGGCCCGGAGCGCAGCGCCGGGCCGAGGATGTGCGGCGCCTGCTGAGCCCCCTGCACTGACGCGCCCCGGCGCGCGGCGGCGGCGCGGGCGGCTCCCGTTGCGCCCGCTCCTACCGGTACGACAGCGCCCTGCGCACCACCTCCTCCGTGGAGCCACCCCCGCCGTCCTCGAGAGCCTGGCGCACGGCGCGGTCGGCCGCGACGAACGAGTAGCCCAGCGCGATCAGGGCCTGCACGGCGTCCTGGGCCGGGGCGAGGGCGGGCTCGCCCGGGGCGCGCGGCCTCACGACGGCGAGGTCGGTCACCTTGTCGGCCAGCTCGAGCGCGATCTTCTCCGCCTTCTTCCTGCCGATGCCGCTCACCTGCATGAGCGCCGCCAGGTCCTTCTCGACCAGGGCGCGCGCGAGACGCTCGGCGGACAGCGCCGACATCATGGCGCACGCCAGGTGCGCCCCCACGCCGTTCGCCGTGAGCAGCCGTCGGAAGAGCGCACGCTCGTGCGCGTCGAGGAAGCCGTACAGCGAGGCCGAGCTGTCGGTGACGACCTGCAGGGTGCGCAGCTGCACGGAGCTGCCCACCGGAGGCAGGCGGTCCAGGACCGTGAGCGGAACCTCGACCTCGTACACGACGCCGCCGCCCGTCTCCACTTCCACGGAGTCCGGACCGCGGGTCAGCAGCGTGCCGTTCAGCCGGGAGATCAAGGATGCCTCTGCGCGGGGGCTCGGTCCATGGAGCGGGCGCGGAGCCCGCTGGGCAGCGGTAACCTCGCCGGCCCCGGCCCCCCGCGCCAGGCCCGGCCCCGGCCCTTCAGCCCGGGAAGGCGCCCATCAGGCAGTGACAGAGCGCCACCGCCACGCCGTCGGCCGCGTCGGCCGGAGCCGGGGCCTCCCTCAGGCGGAGCTGCTGCTTCACCATGAACCCGACCTGATCCTTCGTGGCCCCGCCCGAGCCCACCACCGCGCTCTTGATCGCGCGTGGAGCGTACTCGGCGATCGGGACCCCACGCAGCGCACCGGCCAGCAGGATGGCTCCGCGCGCGTGGCCGAGCGTGAGCGCGCTCCTCACGTTCTTGCCCTGGAAGACGTCCTCGACCGCCATCGCGCACGGCTCGTGGCGCGCCAGGAGCGAGACGACCTCCGTGTAGATCTCGCGGATGCGCTCGGCCAGCGGCTCGCCCGCCGACGTACGGATCACGCCGCACTCCACGAGCCTCAGGTCGCCGAACGCCCGGCGCTCGACGACGCCGTACCCCGTGACGGCCGTTCCCGGGTCGATCCCCAGCACCAGGACCCCGCTCGAGCCGGGCACGGGGGCGCGCTCAGGGGACCCGCGACGAGCGGGCGAGCGGCCCCCCTCCACTCACATGGCCTCGGCGAGCGCCGAGACGTCGATGTCGGCGTTCGAGTGCACGTTCTGGACGTCGTCGCACTCGTCGAGCGCGTCCAGGAGCTTGACGAGCCTCTCGGCGTCCTTGCCGCCCACCTCGACCTCGTTCTTGGCGATCATCGTGACGTGTGCGGAGGAAGGCTCGATGCCGGCGGCCCGGAGGCCCTCCTGCAGCTCGTTGAAGACCGTGAACTCGCACGTGACGACGAACTCGTCCTCCTGCCGGCTCACGTCCTCCGCCCCGGCCTCGATGGCCGCCTCGAAGACCTTCTCCTCGCTGTAGCGCCCCGCGTCGACGAACACCTCGCCCTTGCGCTCGAACTGCCACGCCACGGACCCGCTCGTCCCCAGCGAGCCGCCGTGCCGGGTGAGGGCGCGGCGCAGGTCGGAGACCGTGCGGTTGGGGTTGTCGGTCATCGTCTCGATGTACAGCGCCACGCCGGCCGGCCCGTATCCCTCGTACACGATCTCCTCGTAGTGCACGCCCTCGAGCTCGCCGGTGCCCTTCTTGATGGCCCGCTCGATGTTGTCCGACGGCATGTTCGCGGCCTTGGCGGTGTCCACCGCCAGGCGCAGCCGCGGGTTGAACTCCGGGTTGCCGCCACCGTGGCGCGCCGCCACGGTGATCTCTCGGATCAGCCGGGTGAACACCGCGCCCCGCTTGGCGTCGAGCGCAGCCTTCTTGCGCTTGATGGTCGACCACTTGCTGTGACCGGACACGGGTCCTCCGGGACGGGTTGGAAGGTGCCGGCCGCGGGCACCTGGCGGTTTCGCATCGACCGGCGACAGAAAGTTACGAGGGCGGGGGGTGGGCGATCAATCGGTTGGATGGGGGCGGGGGGAGCCTCCGGAGGCCGGGGCCGGACGGGGCGCCGCACGCGCCCGGGGCTGGCGCGGAGCCGATCGGCCGTGAAGAATGAGCGCGGCCCACCCTCCGACTCCCTCACCACCGGCTCATGAAACGCATCGCCTTCCTGGGACTCGCGCTCACGCTCTCGGCCTGCGCCCGGCCGGCCACCCCCACCCGCTCCGCACCGCCCCCACGGCCCGTCCATGCCGTCGCGGGCCTCACCACCGACACCGCGTTCGCCGCCGAAGTGAAGGCGGCGTTCCTGCACGCGTGGGAGGGCTACGTCCGCTACGCCTGGGGCCACGACGAGCTCCTGCCGGTGAGCCGGAGCTATCGCGACTGGTACTCGGCGCCCCTGCTCATGACCCCCGTGGACGCGTACGACACCATGGTGCTCATGGGGCTCACCCAGCAGGCGGACTCCGACAAGGCGCTCATCCTCGGCCACCTGTCGTTCGACCACGACATGACGGTGCAGGTCTTCGAGGTGAACATCCGCCTGATGGGCGGGCTCCTGTCGGCCTACCAGATGGACGGCGATCCCCGGTGGCTGAAGCTCGCCACCGACCTGGCCGATCGGCTCATGCCCGCGTTCAAGTCGCCGACGGGGATGCCGTACGTGCGCGTCAACCTCGCCACCGGCGCCACCTCCGACCCCAGGAACAACCCCGCCGAGATCGGGACGCTCCAGCTCGAGTTCCGACTCCTCTCCCGCATCACCGGCGACCCACGCTACGCGAAGGCCGCCGAGCGCGCCCAGGACGGCGTCTACGACCGCCGCTCGAAGATCGGCCTCGTGGGCACGATCCTCGACGTGAACACGGGCAAGTGGCTGGACCCGGCGAGCCACATCGGGGGGCGCATCGACTCGTACTACGAGTATCTCCTCAAGTCGTGGCTGCTGTTCGGCGACGCGCACGACCACGAGATGTGGACCACGAGCGTCGACGCGCTGAACCGGTACGTCGCGGACTCCACCTCGACCGGGCTGTGGTACGGCGTCGCGAACATGGACACCGGCCGGCGCATGCGCACGACGTTCGGCGCGCTGCAGGCATACTTCCCCGCGGAGCTGGCGCTCTCGGGGGACCTGCCCCGCGCCGAGAGCCTCATGAGCTCGGTCTACTCGATGTGGACGCGCTACGGGATCGAGCCCGAGTCCTTCGATTACGTGACCGGGAAGATCCTCGACCCGGGCTACGACCTGCGGCCCGAGGCCCTCGAGTCCGCCTACTACCTCTTCATGCTCACGGGCAACGAGCGCTACCGGGAGATGGGGCGGGACATCTTCCACCGGATCGTCGCCGCGACGCGGGTCCCGGACGGGTTCACCTGGCTGACCGACATCCGCACGAAGAAGAAGGGTGACGGGATGCCTTCGTTCTTCCTGGCCGAGACGCTCAAGTACGCCTATCTGATCGCGGATCCGGGCGCGCTCGACTTCGACAAGGTGATCTTCAACACGGAGGCGCACCCGCTGCGGTTCGTGCCGGCGCGGTAGCGGGCTGCGGGCACGCGCGCCCGCCCTGTCGCCTCGACGGGTGACGCAGGGCCCCTGCGGGGGTCCGCCTCCGCTGCTGGGCTGCCGCAATGCAGCCCCGGCGGATCCTCCTCGGGCCGTTCCAGCCTCGAGAGTCGACGCAGGCCTCCTGCAGGGGCCCGCTCACGCCCGGATCACACACCGCTCGTCTTGCGGGCCGAGTCCGTGACCTCCGCCAGGAGCCGGTTCAGGTCCTTCTCCAGCTGCCCGGCGCGCCGCTCCGCGTCCTCCGGCTCGATGAGGCCGGTGGCCATCAGATGGCACGTGCTGTAGAACTCCCGGAAGTGCTTGAGGAGATCCTCGATGTAGCTGCGCACCTCGGTGCCGTCGTGCCGGTCGGCGGCCCCGATCCTCCGGCCGGAGTCCACGTTGCGCGAGGCGGAGAGCGCACGCTGGACGATGAGCAGGGCGGGCACGACGGCGATCGCCGTCCGCAGCCAACGATCGTCCACGAGCACCACGGCGAAGGTCAAGAGCGCCAGCATGAAGAGGATCGTCACCGCGTCGCCCTGCTGCGTCTCCATGTGCTCCTCACGGAACGTGTCTGGGGAAGATCCTCCAAAGTGCACGCTGCCCAGCCGGGGCGCAGGGTGCCCGGGCGCCGCGGCCGGCGGAAGGCCGCTCAACCCGGATAGGCCGCGAGCAGCTCGAGCACGTGGTCGACGTCCGCCTCCGTGTGGTCCGCGTTGATCTGCGTGCGGATCTCCTCGTCGCCGCGGGGCACCACGGGATAGGCGAGCCCCGTGACGAGCACGCCTTGCTCGTACAGGTAGGCCACCAGGGCACGCGTCTTCGCCGTGTCCCGGATCATCATCGGGACCACCGGATGCGGACCGGGGATCGTCTCGATGCCGATCCTGCCGAGCCCCTCCTCGAAGCGACGTGTCAGGGAGCGTAGCCGCTCCAGCAGCACGACGCCCTCGGGCCCTTCGACGATATCGAGGGACTTCAGGGCCGCCGCGGCCTCGCCCACGGTGATGGGGTTGGAGTAGATGTACATCTGGGAGGACTCGCGCAGGAACCGGATCGTCGCGGCGTTGCCGCTCACGTAGCCCCCGTTGACTCCGAACGCCTTGCCGAGCGTGCCCACCAGGACGTCCACCGGCCTCGAGCCCGTGTGCTCCTCGGTCCCGCGGCCGGTGCGCCCGAAGGCGCCCACGCCGTGCGAGTCGTCCACGAGGCAGATCACGTTCTCCTCGTATCCCCCGTCGTGCTTGGCGCACAGGTCCATCATGCGATCCAGCGGCGCGTGGTCGCCTCGCATCGAGAAGATGCCGTCCGTGACGACCAACGCCCGCTTGGCCCTGCCCTTCCATGCCTCCAGCGCCCGGTCCAGCCCGTCCATGTCGAGGTGCGGGTACACCTCCTTGCCGGCGGGACGTGCGAGGCGCATCGCGTTGATGATGCAGTTGTGGTTCAGCTCGTCGGAGATCAGCACCGTCTCGGGCGTCACGAGAGGCGTGATCGTGGACACGATCGTCGCGTAGGCCGACGAGAAGATCATCGCGGCTTCGCGCCCGTGGAACGCGGCCAGCCGCTTCTCGAGCTCGAGGTGCGCCTCGTACGTGCCGGAGATGAAGCGTACCGCGCCCGGACCCGCTCCGAATGCGCGGGTCGCCGCTTCCTCCGCGGCGACGACCTCGGGCCGCAGGCCGAGGCCCAGGTAGGAGTTCGAGTTGAGGCGGATGAACTCCTTGTCGCCCTCGCCCCGCAGCAGGAAACGCGGGCCCCGGCTCCCCTCGGCCGGCTTCACGCCCACGACCACCTTCTCGGCTCCCTTGGCCGTTCCCGCTTCCTCCAGGCTCTTCACGTGCGCGTCCAGCACGCCGCTCAGTCGATCCAGTGGCATCGCTCTAACCTTGTCTCAGGTGCGTCAGCATGTCGCGGGTCATGGCGCTCGCGTCGTACTCCGGCTTCCAGTCCCACTCCGTGCGCGCGGCCGAGTCGTCGAGGCGATCCGGCCACGATTCGGCGATCGCCTCGCGCACCGGATCCACGTCGTAGTCGATGCGGAAATCCGGGACGTGCTTGCGGATCTCCTCCGCCAGGGTCCTGGGGCAGAGCTGCATCGCGGTCACGTTGAACGCGTTGCGGTGCACGAGCCGGTCGGGATCGGCCTCCATGACGCCGATCGCCGCCCGCACGGCGTCGGGCATGTACATCATGTCGAGACGTGTGTCGGCCTTCAGGAAGCACGTATAGGACCGCCGCTCCACGGCGTCGCCGAAGATCTCCACGGCCCAGTCCGTCGTCCCGCCTCCCGGAGGCGCCCCGTAGGAGATCAGCCCCGGAAAGCGCACGCCGCGCGTGTCGACCCCATAGCGCTTGTGGTAGTAGTCGCACAGCAGCTCGCCCGCGACCTTCGTGATGCCGTAGATGGTGGTCGGGCGCATGAGCGTGTCCTGGGGCGTCGGATCCTTCGGCGTTTCGGGCCCGAACGCCCCGATCGAGCTGGGCGTGAACACCGCGCACTTCTGCTCGCGCGCGACCTCCAGCACGGCCTCCAGGCTCGTCATGTTCACCTGCCACGCCAGGCGCGGGTCGCGCTCGCCCACCGCCGACAGGATCGCGGCCAGATGGTAGATCGTGTCGGCGCCGTGGCGCATGACCGCCTGGCCCACGGCCTTGCCGTTGGTCGCGTCCAGGACCTGGAACGGCCCGCCCTCCACGGCCTCGGGGTCCAGGGTGCGGATGTCGGTGGCCAGGACGTTCTCGTCGCCGTAGAGGCGGCGCAGGGCGGGCACGAGCCAGGAGCCGATCTGACCGCCGGCCCCCGTGACCAGGATTCGCTTCAAGGGAAAGAGCTCCCGGAGGGTCCACAGTGATCCTGCGCGTCGGGCCGTCGGGCCGTCGCGCGCACAGGGTTCCGGGAATGTAGCTTCAGGCGGCGCCACTGGCGAAGTCGGGACGGCCCTCCCCTCTCCGGCCCGCACCGGGGTACCTTCCCTGAGCGGCCCGTCGCACGAGCACGGCGAAGCACGGCGAAGCACGGCGAAGCACCGCGACGCCCAGGCGCCGAGCAGCGCGGCCGGCGGCCACCCACTCGACCCTCCCTCCCGGGAGATGACATGTCCGTGATCCAGGAGACAGGCGGCAGCTTCCTCGTGCACCCGGTGGCGCCGGAGGACGTCGTCGTGCCGGACGACCTCGGCGAGGAGGAGCTCATGCTCGCCCGCACCATGCGGGAGTTCTCCGAGCGCGACGTGGCCTCCGCCATGACGGAGCTGCTGGCCGGTGACGGCGCGACGGTTCGCCGACTCTTCGAGCAGGCCGGCGAGCTCGGGCTCTTCATGCTCGAGGTGCCCGAGGAGTACGGCGGGCTCGACCTCAACGTGCTCGCGGTCACGGGCATGTGCACGGCGGCGCGGGAGCTCGGGCCGATGGGCACCGTGATCTTCGGCCATCAGGGGATCGGCACGCTCCCGATCGTCTACTTCGGGACGCCCGCCCAGGTGGAGAAGTACCTGGGGCCCTGCATCGAGGGCCGGATGCTGTCGGCCTTCGCGCTCACGGAGCCGAGCAGCGGGTCCGACGCGATGAACATCCACACCCGCGCGGTCCTCGACGAGGCCGGAACGCATTTCGTCCTGGACGGCTCCAAGCAGTGGATCTCGAACGCCGGGTGGGCCGACCTGTTCGTGCTGTTCGCCAAGGTCGATGGCGAGCACTTCACGGCCTTCCTGGTCGAGCGCGACACGCCGGGCCTCGTCGTCGCTCCGCCCGAGCGGCTGCTGGGCCAGCACGGCTCCTCGGTGTGCGCGCTCTCGCTCGAAGGGGTGCGCGTCCCCGTGGAGAACGTCCTCGGGGAGATCGGCAAAGGGCACAAGGTGGCGTTCTGCACGCTCAACATGGGAAGGCTCAAGCTCTCGGCCACGAGCGCGGCCGGCGCGGCGGCGGCGCTGGAGGCGGCGGCGAAGTACGCGGGCGAGCGCGTCCAGTTCGGCCGGCCCATCGCCGACTTCGGCCTCATCCGCCGCAAGCTGGCGGACATGGCGGCCCGGGCCTACGCGGCGGAGACCGTGGCGTTCCGCACTGCGGGCCTCGTCTACCGCGCGATCGAATCCCTGAAGGAGAAGGGCGCCATCTCGCTGGACGAGCGGCTGGGCGCGCTCGCCGAGTTCTCGGCCGAGTGCGCGATGGCGAAGGTGTACGCGTCGGAGACCTACCATGGCGTGACGGACGAGGCAGTGCAGGTCTTCGGAGGCTACGGGTTCAGCGAGGAATACCCGCCGGCGCACATGTACCGGGACTCCCGCGTCACGCGCATCTACGAGGGGACGAACGAGATCTGCCGGCTGCACGCCCAGCGCTCGATCCTGAAGCGCTGGGCGGATCTGGACGCCGGCGCCCGCGCCGGCGACGGCGACACGTTCGACTCTCTCAAGGCCCTCTACCGGGAGCTCGTCGGCGAGAGCGTGGCGCGGCTCGGCCCGGAGCGGATGGCGGATCCGGGCCAGCAGCAGATCCTCTCCAGCCTGGCCGACATCGCCATCGAGATCTACGCGGCCGAGAGCGTCGCCCTGCGCGTCGCCAAGCTCGGCTTCGCCGGCGAGGACCCGGAGGGCGCCCTGCCCCGGGGCCTGGCCGCGCTGGTACTCGACCGCGCCGTCGACCGCATCCGCACGGAGGCGCGCACCGTGCTCGCGGAGCTGGCTCCTGCGGGTGAGCTGCGCGCACGCCTGAGCCGGATCGAAGAACGGCTGCCCCTCGCGCAGCCTCTCATCGCGACACGCGCGCGAGTCTCCGCGGAGATGGTGGCCCGGCAGGGCAAGCTGCCGGAGGGGAGGGCGCGGAGACCCGCGAGCTAGACGTCCGGGCAGCCCGAGGGCGACGTGGCGTGGCGTCGCGCGTCGTACCCGCGCGCCAAGCGGCATGCAGCCCGACTCCAGCTCCGCGCGCTACCGCTCCGGCTCTCCCAGGGGCTCCAGGGACGAGCTCCGCGCCGCCTCGAGCACGTCGCTCACGGTGGCACCCGCGGTGCGGAAGACGTCGATCCCCACGGCCCTCAGGGAAGCGAGCACGTTGGGTCCGATCTCCCGGCACGCCACGGCGTCGACGTGGCGGTCGGCCAGGTACGTGGCCACCGCGCACCGCCCGCGATCGTGACGCCGCTCGGGATTCGGAAACGCCTCGACGCCGTCCTGCCCCGTGTCGACCACGGTGAACGCCACCGAGCGGCCGAAGTGGTCGCTGACCCGGGCGAGCAGGCCCTCCTGGCCCTCCGTGGGTACACACAGCTTCATGGTCCCCTCCTCGGCGCGCTTCGTCGCAGCGCCTGTCCAAACGGTACGAAGGAGTGGGGAAGCGGCCAAGCACCGGCCGCTCGGACAGAGAGCGCAGCTTCCGGTCTCGGCGGCCGCGGCGAGGGCGTGCAGGGGCCCCGGGGGCGACTAACCAACGCATCGAGCCGGACGGAGCGGGGCCGCGTGACCCCGGCCTTGCTCGCCCGCCTGCCCCCTCCTAGCGTGCCTGCTCCATCGTCCTCCCCCCGGGGAGAGCGGAGGTCCGGACGTTCCCCGCGGCGGGCCTGCCCGGACCGTGGCTGCCCCTTCGGGCGCGCCCCGTGCGTGCCCGTCCGCAACAGCTCCAACAGCGAGACGATCCATGGATGGCATTCTGAGAGCAGGAAGAGCGGCGCTGATCGGCTCGGCGGGCATCGCGCTCCTCGCCGCCGGCCCGCTGGGTCGGGCGCGCGCGGAAGCCCGGGCCCGCGCTCGGGTAGCGCCCGACCCGGATTCGGCCCGGGTGGTCTTCGGCCACGCCACGGTGACCCGCGCCGTCGCCCACGACGTGTCGGCGCGGGTCACCGT
>JBJKSF010000062.1:0-42838 GCA_046704285.1 Longimicrobiales bacterium | reverse complement strand
GGACGCGCCCCGAGCGTCCAACTCGATCGTGGCCCCGTCCGCGAGCCGGGCCCTGGCGGCCCCGCAGCTCGTCTCCGACACCATCCCCTACACCATGGAGGACCTCGGCACGCTCGGCGGTGTGGAGAGCGAGGCCTGGGACGTGAACGCCGACGACCAGGTCGTCGGCGAGAGCCAGACCACCTCGGGTGAGGTGCATGCGTTCCTCTGGCAGAACGGCACGATGAAGGATCTCGGCACGCTCGGCGGAGACCAGAGCCGAGCGGAAGAGATCAACGACGCGGGCCAGATCGCGGGCATCAGCAAGGACGCGGGCGGCGCATGGCACGCGGTGCTCTGGGACCCGACCGGGGGCATGAAGGACCTGGGGCCGCTCGCGGCCGGGACCTACGCGCCGTTCCCATACCCCTACCCCATCGGCGAGGCAGAACCGTTCACCCACGGCGGTAACGTTTCGAGATCCGTCCACCTCAACGCATCCGGTGAAGTCGCGTGGACGGGGCCGAGCGCGCAGGGCCCCGATCATGCGTTGCTCTGGACCGGCAGCTCGGTTCGGGACCTTGGGACGCTCCCTGGCGATTCGCTCAGCGCGGCCTTCGCGCTGAACGACGCCGGAGCGGTGCTCGGGGAGAGCAAGAGCAAGCCGTACCTGGCGCACGTGTTCCTCTGGCAGAACGGGCAGATGACGCAGATCAAGCTCACTGTGCCTGCCGGTGTCAGCCTCTCGTCTTACAGTGCGGTGGCGCTGAACGACGCCGGCCAGGCGCTGATCAACGCTGTACGTATGCCGCTCAACGTGTCGGAGCAGTACTGGGACGCCTTCATCTGGCAGAACGGGCAGCAGACCGAGCTCGGAGGGCAATCTGCCAATAACCCCTCGTTCTCGGCCTTTGCCATCAACGACGTGGGGCAGGTGTCCGGCGTCGAGGGCTGCAGCGTCTTATGCGACACCTGGTTTGCGACCCTCTGGCAAGCAGGATCCTATACGGACTTCGGGCTTCGCGCCTACTACGGCGCGGACTACCCCGGCGCCATCAACGCCAAGGGCACGATGGCAGGCACGTTCAGTGTATCCGACGTCGCCCTTGCCCTGTACGCGACCGTCTGGGAGAGCGGCCACACCTGGCACCTCACGTCCCCTTACGACGCCACCTTCCAGGACGGAGCGAACGCGATCAAC
Organism: Longimicrobiales bacterium; assembly: GCA_046704285.1. GTDB lineage: Bacteria > Gemmatimonadota > Gemmatimonadetes > Longimicrobiales > Gaopeijiaceae > SZUA-318. Next base: position 41,658 of record JBJKSF010000062.1, on the reverse strand, counting down.
GCCCTGGGGGACGTCGCAGGGTGGTCCTCTCCCAAGCACACTCCGTGGTATGTCAGGCGCCTCGACTCGCTCCACGCCACGCTGTGGCTCCGCGACCGCCCCGTCCAGCAGGTCTCGATCGACATCGAGCCTGGCAGCACGACGAACCCGTTTCAACTGCAGGGCGACAGCACGACGGGCTACACCGCCCAGGGCTCGCTCCCCGTCGCGATCCTCGGCAGCGCCCAGCTCGACGTGAGCAAGATCGACGTCTCGAGCGTGAGCCTCGGCGACGGCGACGGTGCGGGCGTTCCCGTGTCGCTCCGCAACAACGGCACGCCGATGGCGTCGATCGAGGACGTGAACGGCGACGGGATCCCCGACCTCGTCCTGCATTTCGACCGGGGTGCGCTCGTGGCGGCCGGCGAGGTAACCCCGTCCACCACGCAGCTCTGCGTGAACGGCAAGACGTCACGGAACCCCATCCACGGCTGCGACGTCGTGCACGTCGGGCAATAGAGGAGGATAAACGATGCGCATGAGAACATGGTTCGCAATTGCCGTCGTGGCACTGCTCGCGAGCGGGTGTTCGGACGTACCGACGGCGGCGGGGGCACGGCGGCCGCAACTCCCCTTCGCGGCGCTGCACGCTCTGTCGACGTTCGAGACGCACGAGCCCGGAGGCATGACGCAACTCACGGACCGCCCCTTCAATGCTTACAACGAGGACGGATGGTACGACCCAAGCGACACGACGTACTACGTCCTCGCAACCGACTCGACCGCTCCCAAGTCTCCGCCGAACGTGGGTCGCATCAAGTTCCCGGCCGGATGGGCGTCAGGTGGATTCCCGGCCTCCCCGTTCTTCGCCATGGACACCACCCTCGGTTACGTGCGCCTGTATGCGTCCTTCTGGGTCAGACTGTCGTCCAACTGGCAGACCCCCGAGTACAACCCACCGATCACGACGCTGGTCGACTTCCATCAGCACGGCAATCACGCCCTGACGCTCGAGGTCCAAGCGGACTCTTCGGGCGCCCTGCACACGCAGGTCCAATTGCACGCGCCCACAGACAGCACCCTAACAGCCAACGTGAACGACGTCAGCTTAGCGCCGGGGCAGTGGCACCAGTGGGAGGTGCTTCTGGTCGCGAATACGGGCAGCACAGCGAACGGACAGGTCACGTGGTGGATCGACGGCACAGAAGCAGGCAGTTACAGCGACGTACAGACCGCTGACAGCACCCAGTCGCCGGTATGGGGAGACATCGTGTGGGCACCGATCTGGGGGGACTCCAGACACACCACGACCGCCGCGATGCACATGGACATGGATCACTTCTACGCGAGCGGCAGCACGTCCCGCGAAGCATCCGCGGAGTACCCCCACGAGCCCGCAGGCTACCAAGCCATCGCCGAGATCGCGTTCGACTCCGTCATGCCGTGGTCGCCGGTGCACTGCTCAAGCGATGTAGGTGCCTCCAGTATGGGGATCATCAATGGTTGCTGGGCGGTCGACACGGGGTTCGTTGGCGATTATGGCGACCAGTCCATCGTCCAAGCCAGCGACGCCCCCCAATCGCCTCCCTATGTGCTGCAATTCAAGTATCCCGCAGGCGTCAAGTGGGACCACCTGACGCCCGGCGCGCTCGAGGGCTACGACAACCCGCTGTGGAATGACAGCACACAGGACTCCACCATCTATGAGAGCAGTTGGATCCGCGTGCCCGGATCGGACTTCGAGATGAATTGCATTGGGGTGAAGTTCGGCGGCTACATCGGGGTTGCCACCGCGGCGCAGGGTGGCGCTCCCGCCCAGGTCTACATCGTCTCCTACGTCAAGGACTGTGGGACCCAGGGCAGTCCGGTCATGAGGACCAAAGTGCCGATCATGGTGCAGCAGCAGGCATACCTGAGCGAGATTTCCCCGCAGGGCCGTGAGCTGGACCAGAACGTCGTCCCTGCCGAAGACAGCGTATTCACGTTCGGTGTGTGGCACCACCTCGAGTACGTCATGACGCTCAACAGCCCGCCGAGCTCCGCCAACGGCATGCTGAAGCTGTGGCTGGACGGACAACTCCTGATGGACTACACCGACGTGCAGTGGCGCGACGCGCAATATCCGTCAGGCTTCTGGGGCCGGGAGTGGGCTCCGTACTGGGGTGGCGGGGGGGACTCGACCGCGACCAAGACCCAGACGGACTATTTCCAGATCGACCATGTATATGCATCCGGCATCCCGATGGGTTGAGTCGCTGAAGGCGGATGTTGGAGCTCGATCGACACCGGCCACGGAAGGCGCTTGCCGAGCGCAACGGGTCTGGGCCGTCCGAGCGCCTGCCGCCCTGCGCCTCCACAACCACCCATTCGACACGAGGGAGGAGGCTGGTTCTCTGGTCCGCATCTTGCTCGTAGCACGGGGGCTTGCGTCCCCCCCAACTCCATGGAGGCCGTCATGCGCCCCGCGACCATCGCGCCGTCCGCGGACAGATCCGTGAGCACCACCGTCCGGCGCCCCACCGAAGGCGCCGGCATAGCGGCTGAGGAGCGGTTCGAGGAACAGAAGCACAAGCAGGTCTACTCCAAGATCCGGAAGGAGGACCTGCGGATGGAGCCCAGCGACTGGACCAGGTTCGACGGCTGCACGATCCCGCACCCCAATCCGTATTTCGAATCGGTCCTCAGGCTGGGAGACGTGCGAGACAAGACGGTGCTGGACGCCGGCTGCGGCGACGGCTGGCTCAGCGTGATTCTGGCCAAGAGAGGTGCTGCCCACGTCGACGCCTTCGACATCTCGGAGGTCGCCGTGCGCCTCGCGAAAGCCCGGGCCGAGATGAATGGGGTGGCCGGCCGCGTCACGGTGGAGCACGGCTCGATGTACGACATCCCATGGCCGGCGAGCCACTACGACGTGATCGCGGGCCAGGGGATCCTGCACCACGTGCGAGACAAGGAGCTGTGCGCGAAGGAGCTGCATCGGGTGCTCAAGCCCGGCGGGGTCGCCGTGTTCAAGGAGCCTCTCGGCGAGAGCCCGTTCCTCCAGCGGCTCAGGCGGTTCGTGCCTGTCGCGTCGGATGCGCCGGAGGATCCGGATCACTGGAAGGACCAGATCACGCTCGCTCAACTGGATCCGTTCCGCGAGCTGTTCGATGTCACCTGGCGCGTGCATCACCTCTTCTCGCGCCTCGAGAAGGTCCTGCCGTTCAAGAGGCTCGTCTCGTGGATCGCCGACCTCGACATGATGCTGCTCCGCCGGGTCCCGTTCCTGCGTCGCTACGCCCGGTCGATCGTCATCGAGCTGCGCCCACGTAGCGTGTAAGGTGCATGATACCGATATGTGATCGGCCGGCAGCCTGAGCCTCTCCCTGTCACGGCATCCCTCGGCCCGGAGTCCGGGACTCCGGCGGTTGCGTGGCGGAGATGCCTCGCGGCGCAGGAGCGAAGGCGGCACGGGCGCCCGGCGTCGTGGCGACCCCTCGATGACGCCGTCGCACCCACGCGACGAACACCACGTGGCATGCATGTTGTACCGATGAGAGCACGCTAGTCCGACAAGGCCCGCACGGGAGGGCGGATCGGTGTCGGGAGAACGGCTTCGGCCATGGAGGTCGATCCATGACTGTCCAAGGACGGTGTGCTCTCGCCGGCGCAGGGGTGCTCTTCGGGCTCGGTTTCCTCGTCGTCGGATGTTCGGACCCGGCAGGGGCGGGCGCCAGGCTCCCGAAGGCGACCCAGTGCGTCCGGGCGCGTGCGATGCCCCTTCCAGCCGATACCACCACGGGGGCCAGCCCCCAACACCCCCACGAGCCTTCAGGATTCACGAGGGTGACCGACCTGCTCTTCAGCGACACGAACGCGGTGTCCGCCGACGGATGGGCCATTGACGGCGGCCCGTACTTCAGCATCGCCGCGGACTCGATGGCGCCGGACTCCACCCTCGGCGTAGGCCAGGCGCTCTTTCCGGCCGGCCTGCCGGGAAACGCCTCGCCCATAGGGCTGGACAAGAACTTCGGTTATCTGTGCTTGACGCACCTCTACATCTCGTTCTGGGTGAAGATCTCGGACAACTGGCAGAGCCACACGGTCGGCAACAAGATCGGTTACGCGTGGACCCACAACGAGCCGACTGCCTACGCGCTCTTCGTCCCGGGCTCGGCGGACAGCGTGTACGGGAGCCTGCATTCGCAGATGCGGCTCCAGTCCACGCCCGATGGACGGCGCGGCGAGCAGGACCTGCCGGTCGACGCGAACGACGTGCCGATCGTCCGCGGCAAGTGGCAGCACTGGGAGATCCTCCTGATCTCCAATACCGGCAGCCAGTGGAACGGCTCCATCGAGTGGTGGATCGACGGCGATCTGGCCGGCATCTACCAGCACCGCCGCTTCAGTGCCGCCGGGCAGGGCCACTTCTGGCAGAGGGTGTCCTGGCGGCCGGTTTGGGGCGGCGGGCCGCCGCAGACCGTCCGGCGGAACCAGTACATGTGGCTGGACCAGTACTACGTCAGCGGGAGTCGCTGACGCCCTGTTCCGGCTGCGAGTGAACGGAGAAGACGGCGTTCATCCCCGCCGGTTCGAGGTCCGTCTTCCAGCAGACCGCCCCACGTCGCAGATCGAACATCATCAGGCGCGTCGGGAGCAGCCCCCGCCCATCGCCCCCCAGTCGATGCTTGACCCAGTGGACCTTCTCCTTCCACCGGGTCGGGCGCAGTCGGGAGAACCCGACGACGACGTGGGCCTCGTCGATCACCTCGAGCCCGCGGCACCACCCGAGGGGCGTCCGACTGCCGGCGATCTCGTTCAGGTCGTAGCGCCCGGACACCTGCAGCGACTCGGCATCCAGTACGGCCACCTCGCCCGTGACGGCGGTGAAGTAGATCCTCCCGTCGTGGACCAGCCCGTCGTGGATCAGGTTCTGGGAGATGCACACGGGCTCGCGCTCGCGGCTGAGGCACACGATGTCGCGTTGGTCACAGCGAGTGGCCCAGACCTCCCCGTTCAGGAAGAACACGTGATTGGGGTGCGCATGGTGCGGCTTCGTCGTGACGACCTTGCGGTAGTCCACGTCGCGGGAGAAGCGACGCCACAGCTCCTCGCCGGTGACGCTCCACTCCTTCACCACCCTGCCGTCCGCCTCCAGCTCGAGAACCATGTCCAGGCCGGTGTCGGCGACGAAGAGCGTTCCGTTCGAGCCGGGCGTGACGTGGTGCACGTCGTTGAAGCAGGGGAGCGAGACGTAGCCGATGCGCTCGAACGAAGGAACCGTGTAGAGCAGCAGCTCCGTCTGGGTCGGTACGTACATTCGATTCCCGGCCAGGGTCGCAGTCTTGAACACGATGGAAGGGTCGTCCTGCGAGGCGCAGGCGTCCGACGGCGACACGTACTCGACGCACGTGACGGTCTCACCGGTCTCCGAGTCGACCGCGACGATGAGCCCCGCCTCGTAATGCTGCCACTCGTCCTGCCCCGGCCTCAGGTCTCGCTTCTGCCTGCCGCCGACCACATAGAACTTGCTCATCGAGTGATCGTGTTGAAGGAATGGGCTGACCCAACGCGGTGCACAGCGACCTCGTCGAACGGGCGGGACCGAAGTGGCGTGCGGCACGAGGACGAGCCTGTGCAAGATCCGTGCACCGGGATTCTCCGGCGCGGCGCCATCCGGTCGGGTTCTCTCCTCCATCGGGTGGCCGAGTCGAGCCGCGCTGCCTCCGCGCACCACCCGGAGTCCGTGCTGTTGCGTGGCCACCACGGTTCACCGGGAGCCCGCAGGGTCCGGCTTCATCGGGGCATCCGAAGCGACGCCCCGCCATCCTGGACGGCCCGTGCTCCGGGCACCGCCCTTGCACAGGAAAGAACGAAGGACGAGTCGTCGGCCATCCGGCATGTCACTCCCAGGCACCAGGAACGGAGGAGCCACGGTCTATGTGGACCCGCGAGCGGGTCGTCGCATCGCGCCAGCCGGAGGAGCCACTCATCGTGGACCGCTGCCAGGGCGAGACGAACCAGGGGGATGCCCGCCAGCTAGCGTGTAATCTGCGGTACCGACTGAGCGCGGTCGGCTATCCATGAGGATCCGGCCCGACGCGCACCCCGACGTCCACACGACCGAACGGGTCGTGTGCGCCATCTGGGACTCCGAATACCCGTGGGACGTCCGCATCGAGAAGATCGGTCGGTCCCTCTCGGCGCACGGATGGGCGGTCCACGTCGTCGCGCGCAACCGGGATCGCCGGCCCGAGCTGGAGCACCTCGACGAGTGCTGGGTCCACCGCCTGAAGCCCCTGCGACGCCTCGGCTCCCGGATCGACGGAGCGAGTCAGTTTCCGGCGTTCTTCAATCCGCGTTGGTACCGTCTCATCCGCAGCACCGCGCACGGCACCGGCGCCCGCGTGCTCCTGGTGCGGGACCTTCCCCTGGCGCCGACGGCGGTGTGGGCCGGCAGGCGGCTCGGGCTGCCCGTGGTCCTGGACATGGCGGAGAACTATCCCGAGATGATCCGGGACCTGTGGAGCAGCGGGGGGGGCAGCTTGCTCAACGTCGCGATCCGAAATCCGGCCCTGGTCGCCGCGACGGAGCGCTGGGTCCTCCGGCGCGTCGCCCACGTCATCGTCGTGGTCGAGGAGTCGAAGAAGCGCCTGGTCTCGCTCGGCGTGCCCGCAGATCGCATCACCGTCGTCTCGAATACGCCCCCTCTGGCGAGGCTCGACGGCGCGGGGACGTCCACGTGGGCGCACCCGGCGGACGGCGCCGGACGGGAGGGACGCCGCCGGGGCCTCGAGGTGGTGTACCTCGGCTTCGTGGAGCAGAATCGCGGCATCGGCACCGCGATCGACGCAGTCGCCGAATGCAGGCGGGCGGGCCTCGACGTGAGGCTCGCCGTCATAGGAGACGGGCGTGACCTCGAGGCGATGAAGGCACAGGCGAGGAACTGCGGGCAGGGCGATGAGGGAGTACGCTTCCTCGGTCGACTGCCCTATGACGAGGCCCTGGCGAGGGTGCGCGAGGCGGACGTGGGGCTGATCCCCCACCACGCCACGGCCCAGTGCCACACCACCGTGCCCAACAAGCTGTTCGACTACATGGGCGCCGGTCTTCCCGTGGTCTCCTCCGACATGAGGCCGGTCCAGCGCATCCTGGACGAGACCGGCGCCGGCATGACGTTCCGGGACCGTGACGCGAGCGACCTGGCCGCGCGCCTGCGGGCGCTGCTCGGGATGCGCGAAGCGCGGGGCGCGATGGGCGAGGCCGGTCGGCGGGCGGTGGCCCGGCACTACCACTGGGAGGAGGACGAGCGGCGCCTGCTCTCCGTCGTCGCCGATGCCTCAGGAGCAGGAGCCGGCGTGCTGGCGCCAGGCCTGGAACAGTAGGATCGTCCAGAGCCCCATGCCGAGCTCGGCGTGTCCCTTCAGGAACGCGCTCCACGCGCTCCGTACCGCGTCGCCGCGCAGCAGGTCGTCGTCGGACAGATCGGAGACGAGGTCCTCCGCCCACGGACGCAACGGGCCGCGGAGCCACGCGTCCACCGGCGCCATGAACCCGACCTTGGGGCGCTCCACCAGGGAGCGGGGGACGTGCCGGTAGAGCACCTGCCTCAGGATCCACTTGCCCGTCCCGTCCCGGATCCGGTGCCGCTGAGGGAGCGTCCAGGCATGCTCCACCACGCGATGGTCGAGCACGGGCACGCGCACCTCCAGGCTGACCGCCATGCTCGCACGGTCGACCTTGGCCAGGATGTCGTCCGGGAGGTAGTGGCGCTGGTCGACGAGCATCATCCGCTCCGTGAACGACCGCTCGCCGTCACCGGCCGCCATCGACTCGAAGAAGAGCGGGTCGTCGTCGCCGACGGGTGACTGCAGGAACCGCTCCGGCCGGTCCCACACGGACAGCAGCGAGCGATACATCTCCGCGTCGCCGTCCCTCGCCATCAGGCGCCCCAGCTTGTGGACCTTCTCGCCGGCGAGCCGCACCGGTGCCCCGGATCCCGGCAGCGCATGGACCATCTCGCCGACCCGGTCCCAGCGCGTCGACCCGACGCCGCCGATCGCCGCCGCGGCCAGGCGGCGGGCGGGACGGGGGACCCTGCGGAGCCGCGAGATCCAGGTTCGCCCGTGCACGTAGCGGTTGTAGCCCGCGAAGAGCTCGTCCCCGCCGTCGCCCGTGAGCGCGACGGTGACGTCCCTGCGGGCGAGCCGGCTCACCAGGTACGTCGGGATCTGGGACGGATCGGAGAGCGGCTCGTCGAAGATCTCGGGCAGGTCCGGCACGACCGCGAGCGCATCCTCGCCGCTCAGCGTCAGCTCGGTGTGATCCGTCCCCAGATGCGACGCGATCCGCCGTGCGTGCGCCGACTCGTCGTGCTCGGCCACGTCGAAGCCGATCGTGAACGTCTTCGTTCGCCCGCCCAGGGCCTGCATGAGGGCCACGACCGTGGTCGAGTCGACGCCCCCCGAGAGCAGCGCCCCCAGGGGGACGTCGGAGACGAGCCGGCGGGCCACGGCGTCCCGGAGGAGCTCCTCGAGCGCGTCGACCGCCTCCTCGTCGTCTCCGTCCTCGCGGCGCGCGCCGGTGCCCCGCTCCGCGACCTCGCAGAGCGACCAGTACGGCTCCGAGGCGGGGCGGGCGAGCGTGTCCGCGGACAGGCGCACCACGTGCCCCGGCCGCACCTTGAAGGTGCTGCGGTAGATGGTGCGCGGAGCGGGGATGTAGAAATAGCGCAGATAACACGCCAGACCTTCACGGTCGACCGTGCTGTCGAACGACGGGCCGGCGCGCAGCGCCTTCAGCTCGGACGCGAACGTGACGAGTCCCGAACTCACATGGTAGTAGAGAGGCTTGATCCCCATGCGGTCGCGCACGAGGAAGAGCTGGCGCTCCCCGGCGTCCCACACCGCGATCGCGAACATGCCGATGAACCGGCGCGCGGCGTCCGCCACGCCCCACGTCTCGATGGCCGCCAGCACGACCTCGGTGTCCGAGCGGCCGCGGAAGCGCCGTCCGCGCGCCTCCAGCTCCGCGCGCAGCTCCGCGAAGTTGTAGACCTCTCCGTTGAAGACGAGCGTCCAACGCCCCGAGGGCGTCGACATCGGCTGATGGCCCGCCGGAGTCAGATCGATGATCGAGAGCCGGCGGAAAGCGAGTGCGACGCCGGCGTCGGGTTCCGTCCATGCGCCCTCGTCGTCCGGCCCCCTGTGGCGCAGCCGCCTCGCCATCTCCAGGACCCGTGAGCGCCCGGCCTCCGCGGAAACGCCGTCCGGTGCGTAGATGCCCGCGAAGCCGCACATGAGCGCACCCGCCTCCCTTCTACGAGACGAGAGCGCGGGGTTCGACTCCTGGCGCCGACCGGGGCCGCCCTCCTGCATCGGACCGCCGACCACGGGCGACGCTCTCCAGGTACAGGCGCTCGTAGTCCCGCACCATGCGCTCCCGCGTGTACTCCCTCACGACGGTCGCGCGTGCCGCCGCCCCGAGGCCGGCCCGCAGCGCCGCATCCTTGGCGAGACGCTCGATGGCATGGGCGAGGGCGGCAGGATCCCGGGTCGGCACGAGCACTCCGTTGCGCCCGTCGGTGAGCACTTCCTGGGGTCCGCCGGACCTGGTGGACACGACCGGCAGGCTCGTCGCCATCGCCTGCAGGACGGCGAGCGGCAGGCCTTCGCGGCTGGAGCTGCTCACGAACACGTCGAAGTTGTTCAGCACGCGGGGGATGTCGTTCCGAAACCCCGCGAACACGACGCGATTCTCCAGCTTGAGATCGCGACGCCGCACCAGGAGCGCGCGGTACAGCTCGGGCTCCTCCGTGGTGTCGCCCACGATGACGAACCGACATTCCGGGCAGCGGAAGCGCAGGATACTGGCTGCGTCGATGAGGGTCTCGTAGCTCTTGGGCCCCCGCACGTGTCCGACCGCACCCACGACGAGGTCTCCCGAGTTCCATCCGAGCTCGGCGCGAAAAGACCGGTCCGGCGCGGACACGAAGCGCTCGCTGTCGATGCCGTTCCTCACGACCTGCACGCGCTCGGCCGATACCTGCAGGTCCTCAATCACCGCGCGCCGGACCTCCTCCGTGACGGCCACGAACCGATGCCGGGGCCCTTGCAGGAGATGCAGCTTGAGGTTCCACCACCGGTGCGCCCACGCCAGGTCGACAGTCCCGTGGATGGTCGAGACCACCGGCACGCCAACCAGGCGGCCGACGCTTCCTCCATAGAGAGCGGGGCCGAAGTGGTGCGTGTGGATCAGATCGACGCCACTGCCGCGCACGAGCCGGACGAGGCGGTACACGAACTTGGCGTCGAGCCTGGCTCCGTGCGAGAGCGCAACCACGTCGGCCGGGCTCCCCACCAGAGCGCTATGCAGCCATCCGTCCGCGGGCAGCGCGACGATGCAACGCCATCCCTTGCCGTACAGGCGCTCGACGAGCTCCTGCACGAGCGTCTCCGACCCTCCCGGGTCGGTCGTATGGATGAGTTGCAGGACCGTATGCCGGGCCAACGGACTCTCCGGAGGGAGGAACGATGCTCGTGCGCCATGCGTGGTCCCGACGAGCAAGTTCCGAGCCACCCCCGGTGCCTCCCGGAACGAACCGAGGGCCGGGCATCCACTCCCCGGCCCTCGTCCCGCTCACGGCACGCGTGCTCGCGGCCTACTGGCCGCTCGCGTAGTAGTTGTCCATCCACATGTACTGATCCTGCTGGACGGTCTGGGGGCCTCCGCCACCGTAGACCGGTGCCCAGGACACCTTCTGCCAGGTGTTGCTCTCCGAAGCGTCCGCGAAGCGGATGTCGGTGTAGTCGCCGGCCAGCGTGCCGTCGATCCACCACTTCACCGTGCCGTCGTAGTTGTTGCCGGTATTGGAGGTCATCAGCACCTCCCAGTGCTGCCACTGGCCGCGCACGATCGGCACGTCCTTCACGTTGGCGTACAGACACTGCTCACCGCCCGATCCGTCGGGACTCGACTGGAGGCGGATCTGCGAGTGCAGGCTTCCGAAGACGCTGTCCGGCGACGTGGTGGTGGGAACGAAGAGGGCATAGGCCGTCGGCTGGTTGTGCATCCACATGTAGCCGATCTTGTTCCCGCCGGTATCGCTCTGCCAGTTGCTGGAGATCTTCACCCAGAACGAGACGTAGAGCGTCGTGTAGCCGGCCGAGCTGAACGAGTACTCGTCGAGCACAGGGTTGAACCCGTCCGGGGAGCCGGCCGGGTAGTACGCCTGTCCGACGTTGGAGGGCGACACGGGGGCCGTCGCGTCCTGGACGATCGAGAACGTCGACTCCATGTCGTCGCTCCAGCCATCCTCGTTGAACGCGCTGAACGGCCTGTCGGTGATCGGCGTGAGACCGGACGGCTCGTTGTTGCTGCTGGTGGTGCTGCTGATCAGGTTGACGGTGGCGGTCGCCGTGCCGGTCATGCCGTCGCTGGTCACGGTGATCGTGGCCGTGCCGGGTGCCAGACCCGTCACGAGGCCGTTGCCGTCGACGGTGGCCACGAGCGGATTCGAGCTCGCCCAGGAGAGCGCCTGGCCGGTGAGCACCGTGCCGGTGGAGTCCGTGACGGTCACGTAGAGCTGCGTCCACGTGGCCGTGCCCAGCGAGAAGTTCGAGGGCAGGATCTTCACTCCGGCCAATGAAGTCGATGCCGGCGGGTCGACCGCCGTCACGCCGGTGGCCACGTTCGAGAGCGAGTCCGCGAACACGGTCCCCGTCGAGTCGTTGCGCGCCGAAGACATCTGGAAATCGTAGCTCGAGTCGGCCTTCAGACCCAGCACGGTGCACGTCACCGTGGCGCCCACGGAGGTCCCGGTGAGGTTCCCGGCGCACGTTCCCTGGGTCACGACCGTGGCGGAGCCCCACCCCCACCCGATCGGCGTGAGCGCGTACCGCACCTGGTGGATGGCGGTGCCGCCCGCCCCATCGCTCACCTCGGTGAAGGAGAGCGTCGCGGAGCTGTCGGTCGTGGCCGTCACGTTGAGGTTGGTCACGGGTGAAGGCAACGCGGTCGCGGCCGTCGGCCCGGCCGCCGCGACGCCGGTGGCCACGTTCGAGAGCGAGTCCGCGAACACGGTCCCCGTCGAGTCGTAGCGCGCCGAAGACATCTGGAAGTCGTAGCTCGAGTCGGCCTTCAGACCCAGCACGGTGCAGGTCGTCGTGGCACCCACGGCCGTCCCGGTGAGGCTGCTCGCGCACGTGCCCGTCGTGACGACGGTCGCCGAGCCCCACCCGGCGCCGATGGGCGTGCGCGCGTAGCGCACCTGGTGGATGGCCGTGCCGCCGGCTCCGTCACCGACCTCGGTGTAGCTGAGCGTGGCGGAGCTGTCGTTCGTCGAGGCCACCTTCAGGTCGGTGACCGACGAAGGCGTACCGGCGGCCCTGCCCTCCGCGATGTTGGAGAGCGGACCGTAGATGCGCCACGAGCCGCCTTTCTTGAAGGACACCACCTGGAAGTCGTACGTGGCACCCGCGGTGCGTCCGGTGACGGTGCACGTGAGCGTCGTGCCGATGGACGTGCCGACGATCGGATCCGCGCAGCCGCCGCTCGTCACGACCGACGCGCTCCCCCACTGGATCGGTGGGGGCGCGTACTTCATCTGGTAATCGGCGGGCTTGCCGGTGCCGTCGTCTACCTGGGTCCACGTGAGGGTGATGCTCGAGTCCGTGGTTGCGCTGACCTTCAGGTCCGTGACCTGGGCGGGTGTCACCGACGGTGAGTTCGCCCGGCCCGGGCCGGTGAGGGTCGAGTCTGGGTTGGTCAGGCTCTTGTTGGCACACGCTCCCAAACCGACGCCGGTCAGGAGGAGCGCGGCCAGGAGCCACGGGGTCCGGCCGCGCGTGAGGAAGGAGGCGTGTCCCGCAAGCGCCTGGGGGGATCGGGTCGTCATGTCTCGCACCTGCTCGTAGGCGTGAAGAGGTCCTCGTGGCGAGGCACGGCAGGCGGACATGATCCCCCCGCTCCACGAGCGGGCGGAAAGGCGCAGAGCGCAGCGCCAGCCTCGATCGCCGTGTCCTCGACGTGTATCGCTGGCGGCCCGGCGGGCGTGGAGGCGATCCTGCACCTCGGTAGCCCCGTGACTCTGCGCCACCGTCTTTCGACGGATTCGCTCTGAGCAGCGACTGCTTCCCGGCTGCGGACCCGAGCTGCGGCGCGCGCGCAACATCACGACGGGGTCCGCCACCGCGGGGCTGCCTTGAACAACCCTTGTGCCACGCGGCACCAGCGCACGTCGCGACGTACGATCTCCGTTTGATCCCAACGCCTATCCGGGATTCACGGCAGCAATGCACGCAGACTATACGCCACTACGTTCTGCGCTAGAGATTACCGCAGCGCCGACAAAACATGCCGAGGCGATCGCGCCACAGGCGGGCTCACCTCGAGGTCGGCAGGGCGTGCGGGCCCGGAAGCCGACGACGAGAAGGCCGGGGGCGCGGCATCGTACTTGCACGCCTCACGAGCGCGATGCGCGGATGGGGATCCGGGTCCAGGAACGACGGAGGGACAAGCCCTTGATTGCCGACCCGGGCGTGGTCTATACGCCCGTAGGCGCCGACGCGGCGCGCACGCGGAGCGCGCGCACGCTGGTCGAGGATCTGCGGCGGACCCTCCGGTCCGCCGCGCGCCGTCCCAGCCGCGTCCCCGCCACGGTGGAGGCCTTGCTCGCCCTGGACCCCGAGGTCGCGGTGCAGTGGCTCACCGACCATACGTACGTCGTCGGGGCTCTGTGGACCATCGCGGAACGCAGGGCGTTGGTGAGCCATGCCGCCAGGGCGGTGATGGCTCTCGCGAACGCGCCCTCGAGCGCAATCGTGCACCCGTTCCTCGAGGCCTACGGCGGAGACCTCGAGGCGAGTACCGTCGTCGCTTGCGCCTCGAGGATCCCCATGGGGCGTGCTCTCCTGGACAGCATGCTCGGAGGAGCCCTCGAGTCGGACCCCCGCGATCCCGCGCTCCTCTGGGTCGCGGCAGAGCGGGCGATGGAGGCGAAGCGCTACGAGCGTGCTCATGAGCTTCTCACGCGCGCGGGCCGTACCGACCCGGGGGCGGCCAACCTCGCGCGCGTTCTGCATGCGCGGCGACGGCTTCCACCGTCGGAGGGCACCCCGGCCCGTATCGCGATCGCAAGCACCTCGGACGCAGAGCAGTTCATGCCCCATCTCGACCTCGAGTGCCGCGCCGCCGGCCTCGAGCCCTGCATCCACGTCTGTCCGCCAGGGGCCTGGGAGCACGAGATCCGTCGTGAGGACTCGGAGATGCTCCGCTTCCGTCCCGACGTGGTCTTCGTCGTCCCGTGTCCCGATGACCTGATCCCCGCCTTCGATGAGGGATCCGCCACGCCGGGCGACGCCGCCGGCACCGCAGCGCTCGATCGGGTCTGCAGCGCCGTGGAGACCTTCCGAGACCGTTCCGGGGTCCCGCTGGTCGTCCATGCGTTCTGGTCCGAGCGCCGCGAGCCGCTGGGAACGGCGCGCGCACCGGGCTCGGGCGTGCGAGCCTGGCTGGCCGCATTGAACTCCCGCCTGGCAGCCCGGCTGCGGGGGCTTCGGGACGTGCGTTTGCTCGATCCCGGAGAGGTTCTGGAGCGCAGCGCGCGTCGGCCGCCGGACGCGTCGGCACGCTGGCAGTCGCGGGCCATGCACCTCGAAGAAGACGCGCTGAGCGCGCTGGCTGCGGCCTGGGTCCGCTATGTCGTTCCCATCAGGGGGCTCGCGCGCTCGTGCGTGATGATGGACCTGGACAACACGCTCTGGGGCGGCTCCCCCTCGGAGGGCGGTATCCACGCGGTGCGGCTCGCAGACCGGCCACCCGGCGCCGCGTACCGTGACCTGCAGAGGTACCTCAAGGGCCTGGCCCGGCTGGGAATCACCCTGGCGGTCGTGTCCAGCGGCGAGGAGCGCCCGGCCAGGACGGTGATCCGTACTCATCCGGGCATGATCCTCCGGGAAGACGACTTCGCCTCGATACGGATCGACTGGCGCCCCAAGCCGACGAACGTAGCCGACACGGCGCGGGAGCTCCACGTGTCGCTGGACTCCGTCGTCTTCCTCGATGACAACCCGTACGAGCGAGCGCTCATGCGCCGGCTGCAGCCCGGGGTGCTGGTGCCGGACCTCCCACGCGACCCGTCGCTCTATCGAGCGTGCGTGGAGGCGATGCCGCAGCTGCAGCGTTGGGCTCTGGACGATGGGGGTCGCGGTCGTGTCCCCGCCTGACGGCCTCCATCCACCCTACCCGCCTGGGCTGGTCGAAGCGCTCGCGGCCCGGGTCGCCGAGGGCGTCGCGGTGGTCACTCCGGAGACGGAGGGCCAGGGGCCCATCATCCTGTTCGTGAACGAGGCCTTCACGCGCATGTTCGGCGGGACGACGGAGAGCGTCGTCGGCAAGCCGCTCGTCGCCACGATCGATCCCGCCTATGGCTCCGGACTGCTGGCGAAACTGCGGACCGCAGGTGCGATGCCCTCCAGGGAGATGGAGCAGAGCCTGGTCGAGACGTCGCGGGGACGCACGCTCCTCGTCGAGTGGAATCTCGCGCCGGTGACGGGAGTCGACGGCCGCGTCGCGTGCTACGTTTCGATCCAGCGTGACATCACCGAAGCGGCATTGCGTCCGACGTCGTCACGCAGCCGCGACCTCGACCCGCTCACGGGGCTACCCAGTCAGGTCCGATTCCTGTCGGATCTCGGTCGCAGCGTGGAGCGCGCCGCGCGAGGTGGAGCCCGCGGGTTCACCGTCGTGGGACTCGACCTGCGCGGCCTCGAAGGCATCCAGCGGCGGTGGGGAACCCTCGTCGCGAACGTCGTAGTGGAGGCGGCGGCATGGCGCATAAGGAGGGCGATGCGCCCAGGCGACCTCGTCGCGCGTCTCGGAAGCACACGCATCGGCATCCTGCTCGAGCACCTGCGGGACGCGAGCGACGTCGAGGGCCTGCGCCGCCGCATCGAGCGCGCGATCGAAGATCCCTACGTGGTGGGCGGCCAGCGCCTCGAGGCGAGGGCCACTGGCGGGATCCTTCCACTCCTGGGCGAGGACCCACGCACGGCCGAGGCGATCCTCGAGATCCTCAAGCAGCGCCTCACGACGCAGCGTCTGCGCACGGATCGCCCCCGGTTGCTCGACCTGTTCTCCCTGGCACCCGAAGAGGAGCGGGATCTGGGTGCAGCGGCCCTGAGCCGCGCGATCGACGGCCACGAGCTCACGATCTTGTACCAGCCCGTGATCGCCCTCGACAGCGGCCGGATCGTCGGCCTCGAGGCTCTCCTTCGCTGGAAGCACCCTTCACGCGGCCTCCTCGAGCCGGCGTCCTTCCTCCCGCACGCCCGACGGGCCGGCATGATGGTGGCTCTGGACCGCTGGGTCCTCGAGACGGCGTGCCGCGATCACCGGGCGTGGAGGGAGAGCTTGCGACCCGTCACTGTTCCGCCCGTCCACGTCAACGTGTCCGACGACGAGTTCCGGGATCCCGGCTTCGTCTCCCACGTCTCCGCAGCCCTCCCTGTCGTGGGCCACACCCACCCTGCCGGGCTTCGCCTGGAGGTGAGCGAGGCCACGTTGGCCGGTTCGGTCGCGCACGCCGGGCGGATCCTGGCCAGCCTGAAGCGCCTGAGGGTGGACGTGTGGGTGCAAGAATTCGGGCAGGGGGGGCTCCCGGCCGCGGACGTCGTGAGGCTGCCGTTCGATCACGTCAAGCTGGATCCGGCCCTGACGTGGCGCTCCGAAAACGGGAACGGCATCCGCGCGATGACGCCGCTCTTCGCGGCGCTGCTGCGCCTCGCCCGCGACCTCGGGAGAGAGCCGGTGGCGGGAAATGTCCAGACGGCGCGGGAGCGCGACCTCCTGCGGGCTGCGGAGTGCCGGCTGGGGCAGGGCTTCGCGCTCTCCCGCCCTATTCCCCGGGAGTCCGTCCCCGGCCTCATTCAAGACGGTCCCTGAAGGAGAGTGGGGCGTACGCCCCACTCTCCCGGGTGCTCACTCCACCGTCACGCTCTTGGCCAGGTTGCGTGGACGGTCCACGTCGCACCCCCGGAGTATCGCCGTGTGATACGCGAGGAGCTGGAGCGGGATCACCGTCGTCACGGGTGTGAGCAGGGAGTCGCTGGCCCGTGACACCTCGATCCGGTGATCGGCCAGACCGTCGAGCTCGCCGTTCACGCCCTGGCCGTGGACGGCGATGATGCACCCGCCCCGGGCCTTCACCTCCTGCATGTTGGAAAGGACCTTCGAGAAGAGCGCGTCACGGGGCACGACGAACACCACGGGTGTGTCCTTGTCCACCAGCGCGATGGGGCCGTGCTTCATCTCCGCTGCGGGGTAGCCCTCCGCGTAGACGTAGCTGACCTCCTTGATCTTCAGCGCGCCCTCCAGGGCGACGGGGAAGTTGATGCCCCGTCCCAGGTAGAGGAACCCGTGCGCGGACGCCAACCGCTCGGCGAGGCAGCGCGCGAGCTCGTCGGTGGCGAGCGTGCGCTCGACATGATCCGGGAGGAGGGCCATCTCTCTCGCCACCGTCCGGGCGCGCTCCGTGTCGAGGTGGCCACGCTCCCTGCCGAGGTAGAGCCCGAGCAGCACCAGCGCCACGATCTGCGACGTGAAGGCCTTCGTCGACGCCACGCCGATCTCCGGCCCGGCGCGCAGCGGGACGAGACCGTGGCACTCCCTCGCGATCGTGCTGTCGAGCACGTTCACGAGGCCCAGCAGGCGCGCTCCCAGGCTCCGGGCCGCACGGAGGGCCTCCAAGGTGTCCGCCGTCTCGCCGCTCTGGGAGATCGCGATGGTGATGGTCCCGGGCCTGCGGATCCGCGTCTTGTAGCGGTACTCCGAGGCGTACTCGACCTCGACCGGGATGCCCGTCAGCTCCTCGATGACGTAGCGTCCGACCAGGCCGGCGTGCCACGACGTCCCGCAAGCCACGATCTCGATGCGGCGGATCTCGCGGCACTCACGGCGTGAGAGCCCGAGGTCGTCGAGCACCGCCTCGCCCGTCGAAGCGTCCAGGCGACCGGCCATCGTCCTGCGGAGCGTGTGGGGCTGGTCGTGGATCTCCTTCATCATGTAGCGGTCGTAAGGCCCGAGATCCACATCCTCGGCGCTCCAGCGCAGCGTCGCTGTCGGACGTTGCAGGAGCGTCCCCGCGAGGTCCGTAATCCGGTATCCCACGGGAGTGATCTCCGCCACGTCGCCGTCCTCGAGGTGGAGCACGACGTCGGTGTAGCGCCGCACTGCCGCCGCGTCGGATGCCACGAACATCTCCTGCTCTCCGAGGCCCAGGAGGACCGGTGAGCCGCGCCGCGCGACTACGACACGCTGCGGCTCCTCCACGGAGACGGCCGCGAGCCCGTATGTCCCCTGCACGTGGGAGAGGGCTTCGCGGACCCGGTCCGCGAGCGTCGCGCCGGTGGCAGCCTCCACGAGATGCACGAGGACCTCGGTGTCGGTCGATGTACGCACGTGGTGTCCGCACGCCTCCAGCTCGGCCCTCAGCTCGGCCGCGTTCTCGACGATGCCGTTGTGGACCACGGCAAAGCGTCCCCCGCAGTCGACGTGCGGGTGCGCGTTCTCCACGCTCGGAGAGCCGTGCGTAGCCCAGCGCGTGTGTCCGATCCCGGAAAGCCCGTGCACATCCTCCGCCTCCAGCGTCCGCACCAGATCCTCGACCGGCCCCGCGACCTTCCTGACCACGAGGCCCGTCGGGGCGTGCAGCGCGACGCCGGCCGAATCGTACCCGCGGTAGACGAGTTGCTCGAGCCCGCGCAGGAGCACCTCACTCGCGTTCCGGTGCCCGACGTATCCGACGATCCCGCACATGGGTCGTCTCCTCCAAGGGTGGAACAGAGCCGGGCCGCGGGACGGCGGCCGGCGCACGACTCAGCCTGGCTCTTCAAGAACGGGGCCGTCACCCATCCGGTGGCCGGCGGCCCAGGAGTCCTTGCGCCGCGCCACGTTCCGCACAGGGCCGGTCCGCCCAAGGCGCGGGCGGCGTTGCGCCTTCGCGTCAGGAAGGGTCCGCGTGCGACATCGCGACCGGGCTCAGGCCCGCACGAGGTCGGTGCCCGCGTCCGCCTTCTCCTCGGTCGGCGTATAGTCGGCGAGGTAGGAGTAGTAGTAGGGATACGTGGCCATCGGAGGCACGTCGTTCATCACGGCGCCCACGATGCGCACGGGCAGCCGGGAGAACTGCTCCATCCTCTTCTCCATGATCCCGCGCACGCTGGTTCCGGCACGGAGGACGAGCAGGAGGTGACCGGTCGCCACGCCGAGAATGAGCGGATCGACTCCCGTGCCGAGTGGAGGCGTGTCCACGATGACGACCTGGTACTCGCGCCGGAACGTGGCGAGCATCTCCCCGAGGCGCGCCGTGGCGAGGAGCTCGGGAGCCTCCTGCTTGCGCACGCCGCAAGGGACGAGGTCGAGGTTGCCGTACCCCGTCCGCCGCACCACCTCCCGCTGACCGCACTGGTCCATGAGATGGTCCATCAGGCCCGGCCGCCGCTCGAGCTGGAGCGTGCGGTGCAGGCGGCCGCGCCGTACGTCCCCGTCGATGAGCAGCGTGCGTTGCCCGGCCCGAGAGAAGCTCAGCGCGAGGTTCATCGCCACGAAGGACTTCCCCTCCCCGGGGCCGGGGCTCGTGATCGCCAGGATGAGCGGCCCGGCGGATCCGTACGCGTACGACAGGTTGAGGCGGAGCCCGCGGAAGGCCTCCATCGCCTCCGCCGCGACGTCCCGCCCCGGGTGCCGGCGGTCCTCGAGCTTCAGGTGCGGGATCGTCCCCAGGATCGCGATGCCGAGCCCCCGCGAGACCTCCTCGGGATAGCGGATGTGCGGGTCGATCCGGTCGTAGCAGAGCACGCCGAATACCGAGAGGCCCAGGCTCGCGAGGATCGACAGAATGAGGATCTGGAGCCTGTGGTCGGACACGGGCTTGTCGCCGATGGCGGCCCGGTCGACGATCTGGACGTCGGACACTCGGCTGTCCACGGCGAGACTCACCTCGTCGTAGCGCTGCTTGAGTGTGGAGTAGAGCTCGCCGTCGATGCTCGCGGTCCGCTCGAGCCGGGCGGCCTCGGCCGCTCGCGGGGGAATCGCCGCGAGCCGCTGGCCAGCCTGCGCGATCTGGGTGTCGAGCTGGGCCTCGCGGTCGGCGAGCGTGCCGACGAGAGCCCTGACGGCGGCAGGAATCGTGCGTGTCCGCAGGGTGTCGATCTCGGCCTTCAATGTCCGGACGTCCGGGTTCGTGTTCGTGTCCCTGAGCGAGAGGATGCGCAGTGTGTCTCGCTTGGCGGCGAGCTGGGAGGTCAGCCCGGTGAGTTCCGTCCAGCTCTGCGCCGAAGGAATCGTCGCCACGAAGGCCGCGACGTTGTCCCGCGTGCCCCGGCTGGCGAGCAGGGTCTGCAACGCCTGCCGGTCACGGCGGACGCGGTCCCGTTCGAACTGGAGCTTGTAGTAGTTGTCGAGCACGGGATTCGTGGCGCCGGCCGCGAACGACGTCGAAGTCCCGTTCAGCGGCGCCGTGGCGTTCGCCGCCTGGAACGCCTCCAACGCGCTGTCGGCCCCAGCGAGCTGCGCGTGCGTGCGGTCGAGCTGACTCTTCAACTCGGCCTCGACCTGCTGGGCGTGGCCGCCCTGGAGCTCCGTGGCGACGGACTTGAAGCGGTCGGCGATCGCGTTGACGACGCGGGCGAGGCGGGCGGGCTGGGTCCCCTCGAGCCGCAGCGTGATGAAGTGCCCCCCCTGCAGCATGCGCACGTCCAGTTGCTTCTTGAGGGCGCGCGCAGCGTCTCGCGGGTTCTGGAGCGTGAACGCGATCGTCTGGCCCCGATGGAGAGCCGTGCGGGGCGGGGTCCACACGATCCCGAGCCGGGTGCCGATCGGGTCGCCCACCTGTGCCCGGTCGACGACCGTGCTGTCACCGCTCAGCAGCTCGTAGGTGCGCCCGGAGGTGGAGACACGAAGCGCGTACCGGCCAGGGGTGAAGCCATCGAGCACGCTCAGAGTCGCGAGCGCGGAGGTGTCCCGAGGAGACTGCGGCGACAGGTAGAGGCCTTCCTGGCGCACGACGTCTTCGAGCACGGCGTAGGACGTCAGCAGGCTCACCCAGTCGTAGGACCGGAGCACCGCCGGTCCCACGAAGGGCCCGGACGTGCCCCGTTGGCCCCCGTGGGCCTCCGACTGGACCCAGATGGTGGCCTCCGCCAGGTAGCGGGGCTTCGCCATGTAGGCGGCGGCGAGCCCGGCCAGCGTGCCCAGGGCCACCACCGAGGCGACCAGGAGCTTGTGGCGCAGGAGCGCGGACAGGTACCGCTTCCAGAGCCTGTCGCCCCAGCCGTCGCTGCCCGTCAGCGCGAGGGCGGCGACGCCGTCTGTGACCAGCCGCTGGGCATGGTGCTCGTCCGAGAGCGGAGCACGGGAGTCGGGCAGGGTGGGCAACGTCGGCGTCTCATCGTTCATGACGATCCTCGGGTCGAGAGCGTCGGGGACCACGCGTCCGCGGCGCGGCATCCACTCATTTCCTGTGCTCAGCAATCCCGGTGCCGTCGTCGCCTGGGCGAAGGGGAGCCCGTGCAACGGACAGGTTCGCGGCCGCGGCCCAGGCTCTCGGGAGCAGCCTTCCCCCGCATTCGGGCACCGGGTGTGTTGCGACAACGCAACGGATGGGAAGCGGCCACGTGGCACGTGTGTTGCATAGCCACGACGGTGCCGCGCAGCGAGCGCGGAGCCGCCGTTTTCGACCCGACCGCCTCTCGCATGCAGGGAGACCATGAAGACGCCCTCGACAACCGCCGGGAAGAGCCATGTGCCGTGGGAATCGACGGTCCCCGGAGGGGGGGGGGCTCCGCCCCTCCTGACACCGCTTACCGACGAGCAGAAGAAGTCGATCCGCATCCTCGTCGTCGAGGACGAAGAGAGCCTGTGCGAGAGTTGCAGTAACGTGCTCGAGCAGGAGGGCTACGAGGTGCGGGCCTGCACGCGCGGCTCGGACGCCGAGCCCCTGCTGCGCCAGGGCACGTCCGACATCGTGTTACTCGACCTGTACATGTCCGGCGTGCCGGGGGCCAAGCTCCTCAAGGTGGCCCTGGAGGCGCGCGCCGACACCCTGGTGATCGTCATGACGGGCCGTCCGAGTGTCGAATCGAGCATCGAGGCACTGCGGGAGGGCGCCTGGGACTACATCCCCAAGCCGTTCGGCGCGACGCACCTCCAGGTCCTGGTCGGGCGCGCGGCCCACACGGTCATCGTCGGCCGCGAGACCGTTCAGCTCAACGAGGAGAGCCGGGGACGTGGGAAAGGGGCTGGCGTCGCGCTGCTCGGCCAATCCCCCGGCCTCCGGGCCATCGTGGATCTCGCGGAGCGCGTCGCCGCCACGGACGCGTCCGTGTTCATCACCGGGGAGTCGGGCAGTGGCAAGGAGATGGTGGCTCAGTACATCCACCAGTCGAGTCGGCGCAGCAGCCGTCAGCTCGTCGCCGTCAACTGCGCCGCGATCCCCGAGGCCCTCCTGGAGTCCGAGATGTTCGGGCACGTCAAGGGAGCGTTCACGGGCGCCGTGCGCGACAAGCAGGGCCTGATGGAAGCCGCCAACGGGGGTACGCTCTTCCTGGACGAGCTCACCGAGATGTCCCTGCCCACCCAAGCGAAGCTGCTGCGCGTCGTGCAGGACGGAGTGGTGCGCCGCGTCGGGTCGTCGGGGACGGACGCGGTGGTCAACGTCCGCTTCATCGCTTCCACCAATCGCGACCCCGGCACCGCGGTGCGCGAGGGACACCTCAGAGAGGACCTCTACTATCGGCTGCGTGTGGTGCCGATCCACATTCCGCCGCTCCGCGAACGCCCCGAGGACATCCCCGTGCTCGCGAGCCATTTCCTCGACCGCTACTGGAATCGCCACAGGGACGGGCCACCTCCTACGTTCACCGACGACGCGATCCGCGTGCTCGAGGAGCGCGCCTGGCCTGGCAACGTTCGCGAGTTGCAGAACGTCATCGAGCACGCGGTCGTGCTGGCGACGCCTGGCGGTACGATCGGCGGAGACGACGTGCCTTCGTTCGAGCACGGTGCACGGATCAGCCCGACGCTGGGCTACACGATGCCCAGCGCCACGCTGTTCGCGTCGGGAGGCTATCACGCCGCGCGTGACCGTGTGCTGGCCCGCTTCGAGAAGGACTACCTCACCTGGGTCCTTCGGCAGGCCGAAGGCAACATGTCCGAGGCCGCACGCGTCGCCGGAGTCGACCGCACGACGCTCTACCGTCTTCTCGACAAGCACGGACTCGCCAAGAGTGAGCTGATGGAGGAGTAGGGTCGCCCCTAGGGCGACTCCGCCCTCCGCGCATTGGGGCACGCACGCAACATGTCGCGGGCGTGAATCGACACCCACCCCGTGTGCATGCGCGCGGGCCGGCGTCCGACGTCTCCCGGCGTCTCCCGGACGGCCCCCCCATGGCATGGATCTTGTTCCCCATGGTCCCGCCCGACCGCCGAGCGGCGGACGCCGGGCGTTCCCACGGAGAGAGCGAATCAGGGAGGCACGCGCGCCGATGGAGGGACCTTTGGATCACGCGGGAGCGGAGACGGACGGCCTGTCCGAGGCCCTGGACGGAGGCGACCTGGAGCTCGGAGCGCGGCGCGCGCTCGCGCCCAGGCACACGCTTCTCAACCGCGTTGTCCTCGAGAGCTTCTGGCAAACCCACCTCGCACGGGACGACGAGGCCAGGGGACGCAGGGTGCTGCTCTGGTGGACCGACCGCGCCGCACTCACGACCGCGACCGCCGAGGCGGTCTCCGCCGGACTGCAGGCCGGCCTCGACCTCCTGCACCCGCACTCGATCCCGCCGTTGGCCCACGGGACGGCCGGCCGCTTCGTGTGGTTCACGACCCGCTGCGACCCCGGGCGAACGCTCGGGTCGGTGGCGAACGAGACAGGCGGACTCGATCCGGCGAAGGGCGCGCGGGTAGCGCGCCAGGTGGCGTCGTTCCTGGCGCTCCTCCACCGCAGGGGGCTGGTCCATGGAGCCCTCTGCCCGTCGGCCGTGATGATCGAGCCGCGTGGCCGGATGCGCGTTCGTGGGTTCGGTGTCGAGGCTCCCATACTGTGTCTCAGGATCGCGGAGTATGGCGACACCCGGGAGGCAGGCGTGTACGCCGCTCCGGAGGTGCTGGCTGGCGAGTCGCCGACAGAGCTGAGCGACCAATACTCCTTGGCGCGAATCCTGGGGGACTCCATCCGCGTGGGTCCGGACGACGCCGCGTTCGAGGTTCTGGCCCGAGCGCTCGAGCCGGATCCATCGCGGCGCCACCGCGACATCGTCTCGCTGCACACCGCCCTGATGCGCGCCTGGGAACGGTATGGAGACACAGGGGAGCGGGACGTCGCGGGACAGCCGGGATCAGGGCACGCCGTCGCCCCGCCGGATCATGCCTCCGGCTTGGCGCCCGCGCTCGACAGAGCGGCGGCCGTGACCCTCGCGACTACGGCCGACGAAGTCCAGGAGCCCGCGGTGCTCGTGCCCGTTTCCCCGACGGACGGGGACGACGACGACCCGGCTACGCTCCCGCATCCGCCGAGTCGCTCTTTCGCGCGCGGTGCTACCACGACCGCCCTCTGGATCGGCGGCCTCATGGGCGCGTTCATGGCAGGCCAGTCGCTCGCCGCCAGCGGCACGTTCCACGATGTAGCGCATACACTGCATGCCGCCACTGCCACCATCACAGCGAGCGCTGGATCCCTGGCGGCGCACATCACCGGCAGCACGGCGGCCGCGCCGGCTACGCCCGGTCCCGCCGCCACACGGCCCGCGACGGCCGGCCCGGCAGTCTCGACGCCCGGGAGGCCATCGGCCCCTCCCGAGCGCCGCTCGCAGCAAGCACACGCCGACCGCCCCGCCCCGCGCCGGTCTCCCGCCTCACCCGCGCACAACTCCCGAGGCGCCACGCCCGCTCCGACATCCACCATCGCGCTCGTCGCTCCGGATCGAGCTGCCGGAGCTTCCGCCGCTCATGCGTCCGCCCACGCCGATGACGGGCGTTACGCCCCGGGACGGCTCTACCTCAATGCATTTCCGTGGGGCGTGGTGTACGTGGGAGGCCGCCGGGTCGGCGACACGCCCCTCGTGGCGCTCCCCCTCAGCCCTGGTACGCACACGGTTCGGGTCGAGCGCGACGGGTACCAGCCGTATGAGACCCGCATCGACGTCCCGCCGGGCGGCGACGTGCGGCGCACCAACATCGTCCTGAAGAAGCGGCGCGTCTCGTGAGAGGGAAGGCGGTTGGCGCGCGCATGCTCGTCGCGGCGGCCGTGCTCGTTGCCGCAGGTGCGTCTCCGGTCCGAGGCCAGTGCGGGCTGAACCTGGTCGAGGAAGGGGTCGAGGCATACCAGGAGCTGCACCTCGACCACGCGGTGACGCTCCTGAGCCGGGCAGCCGTCGAGCAGGAGAAGGGGACGGCAGGCTGCTCGCGGCGGGCGCGCACGCTCGCGTTCCTTGGGGCAGCCCAAGTGTACCGCGGTGACGAGAAGGCTGCGCGCAAGGCGTTCCGCGAGCTCGTCCTCCTCGATCCGCGCTACGTGCCTGACAGCACGCTCTTCGCCCCCGAGGTCACGAGCGTCTACCGGGAGGTACGCCTCACGACGCCCGTCGTCGAGATCTCTGCGCCGGAGCACGCCGTTCTCCGCGTAGGCCTGGACTCGATGACGGTCCACCTCTTCGCAAGCTCCTCCCAGCCCGTGGCGGTGGTGCTGCAACGAGCCGCCGGCAAGGTCATGGACACGCTCTACCGGGGACCCGGGCACGACTCGATGGACGTGGTGTGGACTGGCCGCGACCACGCCGGGCGTCCGCTGCGCGCCGGGACGTACACGCTCACGGCCTTCTCCGTCGACTCGACCCGGCCGCTCGTCCGGGCCAGTCGCCTGACCTACACGATCACGTACCCCGACGGCGCCCCTCCCGGCGATCCGAGCCGGCGCCCTTGGTGGCGGGCCGCGCTGCCGTTCGCCGGAGCGCTGACGGCCGGCGGGGCCGCCGCGGCCCTCCCGAGGCTCATGGGAGGCGTGGGTGGAGGCCAAGCCTCCCGCTACGTCGTGGCCGGGCTCTTGACGGTGGGCGGGGCGCTGGGACTCGTGGACCGGTTGCGCGGCCTACCGTGGGATGGGACGCCTTGGCCACTCATGCACGTGGATCGTGGGTCCGGAGCCAGCGCGAAGCCCGGTCGCCCATGATCCGCCGCGTGTCTGCCCGTCGCGCGCGCTCTCTCCGCTCCCTCCTGGCGGCCGCGGCTGCGCTGCTGGAAACGCTCGTGCTTCTGCCCGGGGCCGCCCTGGCGCAGCAGGGACCCTCGGCGAAGGCGGGCCGGCGCCCCATCGAGATCGCCGCGACCATGCTGAGCATCACGCACGAGCACATCGGCTCCGGCCCCGTGAGCCCCCGCCTCCGCGGCTTCGCTGTCGGAGCGACGGGCCGCCTCCGGGTGAGGTGGCTCGAGTTGGACGTCGCATACGCCCAGGGAAGCCTGCATCCTCCGGGGGACGCCGCGGTGAGGCGGAGCTACGTGGAGGGATCCGTGGACGTCGGGGTGCGCGCCGTGCCCTGGCTGCTTGTCGAGGCAGGACCGGACGCGTACGAGATCAGGGCTCCCGTGCAGCGACGCATCCAGGCCTGGAAGATGGGGGCGCGAGTGGACTTTCCCATCCTCCACCGATGGGCGCGCGCCTTCGTGCTCCTCGCGGCCGACGTGGGAGGCAATGCAGGACCGGAGGGCAGCCTGGCCTCGGGCACGCTGACGGAAGTGGGGTTGCGCGCCACGCCGCCGGGTCCGGTGTGGATCGAGGCGTCCTACGGCATCGATCGGGATCGATTGGGCTCCCGGGGGTTCGGGTCTGAGAGCTCCGACTGCATGGAGATCGCCCTCGGCACCTGGATCGGATGAGCCGAGCCCCAAACGTCGACGTCGCCCGGCCCCGCCACCTGTAGCGCACGCTCCACGCCGCGCAGTCTCCCGCATGTCCGGCGGCCCTCGAAAGGCGCGCCGCCGCGCGCATCGCGAGTCGCTCGGTCGAGGCATGCCACGTGCATCCGGTTGCTCCCGGAATCGCGAACCGAGCCCCGCTCAGACGGCGGGCGCGGAAGACGGCGGGCCCCGGGCAACGGCCCCGCAGAGCCGATATGCGACATGGAGAGCCATGCACCAGGCCGCGCTGCTGAGACCGGTTGCCCGAACGATGCGCGTCCCCCGTTTCGCCGCTTCCAACGGAGTCTTCATACGGCTGACCTGCGCCCACGTCGTCGCTTCTCGCATCGTCGCCCTGTCGGAGGCGGGCGCGGGACTGGTGACCGGCAGCGCAGTGTCCGCGGGACGGCCGATCCTCCGGACTACGTCAACGCCGTGACGGAGCAGGTGGCATGAACCTCCCTCTGGACGAATCGCGTGAGGTGCCCGACATCATCCGCACATCAGAGGAGGGACGCCACATCGCCTGCGTCGGCACGGCGAGCGCGACGCTGGCCCCGGGGGTAACGTCCTTCGTGGCAGAGGCGTTGGACCACGGCAGAGTCCTGTGGATCCACTCGCACCTCGGGCCCGAAAGGATCCGGGCGGCGCTCCTGCGCGGCGGATTGGACGTCGAGGAGTGCATCTCCGACGGGCGGCTGCAATTCCAGTCCGCCCGGGACGTGTTCCTGCGTAGTGGCGACTTCGATGCGATAACCGCTCTGTCGAGGATCGGGAGCGAAGTCGCGGCGGCCGCGAACCCCCTGGAACCGGGCGGGCTCACCGTCGTGCAGGAGCTGCCACCCTTCCACCATCATGCGCCCGAAGCACAGCAGATGCGCGCATACGAGGCCGGGCTCAATGACATGGTGAGCCGGCACTCACTCAGCGTGCTCTGCGTCTACGACTCGGACCGGGCCTCCGAAGCGCACCTCGTCGCCGCCCTCGACGAACATCCGCAGCTCGTCGAAGGAAGCGAGATCATCGCCAACGTCTTCTTCTCGCCGTCCGTCGACTTCGAGGGGTGGGACGACGCGGAGATCGTCAGACGGCGCATGCGCATGCTCGAGGAGCACCGTGAAGGGCGGGAAGCCGTCCGCCGGCACGACACGCTCGTCCGCCTTCTGCAGGCGATCCACGAGGCCGCCCGCGGCGCCGGGACCCGGGAAGAAGCGCTGCGCGTGGTGCTTCAGGAGGTCTGCCGATACACCGGCTGGCCCGAGGGGCACGCCTACACGCTCGACGCGGCGTCGGGAGAGCTCGAGCGCGCCATGGTATGGCGCTCGAGCTTCGAGGATCCGGACAAGCACGTCGAGCCGACGGACGCCGCCCGCGACCTCTTGATGGAGCATAGTCGGGGCGACCCCGGTCGAGTCGTCGCCACCGGAAAGGCGATCTGGATTGCGGATGCGTCCAAGGACCCGGAGTTCGCGCGCGCCCGGCTTCTCCGGAAGCTCGGGCTGCACGGCGCGATCGGCATCCCCGTGCGCGTGGGCGGACGCGTCCAGGCAGTCCTCGAGTTCTTCTCCCACGAGCCCCAAGAGCCCGACGAGCACGTGCTCGCGGTCCTCGAGCAACTCGGATCGGGATTGGGGGAGATCCTCGAGCTGAAACGGGTCGAGGCCGAGCTGGGCTTCAGCGAGAGCCGCTTCCGCGCCCTCGTGCAGTCCGCCGCGGACGGCATCGTGCTGGCGGACTCGAGTGGACGGATCGTCTCGTGGAACCAGACGGCGGAGCGCATGTTCGGGTACTCGAGCGCCGAGATCCTGGGGGAGCCCCTCTCCCGGCTGATGCCGCCGCGGCACCGGCCGGCCCAGGCGGCGGCCTTTCGGAGTGCGGCGGAGGCTCCGGAGGGTGGACACGTCGGCCGGACGCTCCGGGTCGAGGGAGTCGGAAAGGACGGCCACGAGTTCCCGATCGAGATATCCCTCGCCAGCTGGACGGCGGCGGGCAACCGATACTTCAGCGGGATCCTGCGCGACGTGAGCGCCCGCGAGCAGGCTGAAGAGGAGTTGAAGCTGCTCGGCTCAGCGATCGCGAATGTGCACGACGCCATCGTGGTCACGACGAGCGGAGGCAGCGGCAAAGGCCCGACGATCCTGTACGTGAACCCGGCATTCACGAAGATGACCGGCTTCACCGAGCCGGAGGTGCTCGGGCGCAGCTTCGGCGTGCTCACAGGGACGAAGACCGAGCAAGGCACGTTGCGGAAGCTCTACCGGCGCCTCCAGCGCGGCGAGGCGACCTCGATCGAGATCATCGCCTACCGGCGCGACGGCACCGAGTTCCTCATGGACTGGCACGCTTCGCCCATCCGCGAACCGGACGGGCGGGTGCGTCACTTCGTGTCGGTCCAGCGCGACATCACCGAGGAGCGTTTGACCGAGGAGGCGCTCCGCAGGGCCGATCGCGACCCGCTCACCGGGCTCCCGAACCGAGAGGTCTTCGTCAAGCGGCTGCAGCGGTCCGTCGAGCGGGCCCGGGACCGGTCCGACTACCGGTATGCCGTGCTGTTCCTGGATCTGGACGGGTTCAAGCGAGTCAACGACGCCCACGGACACATCGTGGGCGACCAGCTGCTGGCCTCGGCGACGCGACGCCTCGAGCGTACGGTGCGGCCGGGAGACACGATCGCGCGCTTCGGGGGCGACGAGTTCGTCGTGCTCCTCGAGTACGTTTCGGGCATCGCGGACGTGATGACGGTGGCGGACCGCATCCAGGCCCACCTCGCCATCCCCTTCATCCTCCAGGGACACGAGTTCGTGGTCCCCGCGAGCATCGGCGTCGCGCTCAGCGAGTCGCGCTACGAGGATCCGGAGGATGTCTTGCGGGACGCCGATGAGGCGATGTACCGCGCGAAGCAGGCGGGAAAGGGCCGGGTCGAGATCTTCGACGCGGAGCTCTACGCAACGGTGGTGGAGCGGTTCAGGCTCAAGTCGGACCTCGCACGCTCGATCGAGCGCGGGGAACTGGAGGTGCACTATCAACCCCTCGTGATGCTGGGCAGCGGCAGCATCATCGGTCTCGAGGCGCTGGTGCGCTGGCGGCATCCCGAACGGGGGCTGATCCTGCCAGACGAGTTCATTCCAGTGGCGGAGGAGTCGGGGCTCATCGTCCCCATCGGCCGATGGGTCCTGACCGAAGCGTGCCGTGCCATGCGCGTCTGGGACCACACCCTCACGACGCAAGGCCCCCTCATCCTGAGCGTGAATCTGTCCGTCCGGGAGCTCACGAGCCCCGGGCTGGTGGAGACGGTTCGGGAGGTGCTGGAGAGCACCCGGTTTCCCCCCTCGCGTCTCCAGCTCGAGATCACCGAGAGCGTGTTCATCGAGCAGCCGGAGGACGCCCGCAAGCGGCTGGAGGAGCTGAGGGCCATGGGGGTCCAGGTATGCATCGACGACTTCGGCACCGGCTACTCGTCGCTCGGCTACCTTCATCGCTTCCCGGTGGGACTCCTGAAGATAGACCGGCTCTTCGTCCATCAGATGGAGGAGAAGGTGGGCAACGGCGAGATCGTGCGGACGATCCTGTCGCTGGCCGAGAACCTCGGCTTGGAGGTACTGGCCGAAGGCGTCGAGACCAGCGGGCAGGCGGAGCTGCTGCGCGCGCTCGCATGCAAGTACGCCCAGGGCTTCTACTACTCGCAGCCGGTACGCCACGACGAAGTCGCGCGGCTCTTCGCCGGGCCTGCGTCCGGCGAGGATCCCGAGCCCACCCACTGGCAATGAGCGCACGCTGCGGGCGCGCAGCGGGTGAGGAGTGAGCGCCACGCCCCGAGGGACGCTTGCCCGACAGCTGCGGCGCCGTCGCGTCCCGGGGGCCCCAGGGGGAGAGCCGGGCCCCTCGGCTCGCCTCGGCTCAGTGATGGATGAAGAGGAGCTGCGCCAGGGTGAGCGCCACGGCCGAGACCCCGGCCCCCAGGAGAATCGACCCGTTGCGCGAGAACCAACCCTTCTGCGGTAGGATGATCTGGTCGTCGGAGTGGATCTCCCGCCCCACGCGGGTAGCCTGGTCCAGGTGCGCGTGGATCTCGTGGCCATCACGCAGGACCTTCACGTCCTTCCAGTTCCCATCGCTGGACGCCCCTCCCGCCAGCGCCACGGCGTCCGCGAGCGTCATGGTCCGATCCACGTAGTAGAGGCCGGGCTTCGCCACGGCACCCAGAATGCTGACGCGGCGCTCCAGCGTCACCTGCACGGGGTCCTTCTGGCGGAACTCGTCTCCGAACTCGGCGTCCAGGCGGCGGCGCAGCACGCCTCCGGGAACGCCGGTCACATCGGTCATCCCCAGCACCGGAAGGTTCACGGTGCCTTCGGCGGAGACGTCGTACTCTCCCGCGAGCTGGGGCTCGTCGAGCGAGCTTACCTTGATCTTGTCGCCCGGGCGCAGCGGGGGCTCCCGGCCCACGTGCGGTTCGGCAGCGTTCATGACGACCGCGCTCTCCTGTGCGGCCATGGGCGCGGGCAGGAAGGCGAGCGCGGCCAACACCGCCACGGCCGCGCCGCGGCCGCGCGCCGATGCCGCAAACGTGGCATGGGGCCTGCTGGCTCGTCCATCGTTCATGCTACCGGTCCTCTTCCGGGTTGGTCGTCGTTCCCTGAGCCTGAGGAGCAAGAAGCGTTCCGACGCCCTGCCCGTGGTTGCTCAGGGCCCCGGCTGACCCGTACTGTACTGTGACCGGAAGCTCAACCTGCCCTCGAGCGCCGGAGCCGCCTTGCCCGACATCGGCCCGTCCCGCACCTCCGGCCGGTCCTCCTCCGTCCACGAAGCGTTGCGCCGAGCGGCGGAGCGCGTCTGGGAAGAGTGCTCGGCTGGCGCCGCCGGCGTCCCGGAGCCGGATCTCCTGCGCCAGGAGATCGACGGGCTCGCGGATCTGGTGGCAGCGACCGTCGATGGCGCCGCGCTCCCCGTTCCAGGCCCTGCGGAGACCGACACGTCCGCTTTGGTCGACCTGTTGCGCCGCGCCTACCTCCGGGAAAGCGACGATGGCCGCGACGGGGCGTCCCTGCGCGCGGTGATGCTCGCGTTCGAGAACGTGCGGCCGGAGGCCGGCGAGGGTGCGCCGCTGCTCCCTCGGCCGGTCGTCACTCCCTACGCACGCCGCCTCCTGAGGGAAGTCGCTCATACTCTGCGCTCGCCCCTCGGCTCGATCGTGATGATGGCCGAGATCCTGGAGACGGGAATGGGCGGCAGCCTCAATGAGGCGCAGCGCAGACAGCTCCGCGTGATCCGACGCGCCACGCTCGCGCTCGCCGGCTTCGCGAGCGACGTACTCACGCTCACAGGAGACGACGAGCCCGGCACAGGTCGATCCGCATTCTCGCTCCCCGAGGTGATCGGTCCGGTGCTCGATGCAGTGAGGCCGGTGGCCGAGGAGCAGCATGTGACCCTGCGCTCCGAGGTCGCAGACGGGGCCACCCGCACGGGGCGCCCCGACATACTGGGCCGGATCATGCTGAACATCCTCCTGCACGGCGCCCGAGGGGCGCGGGACGGAACGCTGGACCTGACGGCGCGCGCGACCCGTCCCGAGCGTGTCGAGTTCGCCGTCACGATCAGCGGCGCAGGCGATCCCGAGACATTGTTCCGCACCTTCTTCGCGGACGAGGCGGCCGGGGGGTACACCGTCTCGGCCGGCGGGCTGGGCATGTGCGTCGCCCGCGCACTCGTCCAGCGCATGGGGTCGGACATCGACCTGGCCCGCCCCGCTCCTGGCGCAGTGCGGCTCGCCTTCACGCTCAAACTGCCTCCGGCGTAGTCGCGCCTGTGGACGGTCGACCACAGACCGTCGTCGCAGCACCACACGCGAGCCGGCCCCTCCCACCCGGCGCACTTCCCGAAACCCCTTGTGTCCCAACGGGGCGGAGCGCACCCGCGTAGCGCGCGGCGCGCGAGAACACCCCTTGCAACGTCCTCGTCGCACACATCCGCCGCCGAGCCCGGCGGCGTACCGGAGACGCCCGCGACGCGAGGAGTGGAGACACGTGGAAGCCAGGTTTCGGAGGCGTGGGGCAGGGGCGACATCCGTGGCCCGGGACTCCTCCTTCGGTGCGCGGTCCCCCCTCGGGCGCTGGATGCCGGTCACCGAGCCGGCGCTGCCGGGCCTCGTCGAGATCCTGTTCCCGGCGCCGGCCCACGGCGCCGTGCGCGAGGATCCAGCACGGCGCGCACTGAACGTGCTGGCCGCCGCCGTCGCTCTGGTGGCGCTGCTTCCGCTGATGCTGCTGATCGCCGCCCTCGTCAAGCTCACGTCCCCGGGGCCGGTTCTCTTCAAGCAGCCCCGGGTGGGCATGGACCGGCGGCACGCCTCCTTCGCCCCGGCCACCGGACGCCGGACCACCGACGGAGGCGGGAGGATCTTCCATATCTACAAGTTCCGCACGATGTACGAGGGCGCGGACCGCGGAAAGCAGGTGTGGGCGACACGCAACGACCCCCGTGTCACCGCCTTCGGCCGCCTGTTGCGGCAGACCCGGCTGGACGAGTTACCCCAGCTCGTGAACGTGCTACTGGGCGACATGAACGTCGTCGGGCCGAGGCCCGAGCAGCCACAGATCTTCGAGCAGTTGAGCTGCGAGATCCCGCGCTGGCCCGAGCGTCAGCGGGTGCGGCCCGGCATCACTGGATTGGCCCAGATCCGGCACCACTACGGTTGCACCGTGGAGGACGCCCGCCGCAAGCTGGGCTACGACCTGGAGTACATAGGACAGTGCTCGGCAGTCGAGGACCTGCGCATCATGGCAGG
Organism: Longimicrobiales bacterium; assembly: GCA_046704285.1. GTDB lineage: Bacteria > Gemmatimonadota > Gemmatimonadetes > Longimicrobiales > Gaopeijiaceae > SZUA-318. Next base: position 7,970 of record JBJKSF010000062.1, on the reverse strand, counting down.
CACCCTGCCCGTGGTCATCGGGAGGAGGGGCGGGTGGTGAGGTCACCCCCGAGGAAGTGCAGCCGGGGTGCCTCTCGATGCCCTGTCGCCAGGCTCCTGCACACCGCCTCGTAGGCGCTCAGCCACGAGCGTGCGCGGAGCCGCGCACGCTTCCTCCCGCACGAACGGGTACCGCTCTCCCGCATCGGGGGGGACGACCGTGAAGACCGAGACTTCGCGTCCGCGGGCGCCGACCGAGAGGGCCCGCACCACGCTCTCGGCCCCGCCGAAAGGAGCGGGTGCGAGAACGTGCCGGATCACCACCGGCGGCGGCCGGCTCCGAAAGACGGCGGGTCGTCCACGCGGGTGCACGGCCGCTCGAGGCCGTCGCGCCACCACCCGTAGGTGCGCTCGTAAGCATCCACCATGGCGTCCACCGTGTAGCGCGAGGACGCCACCCGGCGCGCGGCCGTGCCGAGCCTCAGCCTGAATCCCGCGTCGTCGAGCACGCGCGCGAGGGCTTCGCACAGCGCCTCCGTCCGGCCCGGCGGGACCAGGAGACCCGTATCACCGTCGCGCACGACCTCGGGAAGCCCTCCCGCGCGTGTGGCGACCACGGGCCGGCCGGCGACCATGGCCTCGAGCACGGGGAAAGGCGGTGCCTCCACCACGGACGGGAGCACGAAGACGTCCGCAGCGTCCATGAGGTCGGGTACGTCCGAACGGAACCCGAGCAGCGAAACGTGCTCGACCAGGCCGAGCTCCTTGCGCAGGCGCTCCAGGCTCCGATGCTCGTCGCCTTCGCCCACCAGGACGGCCCTCCACCGCAGGGACGGACGGCTCCGTGCAAGGAGGGCCAGCGCGTACAGCAGAGTCTCGTAGCCCCTCCCCGCACACAGCCGCCCCACGGAGAGGACGAGTGCTTCCTTCGGCGTGAGCCCCAGCTCGTGCCTGACCGCCATCCCACGACCGGAGGCCCTCCCCGCCCTGACGCCGTTGGGCACCACGCCGATGCGGGCCGGGCTCATCCACAGGCTCCTCCCCAGACCACGGGCCGTGGATGCCGATACGGCGACCACGGCCCGGGCGCGCTCCACCGCCCAGCGCAGCGCCAGACGCCGGTACACATGCCTCTCGTGCTCGCGCCCGCCGTGCATCGTGATCACGCACGGGATACCCGCGCCACCCGCCGCCGAGGCCCCGCACACAGCAGAGGCGTACTCGTGGGCGTGGAGCAGGCTCACCCCACGGTTCCGCAGGACCGCGGCGAGGCTCGCCACACTCGCGGGCTCCAGCGGTGACGCCACGTCGATCCGTTCGACGCGGAACCCGCCTTCCAGGAGTCGGGCCGCCAGCCACCGGGAGCCGCTCGCGGCAACCACGGGTACGATATCGTACCCGCGCCGGCGCAGGCCGCGCGCGAGGTTGAGCACCGCGGACTGCGCTGTCTCCGAGCCTTCCGCACCGATCGCGAGGGCGACTGCGGGGCCGCGTGCTTGTGCGCCGTGGCCGTCGCGCTGCCTCCTGAGCCACCGACGAGCTGGAAGGACCGCACGGGGCCTCCCGTTCTCCACGACGGAGTCCGTCCAGACGACGGGGCTCATTGCTCCGGCCCCCCGGGCCGGTGGGCCCTCAGGTGCATGCGGGCTGCCATCAGTGCGCCATCTCCGTGATGCCGACGGCGAGTCCCGCTGCCGAGACACCCCCGGACCCACCCGCACGGCCGCGCGAGGCCGCCAGGTTCGCCCGGGCGAAGCCGGAGCGCGCGAGAAGCGCTTCCGCGGACGTGAGGTTCTGTCTCGGGCCGACGGGCAATCCGTCCTCCAGGGTCGACTTGGTGGGGCCGTGCGCAACCCGGCCCCGTGGGAGCCGCATGCCGCGCACCGGGTGCTCGTGTGCCACCGCTGCAACGACGACGCAGGCGCGACACTCGTCCGGGAGTCTGTGCAAGAACGGAGCCCGCGCCGGGGGAGGCAGGCGGGGCAGCCGAAGGCCGCGGCCGGGCGACGAGTGTGGCTACTACGCCTCAGGCGTGCGCGAAGCTGATGCGTCCGCGCGACGCCCGCCCGACTCGAGGGACGGAGGCACCGCGGTGGCCCTCCGCTCCGCCGCCTGAGGGTGTGCTGCCACGGGACGGATCGGCAGGTCCACGCGAAAGGTGGCGCCCTCTCCGCGCACACTGTGCGCCGTGAGCGTGCCCCCCATCAGGCTGACCAGTTTCCGGCTGATCGCGAGGCCGAGGCCTGCGCCACCATGCTGACGGGTGATGGACTGGTCCACCTGCCGGAACTCCTCGAAGATCGGGTCGAGCTCTTCCTCCGGAATGCCTATCCCCGTGTCGATGACCTCGATGCGGATCCAGCCCGGCCGAGGCCCCGAGCCGATCCGCAGCGTCACCGACCCCACCTCGGTGAACTTCACGGCATTCGAGAGAAGGTTGAGGAGGACCTGCCGGAGGCGGGTCTCGTCCACGGTCACCCCCGGAAGGCCGGGCTCGACCTCCACGCGGTAGGCGAGCCCTCTCTCCTCCGCCATGATCCGTCCGGTCTCGGAGACCGTGCGGCCGAAGTCCTCCAACCGCATCTCGGCGGGATGGAGGACCACCTTCCCGGCCTCGACCTTGGAGAGGTCCAGGATGTCGTTGATGAGGGACAGCAGATGCTCCGCCGAGCCGCGCATCCGATCCAGTGCGTGCTTCTGCTGCTCCCCCAGCGGCCCGAACAGCTCTTCCTCGAGCAAGGAGTTGTAGCCCAGCATCGCGTTGATGGGCGTACGCAACTCGTGGCTCATCGTCGCGAGGAACTCGCTCTTCAGCTTGGACGCGCGCTCCAGCTCCGCCCGCTGCGTCTCCAGCTGCCGGTTCCGTCGCGCCAGTTCCTTGATCGCGTGCGCGATGCGCTCCTCGAGCTCCTCGTTCAGCTGCCCCAACTCGGCAGCCAGGCGCTCGTTCTCCACCTCCTGGGTCAAGTCGTGCAGGACACTCACGACCGCCGTCGGCTCTCCGCGCGTGCTCAGGATCTTCGTACTCACCACCATCGCCGGGACCTCGCGGGCGCCGTCGGGATCCACGAGCGTGAGGTGCTCCTCCCTCCGCCGCAGCGACTGGAGCAGGAAGTCGCTGATGAGCCCGGTCAATTTGGTGTCGTTGGCGCGTATGTCGCGTGTGCGCGGCGATGACTCAGGGCCGCGGCCGCCCAGCTCGAAGAGGCGCTCCGCCTCCCGGTTCATCAGGATGATCTTGGTCTGGGGATCCGTCACCAGGATCGGGACACCCGCATTCTCGATGATGACGTTCAGCCGCTCTGACTCACGTCGGGCCTCGTGCTGTGCGGCAACGGAGCGGCTGAACTGCGACTCGAGCTCGAGCGTCACGCGCTTCAAGTCGGTGATGTCGCGGAGGACGTAGACCATGCTCTCCGGCCCGATCCCGTGCCCCGAGAACTGGAGGTAGAAGACTTCGAACAGGAGGTCCGAGCCGTCCACGGGATCGACCATCAACAGCTCGCGCGAGCCGCCGTTTCCCGCCTTGACGCCCAGCACAGCGCGCGCCCGGAAGGCGCTGAAGAACAGGTTGTTCGTCTCGACGGCATGGCGTCGGCCGGGACTGTCACCCGGACTTACCGTGAACAGCTCCTCCGCCCGCCGATTGGCCAGCAGAATGCGCGCCTCTTCGTCCATGACCAGGACAGGGTCCGGAAGCGTGTCGAGCACGCGGCTCGCACGCACGCGCTGCGATTCGAGGTCCTCCACACGCACCCGCAGCGCCTCCGTCTCCGCGAGGCGCGAGAGAGCGGGCGTCGCCAGGCGCAGGCAGTCGGCGACGTCGTCCAGGGCGGGGTGGCGGCGGTGCGCGTCCACGACGACGGCCGCGCGGACGGAAGGATGGAGCACGACCGACGGAACCAACACCGGCGAATCGAACGAGGACGGACCGCTGAAGCCGAGAGCCGCCGTGGCCACGGGGAGCTGCGGCCAGTCGCCCCACAGCGGGAGGTCGTGGTCCCTGTGCACGTGGGCCTGCACGGAGCGGACGAGGTCCGAGGTCTCCCCCTCCTCCACACCCACCGACACCGCATCAGCCCATGCCCCTGCGAGGAACAGGACGATGGCCCGGCCGAACGGTGTTCTGGCACGGATGTCTTCGACGAGGACGCCGCACGCCTCCTGCAGCGACGAGGCGCCGGCGTAACGCGCCGTCAGGTCCGTGGCGAGAGGGCTCGCGCCGGTGGCCATGCCTACGTGCTCCGCACCTCCAGCTGGCGGCGCAGTTCGGCGTTCTCCGCACGGATGCGGTTGAGTTCCTCGTTGCTGCCCGACAGCATCGGGCGGGCCGCGGAGGCGGTCCCCCCGATCTGGTCCGAGTACTTGAGGTACGTGTCCACCGACGCGACCACGATGCGGGCCTCCACGCCGATCAGGTCGATGCCGACCAGCGTGACCCGCACGTAGGCGTCGATGACGATACCCTTGTCCAGCACCCGGTCCAGCACATCGACCAGGCTCGATCCTGTCGGCGTTCTCTCTACCGCCATGTCACCTCCCGAGTTGGCGTATAACCCCCCAACCGGCGGCGGCGAAGGGGGAAGACCCGGCGGGGGGGGTCACTCGACCTCGCCCCGCTCGACCCGCTCGAGCCGCCGACTCAGCGCCTCGAGCTTCTCCGAGAATCCATCGAGCGCCCCGCCCTGTGCGCCCGAGCTCAAGCGGGGATCGGTCTTCCACCAGTCCAGCCCGATCTCCGCCGCCTTGTCGACGGAGCAGACCAGAAGGCGGATCTGGATCGTCAGAAGCTCGACGTCCGCGAGACGGATTCGGATGTCACCGGCGATCACCAGACCCTTGTCGAGGATCCGGTCCAGCACGTCCACGAGGCCCTGCGACCTCATCGGGCCGAGCTCGTAGCTCTCCGGCACACGCTCCTCCCGTGTCATGGCTCACGGCCTCCGGCGCTTCGCCGGACGGCCCCTCGCTCGATGAGCGCGCCGGCCCTCATACCAGGCGGCCGAGCGGGCCCAGATCCACATTCAACTCCTCCTCCGTTACCCCCAGCGTCTCCTGCAGCTCGACCATGCGCTCCCGCAGCCGCAGGAATGCGAGACCAAGCCGCTCCTCCTCCTCCTCCGACAACTGGCCCGACTCCATCTTCCGCACTGCCTGGTGCTCGAGCACCTGCCGCAGGAACTCGATGAGCGTCAGGACGAGGCGAGCCAGCCCTGTCTCCAGACGCTCGGGATCCGCGTCCAGCCTCCGGGGAAGGCGCTGCACCAGCGCGTCCAACTCGTCGCGCAGCGCATCGGTGTCCGCGTTCAGGTCGATCACGACGCGAAACTGTAGGGGGGCCAAGGGCCCATGAACTCGACGCACAGACCGGCGCTACGTCGGACGAACCCGCCCACAGCTTCCCGGTACGCCGCATCCGCCGCGCGATCCACGAGATGAGCCACGCTCGCCAGGCCGCCCGGCGCATCCAGCGGAGCGACGCACTCCCGTCGCAGGTATGGACCCACCTGTCCCCTCAGGTCGTCGAGCACGAGGACCCGTCGCCGAGCCAGCCCCTGGCGGCACCGCTGCCCGCGCGCGAGCGCCCTCAGATAGGCACGGCCCACCCCGCTCGGCTCTTCGTCCGCCCGTCCCGATCCATCCTCCCTGCTCCTGTCCGGAAGCGACGGCAGATCCTCCTCGCTCCGCAGCCCGTGCGCCAGCTCCGTGATGCACAGCGCGTACTCGAGCGCGCCCGCGACCGCTGTCAAAGCACCTACGAGGTGCTCCTGCTCCTGCTCCAGCCGCTCGGCCAGAGGCCCCGGTCCACCGAGCCACTCGCCGAAGCGCACGGGCACGGGGGTCGCGCAGGCCACGGCGGCCTGGACGACGGCGTGGTGCTCACGAATGCGGGCCACGGTCGCCTCGGGCCGCGCATCCCGGCACGAAAACCACGCGCTGAGCACACCCACGTCCTGGGAGCGCACGGGCGCACCGTCCAGGCCGCGCAGGCGCTCCGGAGGGCGGCTCCCCGCCGGCGCGACGCAGTAGAGATAGACGCCCATCAGGCCCCCTCGCCGGCGCGCTTCGCGCGCGGCTCCGGAGGATCTCGGTGTGCTCCTCCGTGGGCAGACGCGGGCGACCCGACGCGGTCGGTCGAGGCAAGCAGGAGTCGCACGCCCAGGTAAAGGAGGTCCACGTCGGCGACCGAGATCGTCACGTCACCGGTGAGGACGACCCCGCGGTCGAGGACGCGGTTCACGAGCTGGACGAGCGCCACGCGCTCCCCCGCGTGCGCCGGAGCCGCCGGCCGCTCACGCATCTCGGGGCTCCCGCACGAAGCGGTACGGAGCCCAGGGTCCCGTGAAGGTCACGTGGACGCCCCTGGGGCTCCACGATGCTACCGCCTCCCGGGCCGCGCCCTGCACGGCCTCCTGCCGGTCCAACGGGATCAGCAGGGCCGCGTTGAGCACGACGGGCAGGTCGCGGTCCGTCGACGGGATCGAGAGCTCGGTCGTCTCCTCGGCCATATCGGCGAGATCCGTCAGCAAGGCTCGCGCCACGCTGGCGGCCGCCGAGGCGCACCGCTCACGCGCCAGCTCGTCTCGCCTGCGCTCCAGCAGGTACCGGCGCCCGGGAGCCGCCGCCCTCACGTCTTCGTCCAGGCGTGCGATCTCCCCGGACAGCGCCCCCAGATGGCGGCGCAGTTCGTCGGCGTCGTAGGAGACCTTGAGGTCCCACTCGCGCACCGTCCGGAACCGGTCCAGGTCGCCCTCCACCTGCGCGGAGCGTTCGGCCGCGGCGTCCAGCAGCATCGCCGAAGAGGAGAAGAGCGTGAGCAGCCGCGCGGGGACGACGGGCGCGTGGTCCGCGAGCCAGGTCACGACCCGCTCGTGCGGCACGCCCTGGGCGGCGACCCACGCCAGGTCGCGCAATCGATCGTTCACCTCGGCCTCACCGTACTCCTCGGCGGAGAGCCGCGAGACCGCTGCGTGGAAGGCTCCGGCGGGCAGAAGCTCCACCGCCCGCCCGCCGACCCCTGAGAGGTCGGGCGGAGGAGGGGGCGCGTCTGGCGGGACGAACCCGTACAGGTAGAGGACCTCGCTCACGGCGACGCCTCCCACCGGGCGACGAACGCTCGCAGCGCCGCCGCGCCCACGGGAGGCGGATCGAGCAGGGGCGCGGCGATCTCGACCGGCGAATCGGCGCGAGCCCCGCGCACGCCGTGCACCGGCGCGGCACACCTCGTTCCGCGCGGCGGGAGGCTGAAGTTGTGGATGACGGCGGCCACCGGCCTTCCCCCAAGGGCGAGCTCAGACAGGAGCCGCTCGGTCTCCAGCCGGGGCAGGGAGCCGGGCGCGGTAACCACCACCACGCCGGTCCGGTCCGGATCTCCGAGGAGGTCGATGAGGCTCTTCAGACGTCTCGCGAACTGTAGGACGTCGTGCGCGAAATCGTCAAGGCCGAGGACGGCGCGGTATTTCAACAACATGCGCAGCAGGGCATGCGTCCAGGAGAGGGCCACGTCGGGCATCGCGAGCAGCCTGAGGAAGTGTCCGGTGGGCGCCGCGTCCACCACGAGGTCCAATTCGTCGGATGCTCCCGCGACCAGGGCGTCCAGCGCGAAGATCTCATCGACGCCCGGAGGCACCATCTGCAAGAGGGACTCCAGAACGCGCCGGTCGAGGCGGGCCGCTCCCCCCAGACTCAGCCGTTCGAAGACTTCGCGGACACGCGCCTCGTAGGCTTCCCTGAAGACCTGGAACCGCCCCTCCGCGTCGATCTGGCGGGCCGTCAGCCCGTCCGCGACCGGCACGGGCTGGGCCCCCACGGCCACGCCGAGCACGTCGCCGAGGGAGCCCGCGGGGTCAGCGCTCACGAGCAAGACGGGGCGCCGCCCTCCCGACATCGAGAGTGCCCACGCCGCCGCGCACGTGGACTTGCCCACCCCCCCCTTGCCTGCGAACAGGAGCACCCGCCTACCACGGAGCGCCGCCCGCACCGCCGGGCGG
>JBJKSF010000061.1:0-4325 GCA_046704285.1 Longimicrobiales bacterium | reverse complement strand
CTCTGGCTCAGGCGCCCGTCGAGTAGGTGCGGCCCCGCCGCTCCTCGACGACTTCCCCGTTGAAGATCCAGCACTTCACGCCGATGCACCCGTACGTGGTGAACGCGTGGAGCTGCGCGTAGTCGATGTCGGCCCGCAGCGTATGCAGCGGGACGCGTCCTTCGTTGTACCCTTCCGTGCGGGCGATCTCGGCGCCTCCCAGGCGCCCCCCGCACTGGATCTTGATCCCCTCGGCGCCGGAGCGGATCGCGGACTGCACCGCCCGCTTCATCGCACGCCGGAAGGAGATCCGCTGACGCAGCTGGTGGGCGACGTTCTCGGCCACCAGGTACGCGTTCACCTCGGGGCGCTTGATCTCCTCCACGTTCACGCTGATCTCGCTGTTCGTGAGCACGGCGAGCTCGTCGCGCAGTTTGTCCACCTCGGCCCCCCGCTTCCCGATGACCACGCCGGGGCGCGCGGTATGCAGGGTCACGACGATCTTGCTCGGCTTGCGCTCGATCTCGACGTCGGCCAGGGCGGCGTGGTTGAGCCGGCGGCGCAGGTACTTCCGGATCGTCTCGTCTTCCATGAGGAGACGCGGGAAGTCACGCTCGGCGTACCAGCGGGAGCGCCAGTCCTTGACGATTCCGAGCCGGAACCCGTGGGGGTGTGTCTTCTGTCCCATAAATCGTTGTCCTCGGTCGCCCTCAAGCGTCCCTGGTGTCTACCACGACGGTGATGTGACTGGTGCGCCTCTTCCGCGGCGCGGGGCGGCCCTGGGCGGCGGCGCGCCACCGCTTGAGTGAGGGCCCCTCGTCGACGAAGGCCTCGCTCACGACCAGCTCGTCGATGTCGAGACCCTCGCCCTCGTCGAGCGCCTTCGCCTGGGCGTTCGCGACCGCGGAGCGGAGCGTCTTCTCGATCGTCTCGGCCGCGCTCTTCTTGGAGAAGCGGAGGAGCGCGTATGCCTCGTTGACCGGGCGTCCCCGGATCTGGTCCACCACGAGCCGGACCTTCCGGGGGCTCATCCGCACGTCTCGGGCAATCGCCTTGGCTTGCATGTCCCTTCGGCTCCTAGTTCGCCTTGGCTCTCTTGTCGGCCAGCTTGCCGCCGTGCCCACGGAAGAGGCGGGTCGGCGCGAACTCGCCGAGCTTGTGACCCACCATGTTCTCCGTGATGTACACGGGGATGAACTTGTTGCCGTTGTGCACGGCGACGGTATGCCCCACGAACTCCGGAGAGATGGTGGAGGCCCGCGCCCAGGTCTTGAGCACCTTCTTCTCCCCGCGCGAGTTCATGATCTGCACGCGCTCCAGGAGTCGATCCTGGATGTAGGGGCCCTTCTTCACGCTACGCGCCATGGCGGCCCTCATCCTCCCGACGAACGATCTTCGCGCTCACTGCGTGGCCTTCCCACGGCGGCGACCGCGAACGATGTACTTGTTGGAGTCCTTCTTGCGCTTGCGCGTCTTCTTGCCCTCCGGCTTCCCCCAGGGGGACGTCGGTGGGCGCCCGCCCGAGGTACGGCCCTCGCCTCCACCGAGCGGGTGGTCGACCGGGTTCATCGCCACGCCACGCACCTTCGGGCGCCGCCCGCGCCACCGGCTGCCGCCGGCCTTGCCCACCACGGTCAGCTCGTGGTCGGCGTTGCCGACCTCCCCGACCGTGGCCAGGCACTCCCTGCGCACGCGCCGCACCTCCGTGGAGGGCAGGCGCAGCGTGACGTAGTCACCCTCCTTCGCGACGACCTGCACCCCGGCACCGGCGCTGCGCGCCATCTGCCCGCCCTTTCCCGGCTTCAGCTCCACGTTGTGGATCGTCGTGCCCAACGGGATCAGCTCGAGCGGCAGGGCCGAGCCGATGCGCACGTCGGCGTTCGGGCCCGACATCACCTGATCACCCACCTTGAGGCTGCGCGGATGCAGGATGTAGCGCTTCTCGCCGTCTGCGTAGTGGATGAGCGCGATGTCGGCCGAGCGGTTCGGGTCGTACTCGATCGCGGCCACCAGGCCCGGCACGCCGTGCTTGTCGCGCTTGAAGTCGATACGACGGTACCGGCGCTTGTGGCCTCCCCCCCGACGGCGGGTGGTCACGTGCCCGTGGTGGTTGCGTCCTCCCTTCGAGCTGAGGGACTCGGTCAGGGAGCGCTCCGGCCCCTGCCGGGTGACCACGTCCCGCTCCAGCGTGGAGCGGAACCGCGTCCCCGGCGTGACCGGCTTGAACTTCTTGATGCCCATGGTTCGCTCCTGTCCTCAGCCGACCTCGTAGAGCTCGATGTGGTCGCCCTCCGCGAGCTGCACCACCGCCTTCTTGAACGACGGACGCCGACCCTCCGCGTTGCTGCGGCTCAGGCGCGCCATCAGCGAGCGCCGCATCTTGCCCGCGTACCGCATCGTGCGCACGTCCTCGACCTTCACGTCCCACAGGCGCTCGACGGCCGCGCCGATCTCGATCTTGTTCGCGTCCTTGGCCACGATGAAGCTGTAGACGTTGCTCGCTTCCATCTGGGCGCTCGTCTTCTCGGTGACCACCGGCCCGATGATGATGTCGTGGGGCTCACGCATCTTCGCCCTCCTCTCCGGTCTTGGCCGGAGCCTCCTCATCGCCCGGCGCCTCCGCTTCCTCCTCCAAGGCCGCGGCCTCGGCCGCGGCCTTCGCGCCGACGCCGTCCAGCGCCGCCCGCTCGATGAGCACCGTGTGGGCCCACAGCACGTCGTAGACCGACTCGTCGCCGAACTGCAGCACCGACACGTTCGGGAGGTTGCGCGCCGACAGGACCAGGTTCGGGTTCGTGCCGTTCGACAGGATCAGCACCTTCCCGGACGCCTCGATGGAGCGCAGGAACCCGACCACGGTCTTCGTCCTGGGCTGCTCGAAGGAGGGCAGGTCCACCAGGACCACCCGGTCCTGCCCGGCCCGGTCGTTGAGCGCCGAGCGGCGTGCGAGCGCCTTGACCTTCCTGGGCACGCGCTGGCGCCACCCGTGCGGCACGGGCGGGTGGGCGACGCCCCCTCCCGCCCACTGCACCGCACGGGTCGAGCCCTGACGGGCGCGACCGGTGCCCTTCTGCCGCCACGGCTTGCGGTTTCCGCCCGAGACCTCGCTGCGGGTCTTCGCCGAAGCGGTGCCCTGCCGCTGATTCGCGAGATACGCCTTCACCACCTGGTGCATGACGCTCTCGTTGACGACGCCGTCGAAGAGGGCGTCGGGCAACGCTCGCGCCCTCCCCTTCTTGCCGTCGGCCTTGTAGTAGCGCGCCTTATACATGGCTCACTTGGAGATGAGAACGTAGCCGTTGCGGGCGCCGGGGACGCCGCCCTTGAGAAAGAGCAGGTTCCGCTCGCCATCCACGCGGACGACCTGCAGGTTCCGGATCGTGGTGCGCGTTCCGCCCATGCGACCCGGAAGCCGCTTGCCCTTGATCACGCGCGAGGGATCGGTGCCGGGACCGATGGAGCCGGGGTTGCGGGACTCCGGGTGTCCGTGCGAGCCCGGCCGTCCCGCGAACCCGTGGCGCTTCACCACGCCCTGGAATCCGCGGCCCTTCGAGTCGCCGGTGACCTTCACCCGGTCCCCCACCTCGAACTGCGCGACGGTGAGCTCCTGGCCCTGCTCGTAGCTCTGGCCGTCGTCGATGCCGAACTCGCGCAGGAGACGCGGCGCCACCTCGAGCCCCGCCTTCGCGGCGTGGCCCATCTCGGCGTGCGTCGCCCGCCGCACCTTCCTCGACCCGAACCCGAGCTGCACGGCGTCGTATCCGTCCCTGCCGTCTCGGGATTTCACCTGAACGACGGGGCACGGCCCGGCTTCGATGACGGTGACGGGAACCTGGATTCCCTCGTCGTCGAAGATCCGGGTCATGCCGACCTTTCTTCCGATCAATCCGGGCATCTCCGGAGCTCCTTCGTCAATCGACCTTGATCTCGACGTCGACTCCGGCCGGAAGATCCAGCTTGGTCAACGCGTCGATCGTCTGCGGGCGGCTGTCCACGATGTCGATCAGCCGCTTGTGCGTGCGAAGCTCGAACTGCTCCCGGCTCTTCTTGTCGATGTGCGGGGAGCGCAGCACCGTCCAGCGCTGCCGGCGGGTCGGCAGGGGGATGGGCCCCCGAACCGTCGCACCGGTCTTCTGAGCGGTACGCACGATGTCCGCGGCGGTCTGGTCGACCACCCAGTGGTCGAACGCCTTCAGTCGGATCCGGATTCTCTCAGCCATGTTCCTACTCGATGACCTGGGTGACGACGCCGGCACCCACCGTGCGTCCGCCCTCGCGGATCGCGAAGCGCAGCTCCGGGTCCATCGCGATCGGCGTGATCAGCTCCACTTCCATCTGCACGTTGT
>JBJKSF010000060.1:0-16785 GCA_046704285.1 Longimicrobiales bacterium | reverse complement strand
TGGCTGGATGATGCGCGGGGCGAGGACGGCTCCCTCTCCCGTTCGCGCATCGTCGTCGGCGCGCTGCTCCATCCGGCGCGCATCCCGGCCTTGATCGCTCTGGCCCGGCGCGCCCGCGCGGGCGGGGGCGCCCTGGCACGGACACTTACTGCGATACTGGCGGCGGTGGGCGCCGCGGTCGAGTCCGCGGAGCCTACGGGGGGAGGGCGCGCGTGAGCACCGTCGAGCAGGGCCTCCGCTCCGAGACCGCGCGGCGCAAGGCCGAGCAGCTGCGTCTGGCCATGGACTCCGGCAACCAGCTGGAAGCCCGTTTCTTCGACGACTGGCGTCTCGAGCACGATGCGCTCCCGGAGCTGTCCCTGGATGCGCTGGATACACGCACGGCGTTTCTCGGTCGTCCCCTGGAGGTTCCTCTCGTCGTCTCGTGCATGACCGGCGGTACCGGGGACGCCGGCGCGATCAACCGCAACCTGGCGGCCGCGGCCCAGGCCTGCGGGGTCGCGATGGGCGTCGGCTCGCAGCGCGTCGCGATCGAGGATCCGTCCTGCGCCTGGACCTTCCAGGTGCGCGATGTGGCTCCCGACGTGCCCTTGCTGGCCAACCTCGGCGCGGTCCACCTGAGCCACGGCTACGGTCCGGACGAGTGCGCCGCCGCGGTCGACATGATCGGCGCCGATGCCCTCGTGCTGCACCTCAACGTGCTCCAGGAGGCCATCCAGCCGGAGGGCGACACGGACTTCCGGGGACTGAGCGACCGCATCGCCGCCATCGCGGCCGGGCTCGACGTGCCGGTGATCGTGAAGGAGATCGGCTGCGGCATCTCGGGCGCCGTCGCGCGCCGGCTGAAGGCCGCGGGCATCGGCATCGTGGACGTGGCCGGTCTCGGGGGCACGAGCTGGGCGCGCATCGAGAGCAGGCGCGCGCCGGACGCCGAGCTGGGAGAGCGCTTCGCCGGGTGGGGTATTCCCACGCCGGACGCGATCCGGCAGGTGGCCGCCGTGCCGGGCCTCACGGTCATCGGAAGCGGTGGCGTGCGCACGGGCATCGACGTGGCCAAGGCGCTCGCGCTGGGGGCTTCGCTCGCGGGGCTCGCCCATCCGCTGCTGGAGCCGGCCAGGGAGTCGGCCGCGGCCGTGGAGCGGCGGCTGCGGAGCATCACCGAGGAGCTCCGGGTAGCGATGCTCTGCACCGGCGCGGGAGACGTCGAAGCGATGAGACGGGTCGCCATCCGGAGGGAGACATGAAGTCCGCCACGACTGCAACGCGCCGGCAGCTCCACGCGCTCCTCGAGCAGACCAGCCGTACCTTCGCGCTCGCCATTCCGCTCCTTCCGGAGCCACTGTGCACGGAGGTCACGGACGCGTACCTCCTCTTTCGCATCGCCGACACGTTCGAGGACTCGACGAGCTGGCCCCCGGCCGCGCGCGTCACCGCATTGGACGAGATGGCACGGGCCCTCGAGGACGGCGCCACACCGGAAGACGTCGCAGCGCTGGCCCGGCGCTGGCGCGACGCGGAGCCCGTCGACCATGCCGGCTACCTCGGCCTGCTCGAGAGCGCGCCTCTCGTGTTCGAGGCGCTCAGGAGCGCGAGACGACCCGCCGCGGACATCATCGCGCACCACACGGTGCGCACGTGCCGCGGGATGGCCTCGTTCCTCGACCGCACCGGTCGGGACGGGGTGCTCCGGCTTCATGGTCTCGACGAGCTGCGCGCATACTGCTACGCGGTAGCCGGGATCGTCGGCGAGATGCTCACCGAGCTGTTCCTCCTGGAGTGCGACGACGGTGGCGGCCTTGCGGAGCGGCTGCGCGCCCGCGCTCGCTCGTTCGGCGAGGCACTCCAGCTCGTGAACATCCTGAGGGACTCGCCCACCGACGTGCGCGAGGGTCGCTCGCTCCTGCCCGACTCCGTCTCCCGTGAGGCGCTCTTCGAGCTGGCCCGGTCCGACCTCGTCGCGGCCGCGGAGTACACGCTCGCACTTCAGGAGGCCGGAGCCGCCGAGGGGATCGTCGCGTTCAACGCGCTGCCGGCGCTGCTCGCGACGGCCACGCTCGACCGCGTGCAGGAGGCGGGCCCCGGGAGCAAGATCTCACGCGCGCGGGTCTGGGCCATCATGGCGAAGCTCAAGGCGGACGTCCGCATGGGCCGCCCCGTCATCGGGCTCGACGGCGCGGCAGGCGACTCGCGTCGGGTGTGAGAGGGCGGGGCCCGCAGGTCGAGCCCTATCCCTTCGTCACCGTTCCGTCGGCCAGGTATCGAGCAGCCTCGCGGGGCCTTCCCCACGCGCGGTAGAGCGCGGCGAGGTCCCGTGCCGTTTCACGCGTATCCGGATGGTCCGGGCCGAGGTACGCTCTCTGGCTGTCGTACGCCGCCATGAGCAGGGACTCGGCAGCGACGCTGTCGCCCGCGGCCGCATCGACGAGGCCGAGCGCACGCAGGGATCGCAGAGTCTGGATGTTGTCGGGATCGGCGCGCTTCAGCCACGTGTCGACGGAGCGCGTCGCCATCGCCTTGGCCGAGTCGTTCATTCCGAGGGCGCTGAGGGTCAGCGCGAGTCGCCTCTCCGCCTCCGCGACGAAGGGGTGATCGGGCGGGAGCGTCTTGCGGGAGCGGCGCAACATGTCCTCGAGCATGTTCTCGGCCGCGTGGTCGTGCCCCTCCGCATACAGGAGCGCGCCGTAGTTCTCTTCGGTCTTGAGCGTACGCGGCTTGTCCGGGCCGAAGGTCCGCCGCCGCTCGGCGAGCGCCTCGACGTACAGCGGTCCCGCCTCCGCGTACTCGTGCTCCATCGTCAGCATGACGGCGAGGTTCTGCTGGCCGTTCGAGATCTCGAATCGATAGGGCGCCCCGAGCGCCTCGAGCATCGCCAGCGCCCGGCGCTGCACGGAGACGGCACGGGCGTACTTGCCCTCGTCCAGGTAGACGAGGGAGAGGTTGTTGAGGGCATCCTCGATTCCGTGGGCACCGGGCGGCAGGATGCGGCGCCGGATCGCGAGGTCCTGCAGGTAGAGCGCCTCCGCGGCCGGGTACTGGCCCCGGTCGCGTTTCGCCTCCGCGAGGTTGTTCAACACGGAGGCGTACGCGGGGTTGTCGGTGCCCGCGAGTCCGCGCATCAGGTCGACACCCTTGCGCGCGAACGTGTCGGCCGCCACGTAGTCGCCCGCGACGCGCGACACCACGCTCAGATTGCTGTAGATGTCGGCGAGCACGGTGTCGGCGGGCAGGTGGGCTCGCCGGTGGATGCGGAGCGCGCCCTCGAGCTGGGCCTCGGCCTCGGCGTACATGCCCAGGCCGCGGTAGACGTCACCCATGACGTTCTTGAGGTCGACCTCGGTCGCGGGCTCGCCGGCCAGCTCGGTGTCGATCTGCGAGACGCCGCGAGCCAGCAGCTGCGGTGCGGTCGCCGTCCGTCCCTCCCGCACCTCGGGGCTCGCCTGGAGGAACACGCCCTTGAGGAACTGTACGACCCGGTTCGCGCGGACGGCCGCCGCCCGCGCCTGATCGCGCTCGCGGGCGAGTCTCAGCGTGTAGATGGTGGTGAGCGCTCCGACCAGCAGGACGACGCCGGCCATGCCCGCCATCGCCGCGCGATGCCGCCGGGCGAACTTGCCGGCCACGTACCCGAACGTCTCCCGCCGGGCGAGCACCGGCCGTCCGCTCAGGTGGCGTCGGAGATCGTCGACGAGCGCGGCGACGGTCCCGTAGCGGCGCTCGGGCTCCTTGCGCAGGGCCTTGAGCACGATCGTGTCGAGGTCACCGCGTACGGAACGCGCCGTGACGCCGCCGCCGGCTCGCCTCCTCCTCAGGACGTCACCGGGACGCGCCGGGTCCGTCTCGAGCACGCGGCGCCGCACCTCGTCCGTCGAGGGGCCGTCCGCGGCGAAGGGGTGCACGTCCGTCAGGAGCATGTAGAGCAGCACGCCCAGCGAGTAGATGTCCGTGGCCACGGTGATCCGTTCGCCGCGTAGCTGCTCGGGACTGGCGTAACCCGGCGTGAGACGGGGGGCGAGCATCGTGACGTCGGACGGCACGTCGGCGTCCAACAGCTTGGCGATGCCGAAGTCGACGAGCTTGGGAGCCCCGTCCGCACCGACGAGCACGTTCGAGGGCTTGATGTCACGATGCACGATGAGCGAGCCGTGCGCGTGCTGGACCGCGTCGCACACCTGGAGGAAGAGGCGGAGCCGCTCGCCGAGCCGCAGTCGACGCTCCGTGGCCCACGTGGTGATCGGTTCGCCGTCGATGTACTCCATCACCAGGTAGGGCGTACCGTCCGGGGCCTCGCCGCCGTCCAGGAGCGAAGCGATGTGCGTATGATGCAGGTCCGCGAGGATCTGCCGCTCCGAGCGGAAGCGCCGGGCGAGCTCGGGATTGGCGAACGCGCCGCGGACCAGCTTGATGGCCACCTGCGCGCGGTATGCATCGTCCACACGCTCCGCCAGCCACACACTTCCCATCCCCCCGTGACCGATCTCGCGCACGAGCCGGTAGGGGCCGAGCTGAAGACCGGAGTGGTCGTCGTCGCCGAGCGCGAGTGTCGCAGACCGCACGGCCGCGGTCACGAACGCGTCGCCGACGGCGGCCATGCCGGCGCGCAGCAGCCGGTGTATCCGGGCAGCCAGATCGGCGTCGTCCGCGCAGGCTTCCTCGATGAACCGGCTCCGCTCCCCCTCGGGGCGCTCGAGCGCCTGGTCGAACAACTCCTGGAGCCGCGCGAAGCGCTTCCTGTCCATCGCGGTCATCGCTCGGACAATCGGTCGTAGATCCAGCTTCTGGCGAAACGGAGATCGCGCGTGACCGTGGGTGCCGACACGCCCAGCACGCGCGCCACGTCGTCATGGCCCAGGCCCGCGAAGTAGTGCAGCTCGACCGCCTGCGCCTTGCGCTCGTCGAGAGCGGCGAGCTCCTCCAGCGCGTCGTCGATGGCGATCACGTCGATCGGGTCGGCGTGCCCGGAGCCCGCCTGATCGTCGAGCGTGACGGCGACGCGGTCGCCTCCGCGCTTGTCACGCTTTCTGGCACGTGCGTGGTCGACGAGCACGCGGCGCATGGTACGCGCTGCGATCGCCAGGAAATGGCGCCGGCTCTCCCACTGCACGTCGCTTCCGACGAGGCGCAGGTACGCTTCGTTGATCAGGGCGGTCGGCTGGAGCGTCGCAGCGTGCTCGTCGCGCATGTAGCGGCTGGC
Organism: Longimicrobiales bacterium; assembly: GCA_046704285.1. Taxonomy (GTDB): domain Bacteria; phylum Gemmatimonadota; class Gemmatimonadetes; order Longimicrobiales; family Gaopeijiaceae; genus SZUA-318. The sequence continues at coordinate 11,594 of JBJKSF010000060.1, read as the reverse complement.
AATGGCGTGTAGCTCCGCATAGACGAGCGGCAGCAGACGGTCGCCGGCTGCCGCGTCTCCAGCGCTCCACTCGGCCAGGAGCTGCGTGATGTCCTCGCGGTCCTGCGGCATCGGGTCGGCGTGGGGAGGGTTCGGGTCCGCGGCGCTAAAATACTTCCGCGCAGCGGACCCCGCCACCGCCGTTGGGCCCGGTCATGTTGGAGCGGAAGCAGGCCGCCACCGCGCACATGGCGGCGGCCGCGCCGTGAGGGGTGCTTCATGGCTCCTCCCTGCTGCGACATCATCGGTGCCGCTCCCCTGCCTCATGGAGGGGGCTGTCCTGGACGGCGTCGAATGCGAGAGGCCATGATCATCCACGCTTCCGGCCGCGACGCGGTCAGGAGGAGACCGTCGTCTCGACGCTCGTCCCGCAGACCGTCCCGTGCAGCGCATCCGACCCGGTCCGGTCGAGCGGATCGCGCGTGCCGTCGAACCGCAGGTCCACCGAGCAGGTGCCGGAGCCGGTGTCGGAGCTCCATTGGATGGCTCCGGACACGGTGCCGCTCAAGGTCGTCGGCTTCCCCCCGCCGGCCTGGAGCACGAAGTCCGCGCTGACGTCGGGCTTCCCGTCGAACGTGAACTGCGTGCCCGTCTTCGGGTCACGCACCGCGCAGGCGGACGGCGTCTCGGTGATGCCGAACGTGAGGTCGATGGTGCTGTCCACCGGATCGACGACGCCGTCGAGCGCAGCGTCCACGCCGACCGAGCCACCCAGCGCGCACGGCGCCGTGAGCCGCACGTGAGCGTTCACGGTGTCGGCGCTCGCCTGAGCACCCGAGATCGGGGACGTCGGGGACGGGCGGGCGCCGGGCGCCTTCCCGTACGCGCTGACGCTCGCGTCCTGCGCGACCTGGAAGAGGGCGCCGGCAACGGCCTGCGCCTGGGCCGTGGTGATCTTCGCGGGACCCGTTCCGCTGTCCGAGCATGCCGTGACCAGCGCGGCACAGAGAAGCGGAACGAGGATTCTCTTCGGGGCGTTCACCTCGGCTACCTCCGTTCGGGTACGGTCTGCCGGCGCGCCTGCCGCGCGGGCCGCCCATACCGCAGGGCAACGTCCATGCCGTCGCGGCACGACACGCCGCACCCGGACGCTTGACGGAATGCACCGTCGGCGCCTGATTGCGTCGATCGCTATCGATTCTCGATATCTATTTCGGTGCTCGGATGCTTCGAAGCTTCCTGCTGGGATTCATCAAGGTGCACGTCCTGCATCATGCTGCGCGCGAGCCGATCTACGGTCTGGCCATGATCGAGGAGCTTCACCGCCATGGATACGAGCTGAGCCCGGGCACGCTCTACCCCATCCTGCACGAGCTCGAGAGCGAAGGTCTGCTCTGGAGGGAGGAGCGGGTCGTGGGGGGCAAGGTCCGCAAGTACTACTCGGCGACGGAGCAGGGCCGCAGGGCGCTCGCGGACGTTCGGGGGAAGATCCGCGAGCTCGTCGGCGAGGTCCTGGAAGACGGCGGCCCCGCCGGTCCGGACGAGGCGGTGGACCGGGCGGAGGACGACGACGTCGCCGGCCCTGGCGACGGAATGGCGCGGTGAGCAGCCGGATGCGACACCTGCCCCCGATCCTCCCCGCCGGCCCCATGGGATGGCTCCACGACGCGAGCGTCGCCGTGGCCGTGACCGCGGCCCTGCTGCTGGTGGCCGGCACGGCCGGCGCTCAGATCTCGACGAGCCGGGTTCCGACGGCCGCTCCGCCGGCTTCGCCATCGGCGGGCGACCCGGGATCCGCCGAGGAGCCGACCGGCGGCTGGAGCGGCGAGCGTCGACGCCTGGAGGAGGAGGGAATCTCGCTCGGCGCCTCGTGGGTGCTGGAGGGATTCCACAACTCCCTCGGCGGGCTGAAGACCGGAACGGAAGGTGCATGGACTCTCGACGTGAACGTGACGTTGGACACCGAGAGAGCCCTCCACTGGAAAGGCGGCGAGCTCTACTTCGACCTGGAGGATCACGCCTGGCAGAATCCCACGGCCGACTTGACCGGCGACCTCCAGGGCTTCGACAAGCTCAACACCGCGCCCTATCTGCAGGTCTACGAGCTCTGGTATCAGCAGGCGTTGTTCGACGGCCGGCTGCGCCTGAAGCTCGGCAAGTGGGACGCCAACGACGACTTCAGCGTGATCGACAACGGCCTGATGTTCCTCGACGCTTCCGACATCGTCAGCCCGACGATCCTCGCGTTTCCCACGACTCCCGATCCCATGCCGGGTGCGGCCGTCTATGTCACGCCGGGCCGGTCCTGGTACGCCCAGCTCGCCACGTTCTACGCCAACCGATCGGACGTCTTCGGCGACATCACCGGCCATCCCGGGTCCATCCAGCCGACCGCCCATGGGGCACTCTTCGTCGGAGAGACCGGCGTGCGGTGGAGCCACGGGCCGCTCCCGCGCGAAGACGGCAACCTGAAGCTCGGTGCCTGGGGCCACACCGGAACGTTCACCCGCTTCGACGGAAGTCGACGGAGGGGCGCGGACGGCTACTACGTCATTCTCGATCAGACGCTCTGGCGGCCGAAGGGCGGGCCGGAGCAGGGCCGGGGCGTGCGCAGCTTCGTGGAAGCCGGGCGGACCCAGGCCAGCCTGAGTCCCATCGATTGGAACGCCGCCGCCGGGCTCAGCTGGACCGGACCCGCGGCGGCGCGGCCGAACGACATCCTCGGGTTCAGCGCCAACTACGCGCACGTCAGTCCGCGCGCCGGCCTGCCGCACTCCCACGAGCTGGCGTTGGAGTGGTTCTACCAATCGCCGCTCCGCGGTTGGGCGGTGCTGCATCCGGACGTGCAGTTCATCGTCGATCCCGGGGGGCAATACCCGGATGCGCTGGTGGGGACGTTGGATCTGACGATCCAACTCTGATGAACGGGTCGCGCTCCTTTCGCGAGCGCCGGGAGCGTGACTTCCGGTGTCGTGACCCGCTCGTCCGCTACAGCGTCTCCAGGTAGGCCGTCTCCCCGTGCAGGCCCGCGTCGAGGCCGGTCTGCTCCATCGCCTCGGACACCCTCACCGGCGTGACCCGGTTGATCAGGGAGAGCATGGCGTACGTGAAGACGAACGCCCACACCGACGACATCAGCACCGCGACCAGCTGCTTGAAGAAGAAGGACGGGTTGCCGGCGAACAGGCCGTTCACACCCCCGCTGCTCGCTGGATTCCACGCCGTGGACGCGAACATGCCGAGCAGAACGATGCCGAGGAAGCCTCCGACGCCGTGGACGCCCCAGACGTCGAGCGCATCGTCCCAACGCAGCCGGTTCTTGAGGCGCACGGCATAGTAGCAGACGACGCCGGCGATCACGCCGATGAGCGCGGCGACCTCCGGGGAGACGTACCCGGCCGCGGGCGTGACCGTCGCGAGTCCCGCGACGGCGCCGGTGAGAAGCCCCAGGAACTTCGGCTTCCGGGAGCCGGCCCACTCCACGAGCAGCCACGCGATCGCCGCGAAGGAGGCCGCGATGTCCGTGTTCAGGAACGCCACCGCGGTGATGGAGTTCACCCGGAACTCGCTGCCCGCGTTGAAGCCGTACCATCCGAACCACAGCAGACCCGTGCCCAGGGCCACGAGGGGAATGCTGTGCGGCCCGCGGTCCTCCACAGCCCGCTTGCCCACGAACAGCACGGAGGCGAGAGCCGCCAGTCCGGCGATGTTGTGGACCACGATGCCGCCGGCGAAGTCCTTCACGCCCCACTGCGCGAGCAGCCCACCACCCCAGATCATGTGGACGAACGGGAAGTACACGAGTGCCAGCCACCCGGTGAGGAACAGCATGTAGGCCTTGAAGGTGACGCGATTCGCGAACGCGCCCGTGATCAGGGCAGGGGTGATGATGGCGAACATCATCTGATAGGCGCAGAAGACGATCATCGGAATCGTCGGGTTGGGCGACGGCGTCTGCAGCGTGATACCGTGGAGGAACGCCCAGTGGAAATTCCCTATGATGCCGCCGAAGTCCGTGCCGCTCTGCAGGTTACCCGAGAAACACATCGAGAAGCCGAACGCCCACCACAGCACCGTCGTCCAGCCCATCGACACGAAGCTCTGGATCATGATGGCCAGCACGTTCTTGCGGCCCACCAGGCCTCCGTAGAAGAAGGCGAGCCCCGGCGTCATCAGCATGACGAGGCTGGAGCAGAGGAGCATGAAGGCGGTGTTGCCCGTATCGAGGTGGAGCATGGTCGAATCCCCCCTGTCCTTGCGCCTGCCGGCGCGGCAGAGACCCGTCGGAGCGAGGACGTTCTCGGGTCGCGCACAGAGAGCTAGGTGCCGGGTCCGGCGCCGGCAAGAGCCTGGCCGTTGGGCTTCCGGACCGCGTCCACGGAACGGCCGTGTGCCCACCCCGCCCGGCTGGCGCGCAGCCCACGGGCGCGGCATTCTTCTCCTTCATGTCGAGCTTCGTCCCGGCTCCCGCGATCCAGGTCGCGCTCGTCCTGCTCCTGTCGTTCCTCATCGGCTTCGAGCGCGAGGAGCGCAAGCAGCTCGAGGGCGCGCGCATCTTCGGGGGCGTGCGCACGTTTCCGCTGATCGGGCTGGTCAGCTACTCGCTGGCGCTCGTGTCGGGCACGGGCATGGTGGCGTGGATGCTGGGCTTCGCCGTGGTCGGTGGCTTCATGCTGCTGTCCTATCAGCGCAAGCTCACGACGATGCCGGAGGCGGGCATCACCACGGAGCTGAGCGGGCTCGCGACGTACCTCGTGGCGGGGCTGGTGTACCAGAACCAGTACTGGATCGCCGCGACGATCGCGGTGGTGAGCGTCCTGCTGCTCGACCTCAAGAAGGCGCTCGAGGGTCTCACCCGGCACGTCGCGCCCGGCGAGATCGCCACGGTGGCTCAGTTCCTGGTGCTGACCGTCGTCATCCTCCCGATCGTGCCGGACCGGGACTTCACGCGCTTCGCGCTCAACCCGTTCCGCACGTGGCTCGTGGTCGTCGCGGTGAGCGGCGTCTCGTTCGGCAGCTACGTGCTGCAGCGCCTGCTCAAGGGGCGGGGCGGCGTCATGGTCGCGGCGCTGCTGGGTGGGGCGTATTCCTCGACCGTGACGACGGTGGTCCTCGCGCGCGACGCGCGCCGGGAGCCGCGGCCGAACCTGTTCGCGGGGAGCATGCTCGCCGCCTCCGGCGTGATGTACGTGCGCTTCCTCGTCCTGATCGCGTTCTTCAACGCCGCCCTGGCCGCCATGCTGCTCCCCGGCTTCGCGATCGGCGCCGCGGTGGGCGCGCTCGGCGGATGGCTCGTGTCGAGCCGATCGGACGGGGCGGAGGCGCCGGGCTCGTCCCCACGGGCGAGCGTGAACCCGCTCGAGCTCAAGGCGGCCCTGCTGTTCGCGGTCGTCTTCGTGGCGCTCCTCGTCGTGACGACGCTCGTGCGCCAGTCGCTGGGGAGCCCCGGCCTGTACACGCTGGCGGGCATCGTGGGCGTGACGGACGTCGATCCGTTCGTCCTGGGCGTCACGCAGACCCACGCGGTGGCCCTTCCGCTGCACGTGGCCGCGACCGCGATCATCATCGCGGCCTCGAGCAACAACGTGATCAAGGCGGTGTACGCGCGCGCGTTCTCCGACCGTACGACGGGCAGGCGCGCGGCCGGCCTGCTGATCGGGCTGGCGGTGGTGGGGCTCGTCGGACTCGTCTGGATCTGACGGGCGTCCGGGCCGCCGCTGTGATCCCTCCTGTCCCGGGCCCGTCGGCCGGGATCCCGTGTGCGCCGCGGCGCGCCTTGACCTGCTCGAGGCGCTCGACCAGACTCCAGGCGGCGATGGAGTTCGCCCTGAACCACCGCGCGCGCGGTTGATGACTCCTACCGGGCCATCTCAGACCACGAGGAGTCTCCCATGCAGTCGCCCGCGCCGCGACCGCCAGGCGGCGTAGACGCCGCCCCCCCGTCCGGGGCCACGCCCCCCGGGGGTCGTCGTCCGCCCCGAGGTGCGCGATGACCGCCCTCCAGATCGCGCTGGGCGGCGCGCTCGGCGCCCTGTCACGCTGGTTCGTGGGGGGCTGGGTCCAGGAGGCCGCCGGGTCGGGCTTTCCCATGGGCACGCTGGTCGTCAACGCGACCGGCTCGTTCCTGCTCGCCTTCGTGGTGGGGCTGCTCGAGGGCCTGGCGGCTCCCCCGGCCTGGCGGAGCTTTCTCGCCGTCGGCTTCTGCGGTGCGTACACGACCTTCAGCACATTCACCTACGAGAGCGTCCGCCTGATGCAGGGGGGTGAGTGGGGTCGGGCGAGCGCATACCTGTTCGGCAGTGTCGTCGTGGGCCTCGCGGCCACGGTGATGGGCTTCTGGGCCGCGTCGGTGCTTCTCGCCAGGAGGTAGTCGGCATGGACCACCACCAGTTCACGGGGGAGCGCACCCTGATGAGGGTCTTCATCGGCGAGCGCGACCGCTACGAGGGTCGTCCGCTGTACGAGGCCCTGCTGAGGCTGCTGCGGGAGCGCGGGTTCGCCGGCGCGACGGTGATCCGCGCCATCGCGGGCTTCGGCGCCCAGGCCAACCTGCATACCGACAAGATTCTCCGCCTCTCGTTCGATCTGCCGATCGTCCTGGAGGTCGTGGACACCGAGGAGCGGATCCAGACCATCCTCCCCGACCTTGACCGGATGGTCGACGGCGGCATCGTGACGCTGGAGCGTGCGCGCGTGATCATGTACCGTCCCCACGACCAGCCCGAGGACGAGCGCTGGCGCGACCGCATCCGGGGAATGGACGACGCCGGTGGTCCGGAGGGGACGTGATCCGGACGGGAGTGCGGTGGCCCTGAACCCCGCCCAGGCCCGGGCCGTGAGGGCCACCTTCATCCACGTGAGCGACCTGCTCGACGGCGTCGTGAAGATCGCGCGCGAGGATCTGTCGGCGTTCGATCGGACCCGGCCGGACCTGTCGCGGGCTGAGGCCGAGGAGCTCGTGAGCCTCGCGTCGTCGATCCGGAGCCGGATGCTCGAAGCCCTCACGCAGCTCGGCCTGGCGCCGCCCGAGCCCGAGACGTCGGCCCGCTGGAGCGTCCGCACGTCCCTTCTGTACAGCCGTATCGCACTGTCGGAGATGTCCGGTGCGGCCTTGAGGGCGTACGGAGACCTCGATCCAGAGGACGAACGTCGCCTCGTTCTCGTGGCCGAGGAGCTGAAGCGCCGTGTCCAGCAAGCGGAGGACCTGCTGCGCCGACCGGAGTGAGACGCTTTCGTGACTTTTGTCACGGTTGTCGTTGACGGCCAGATTCGTCATCGATAGAATGGGCGCGGCGGGAAGGGAATGGAGTTCCGATAGCCGCAAGGAAACCATGCAGGCAGGCGATGCCCGAGGTCTCGTCCCCTCCTTCGTCACGCGCCGCGCGCACCCTCCACGCGTACCCGCTTCTCGAGCTCACCTGCCTCTGCATCCCGTCGACGGCGCCACGTCCCGCACGTCGGCGTCCGCTGCGTGCGATGCCTACCTGCATGCGCAACGACGAACAACGTGGAGATAGCACATGTTGCCTGACTATGTGATCCCCCTGCTGGGGGTGCTGGGCATCGTATTCGCTCTCGGGACCTACGCCTCCGTGCGCCGTCAGGACGACGGCTCCGACCTCATGAGGCGCATCGCGGAGCAGGTCCACCAGGGGGCCATGATGTTCCTCCGCCGCGAGTACGGTGTCATCGCGGTCTTCGCGGTCGTCGTGGCCCTGGCCCTCGGCTGGTTCCTGAGCCCCGGGACGGCGCTGGCCTATCTCGGTGGCGCGGCCTGCTCCCTCAGCGCGGGCTACCTCGGCATGCAGGCGGCCACGCGCTCGAGCGCGCGCACCACGCAGGCGGCCCGAACCGGCGGTACGCCGGCTGCGCTGGACATCGCGTTCCGCGGCGGATCCGTGATGGGCGTCGCGGTAGCCGCCCTGGGGGTTCTCGGCCTGGGCGTGGTCTACTGGGTGACGCGTGAGCCGATCATCGTCAACGGGTTCGCCATGGGCGCCTCCTCGGTGGCGCTCTTCGCACGCGTCGGGGGCGGCATCTACACCAAGAGCGCCGACGTGGGCGCCGACCTGGTCGGCAAGGTGGAGGAGAACATCCCCGAAGACGACCCGCGCAACCCCGGCGTCATCGCCGACAACGTGGGCGACTGCGTGGGCGACACGGCGGGCATGGGCGCCGACCTGTTCGAGTCCTACGTCGGCTCGGTCGTGGCGGCCATGGCGATCGGAGCGACCATGCAGGACGCGTCCCGCTGGATCTTCCTGCCGTTGGGCCTCATCGCGGTGGGGCTCATCGCATCCCTGATCGGTATCGTCTCGATGCACGTGTTGAAGCACGTGAACCCCCAGTCGGCGCTCCGCTACGCGACGTACGTGAGCGCCGTCCTCTTCCTGGGCTTCACCTTCGCGCTGGTGCGCCGGCTGCTGCCGGACCTGTCGATGTTCTGGACGGTGCTCAGCGGCCTCCTGGCAGGCGTCCTCATCGGCCTCGAGAGCGAGTACTTCACCAGCGGCCCGCCCGTCCGGACGGTGGCGCTCAGCACCCAGTCCGGTCCGGCTCCGACGATCATCACCGGGCTGGCCGTGGGCTTCGAGAGCACGATCCTGCCCATCCTGACGCTGGTGGCCGCCATGGGCGTCGCGTTCCACTTCGGTGGGCTCTACGGGATCGCGATCGCCGCCGTCGGCATGCTGTCGATCATCGGTATCGTCATGTCCACCGACTCCTACGGGCCCATCGCGGACAACGCCGGCGGCATCGCCGAGATGTCCGGATTGGGTCCGGACGTGCGCAAGATCACCGATCGCCTGGACGCGCTGGGCAACACCACCGCGGCCATCGGGAAGGGCTTCGCCATCGGGTCGGCGGCGCTCACCGCCCTGGCGCTGTTCTCCGCCTATCAGGCGACGGCCCACCTGCAGAGCATCGACCTGACGAACATCCGCACAGTCATCGGCCTGCTGATCGGCGGCCTGATGCCGTTCGTGATCGCCGCGCTCACCATGAAGGCCGTGGGGCGTGCGGCCAACCGCATGGTCGACGAGATCAGGCGTCAGTTCCGCGAGATCGTCGGGCTGCGCCAGGGCCAGGCCGAGCCCGACGCCGCCCGGTGCGTCGACATCGTGACCCGGGGGGCCCTGCGGGAGATGATCGTCCCCGGACTGTTGGCGGTGGCGGCGCCCCTGGTCATCGGCTTCGGACTGGGGCCGGAGGCACTCGGCGGGTTCCTGCCGGGCGCGCTGGTGTGCGGCGTGCTGCTCGGCCTCATGATGACGAACGGCGGCGCCACGTGGGACAACGCCAAGAAGTGGATCGAGGAGGGCAACCTGGGTGGCAAGGGGACGCCCGCCCACGCCGCGTCGGTCGTCGGCGACACCGTCGGGGATCCGTTCAAGGACACCACGGGCCCGTCGATGAACATCCTGATCAAGCTGATGGCGATCGTGGCCCTGGTCTTCGCCCCGCTCATGTGACGAGTCGGCCGGCGGGTCCGCTCCCTCCGCGGGGGCGGGCCCGCCGGGCCGGCGTACGCGTGCGACCCCTCACTCCCACGTGACCTCCCCGGCCGGCTGCCGCGTGGTGACGTTCACCCGGTGGAACAGGTTGCTGGTGGCGATCCAGAGGACGAGCCCGGCGAGCTGGCGCTCGTCGTAGTGGCTCGCCGCTTCGTCCCAGACCGCATCGGGAACGGGGTCGGCCCGGTCGCACAGGCGGGTCATCGCCTCGGCCAGCGCGAGCGCCGCGCGCTCCGCGTCGTCGAACCACGGCGCCTCGCGCCAGGCCGCCACCGCGAAGAGCCGCTCGTCGGACTCTCCGGCCTTCCTGGCAGACCTGGCGCCCGAGGCCACGCAGAAGCTGCAGCCGTTGATCTGACTCGCCCTCAGGTGGACGAGCTCCATGGTGCGGCGGGGCACGCCGCCCGAGAAGCTCGCCCTGATCAGATCCTGGATGGCCGCGGTGGCCTCGGGCAGGACCATGCCCGGGTTCTTCATCCTCGTCTCCATCTCGTCTCCTCCGTCGCGTTCGATGAGCGCACGTGCGTCACCTGGATGACGCTCCGCGCTCCCGTGACGTGACGGAGGCGTCCGGAGACGGGGTTCGAAGCCCGGCCTCGTCCCTCAGCGCCCGAAGACCGCCGCGCTCCCGAGCTCCCGCTCGATCTCCAGCAGCCGGTTGTACTTGGCGATCCGCTCCGAGCGGCACGCCGAGCCGGTCTTGATCTGGCCCCCGCCCATCGCGACCGCGAAGTCGGCCATGAACGTGTCCTCGGTCTCGCCCGAGCGGTGCGAGATCACGAAGCCCCAGCCCGCCTTGCGGCACAGGTCGATCGCCTCGATGGTCTCGGTGACCGTGCCGATCTGGTTGAGCTTGATGAGCGCGGCGTTGCACGTGCGCTCCTCGATCGCGCGCGCGATGAAGCGCGTGTTCGTGACGAGGATGTCGTCGCCCACGATCTGGATGCGACCGCCCAGCGCCGCCGTGTGCTCGTGGAAGCCGGCCCAGTCGTTCTCGGCGAGTCCGTCCTCGATGGACACGATCGGGTACCGGTCCACCCACTCCGAGTACAGCTCCGTCATCTCGGCGGCCGTCTTGTCGCCCTGGCCGCTGCGCGTGAGGCGGTAGCGCCCGTCCTCGTAGAAGGAGCTGGCGGCGGGGTCGAGCGCGATCGCGATGTCCCGACCGGCCCGGTAGCCGGCCGCCTCGATCGCCTCGACGATCAGGTCGCAGGCCTCGTCGTTGCTCTTCACCTGGGGCGCGAACCCTCCCTCGTCGCCCACGCTGGTGGCGTAGCCCTTGCCGGACAGGATCTTCTTGAGGGCGTGGAACGTCTCGGCCCCGTAGCGCAGCGCTTCCGCGAACGTGGGCGCGCCCACCGGGAAGATCATGAACTCCTGGAAGTCGAGCCCGGAGTCCGCGTGCTTGCCGCCGTTGAGCACGTTCATCATGGGCACGGGGACCCGCACCGCGCCGGCGCCGCCGAGGTAGGCGTACAGCGGCAGATGCGCCGCCTCCGCCGCGGCGCGCGCGACGGCCTGGGACACGCCCAGGGTCGCGTTGGCTCCGAGCTTGGCCTTGTTCTCGGTGCCGTCCAGCTCGATCAGCGTGCGGTCGATCTCCGCTTGACGCCTGGGGTCTCGGCCGAGGAGGGCCGGAGCGATGATGTCCGTGACGTTCCGCACGGCGGTGCGCACGCCTTTGCCGCCGTAGCGGGCGCGGTCTCCGTCCCGGAGCTCGACGGCCTCGTTCTCTCCGGTGGAGGCGCCCGACGGCACGGACGCGGTGCCGGTCACGCCGTCGTCCAGGCCGACGTAGACGCGAATGGTGGGATTGCCCCGGGAGTCCAGGATCTCCAGGGCGTCGATGGATCGTATGCGTGGATTCATGATCGTCGTTGCAGGTCCGGGCCCGTCCGGCTCGGGACGTCCGCGCCGCGGCCCGGCGCGTGTGCGGCTTCTTTGACCAGGGCAGGATTCTACAACCTACAGCGTCGGCCTGGCCCGTCGAGGCCCGGTGTCGGGAGTGGCCGGTGGCCCGGCCCGAGCTTCGACGCGTCGCCACGGCCCACCGCCGCGCGGCCGCCGCGCGGACCACCCCGCCCGTCCAGGGTGTAGCTC
>JBJKSF010000059.1:0-7176 GCA_046704285.1 Longimicrobiales bacterium | reverse complement strand
TCGCGTCCAGGAGCTGGTCACGTCGGGCGAGTGGCGCGGCGACGCCTCCCGGCTGCTCCATGCGCGCGCCGATGTAGAGCGCGTCGCCGTCGTAGAGGACCCACACCTCCGTGCGCAGCGACGCCGGAGCCCCCTCGTCGGGCTGGTACTGGCGGAGCCCGGTGATGGGGGCGGCCCCCTGCCAGGCAACCTCGACGAGGCGGCCGTCGATCTCGATCGGGCCGCCTGCGGGCATGGCGCGGGCGACGGGCGGCGGGGAGGGATCCGGAGCATCATGGGCTGCCTGCCCCGCGAGGGTTGGCGGCAACAAGAGCAGGGCGAGCAGGAGGACCGTCGTATATGCACATAACATGATGCAGACCACCACAGAGACGTCCCGAGCGACGTGGCGACTTTCCTTCTTGGACGAAGTTCGGACGCAAATGGTTTCGCGGCGCATGGTCAGCCTCGACGGCGGAGCTTCGACTCCGGGCTTGCCGCCCGTCGAGCGCCCCCCAACTATTTCGAAAATCGAACGACAGTCCGTCGGTCGGACCTGCCCGCAGCCCTCCCCTGCGCAGCTTCACGACCCGCACGTCCAAGCGGGCGATCCAGCTCACCGGATCGCCCCGGCGTCTCTGGTAAATCATGTGCGCGTTGAGCTCCAGCCAACACCCGTTCGGGAGTAGCCGCAATCCCAGGTACCTGCGGACCGCCCTGCTCGTGGTCTCGGCCGTCTGGCTGAATCCCGCCATGGCGGGGGCCCAGTCCTCGCCGTTCGTTCCCCGCTTGAGCTTTCGGCAACAGCTCGACGTCCAGGTGCTTGGCGCGATTTCGAAGGACTTCACGTACGCACCGAGCTTCCGGATCACGTGGAGGCGCCGCAGCACGCTCGCCCGTTCCACGACCCTCTCGGGGATGGTGCTGTTCGATCCGCTCAGCAATTCAGTGGGCGGAACGGTCGGGCAGATGTTCTCGATCCCCGTGGGCGGCACGCTGCTCGAGCCCTTCGCGGAAGCGGGCGCGGCCTACACGGATCTTCGCGTTCCGAGCGTGAGGTACCAGGTCGTGGACACGAGCGGGGGCAGCCTGCGCTGGATCCAGAGGTACCGATCCCTGCGGACACCGGACGCACTGGCCGGTGCGGGCGTGTCGTGGTCGGGCGTGCTGCACGAGCACGGGCGTGTCCGGTTGACCCTCGGATACTGGCAGCTGGCTGGGCTGCATGGGTTCCGGGACGGACGCCTGCGGTTCGGCGTGAGCCTCGGGTGGGCCGCCCGACGCGACGCCCGGTGGTATCAGCTGGCCACGGACAAGACGCCGCCGACCGTCGTCGTGGCCGGCCGAAGCGCAGCGCGGGCCGACTCCGTGGTCGTCGCCGGCGGCTTGGTGCACGTTCTGGCCCAGGATCCCGCCGGCGTCGCCGCCATCGAGGTGGATGGGGCCAACGTTCGCTTCGGCCCGGTGGACGCGATCTCCGCGCACGAGTTCGGACTCGGCGACGACGCGGTCGTGGGCTCGACCCAGATCCCTCTGCCCCTGTACGGCGAGAGGCTCCACGTGGTCGTCCGTGACAGCGCCGGCCTCATGACGCGCTCGACCGTGTGGGCGGTCCCGGCGCCGGACCACACGCCGCCGACGGTCACCGTGCTTACGCGGAGCGTGCACGGTGATAGGCTCGGCCTCCCGGTCCAGGCCCGCGCGAACGACCTGTCGGGCATCGCTTACGCGCGCATCGCCGCGTGCCCCGCCGAACTCGCGTGGCCGCGCGACTACACCTGGCCGACCGAGCGCCTGGTCGAAAGCTGGGGTGTCTCCGACGGAAGCGGCGCACCGTTGGAAGTCTGGGATCGGGTGGGCAACGCCACCCGCGCGTCTCTTCCGGCCCGGGCACCCCGGATCCCCGCGAAAGCCAAGCCCCCGATGCCGAGCCCCATCACCGCAACGGCAGAATCACGTGCGCCCGGGCGGATGAGCGTCCGGGTCCGCGGAGGGATCTGGGACCCGGCCGGCGGGTGGATCGCCCACGTGGACGTCGACGGAGAAGCGGCCGTCCTGGACGTGAGCGAGAGCCCATCCCACGTCGAATTCGACGGATGGCTCGTCGTTCCCGCGGATGCGAAGACGGTGACCCTCGTCGTGACCACCGTGGACGGCCGTACCAGCCGGTGGAGGGTCCCCATCACGACCCCGCCTCCCCAGAAGGTGGGGCGGTTGTATGCGCTTCTCGTCTTCCCCGACGCCACCACCGATGTCGGGGCGAGTCTACTCGCCCTGGCAAAGCGGGCGGGGATCGATGATCCGACCGTGCTGGTCGGCTCCGCCGCCACCCGCGAGACGATCCTCGATGCCTTGAGCCGTCTGAGCGAACGAGTCGGTCCGGCGGATGCCGTCGTGGTCCACCTGGGAGGAACCCTGACCGCGGACATCAACGCCCTGGGTCCTGCCATCCAGCTCGGAGCCGGAAGCCTCGATCTGTCTCACGTGGCTCACCTCCTCCGCGGGCTGGATGCTGGCGCGACCTTGGTCTCGGCCAGCTTCCGGGTGGGCCGTGCGTGGGAGACGCTTCCCCTCGAGGCACCCGGAGTCGAGCCCCCGACGGGGTGCTACGAGGACGATGTCCATCCCCAAGGGTCCGTCGTCGATGTGGGTCCATCCTCCACCCGGCGGATCCTCGCGACCCTCGCGCACGCGGGGGATCGCGGCGGGAACGGACGGATCCGCACCACCGAGCTTCTCAGCGACGTCGGCGTATCGCCCAGGAACGGATTGCTCCCGTTCGATCCGCTCCTGACCCTCAAGACCGTGGGAGGTGGGCGATGATCTCCGGCGCACGGTGGCGCGCGGGGCTCCTGCTGCTGCTGGCCGCGTTCACGGCGCAGGGTTGCAAGCTACCGTCGGGACAGCCGGATCAGGTCCCGGTGACATTGACCCTCAGCGAGGCGCGCCCGATCACCATCCATCAGCAGGACACGCTCAAGGTCGTGGCGCGCGACGCGGAGGGCCGACAGATCGCCGATCCCAGCATTGCCTGGACGTTCTCCGGGCCCTGCTGCGGGGGCGCCCCGGCGAACGTCGTCGACGAGAACGGGCCCGACGCGGTCCTCGCCGGGATGTTCCCGGCGACCTTGTACGTCAAGGCGAGCATCGACGACCCCCGGTTCGCGGCTGCGGCGCTGGACACGTCGCTCGCGGTCGCATACGGCCCTATCACGGTGAGCTTCGTGGGTGTCGGCCCGGACACGGTCCTCACATCCCAGGGAGGGTTCACCTTGAAGGCACGGGCGGTCGATCAGACAGGAGCGCCGATGGCGTACGGAAGCTTCGTCGTGACGAGCGCCAAGGGTATCGTCACCCTACGATGGTCTGCGGACACGATGCTGAACATGAATGCGTTCGGCGACGGCGACGATACGGTCTACCTGACGCACACCCTGTGTCCGAACGACTGCGAAGACACCCTGGCGGTGTCGTTGGCGCCCGTCGCCACCGGGATCAGCCTCGACAGCTCCGTGTGCGCCACCTCTCTGGGCGACTCCGTGCCACTCGCGGCCGTGGTCAAGCCCGAAGTCCACGACGCGCAGGGCTACCCCGTCCCCGGTGCTCAGGTCACCTGGGGCCTGGCCGACCCCGCCGACTCGGCGGTCCTCGAGCTTCTCGATCCTTCGACCGGCGCAGCATTCACGCGCACCGCTGGCACGGCGCAGGTCGCGGCGATCAGCGGATCCCTCCGCGCGGGGGCCACCGTCGAGGTCACTCAGGCGACGCGTACGATGCGGGTCGAGTCACCCTCATACGTGGTAGGAGTGGGCACGCCCTTCGCGGTCAGCTACGCTCCGTTCGACTCGGTGGGGACTC
The DNA here is from genome assembly GCA_046704285.1 of Longimicrobiales bacterium. Taxonomy (GTDB): domain Bacteria; phylum Gemmatimonadota; class Gemmatimonadetes; order Longimicrobiales; family Gaopeijiaceae; genus SZUA-318. Next base: position 3,339 of record JBJKSF010000059.1, on the reverse strand, counting down.
CCGTCTCCCCGTCCGAGATCCTCACCTCGGGCTGGTACGTCGGGCCAGCCACCAGCTCCTTCGCGCTCCAGACGACGAACGGCGCGCGTGATACCACCCTGACGACGCCGAGCTACGGAGACCTCTACATCTACCTGTACGTGTGGGGGGGGTGCAGCTGCGGTTGGTGCGGCTTCCTGAGCGCGAGCACCGCCATCCCCCTCCACGTCATCCACCAGCCCGACTCCGTCCGGGCCTACCCGCAGGACGGAAGCACGACGTTGAACGGGATCGGGACGACGGCCACCTGGCTCGGTAACATCTACTTGCCCGACTCGACCATCACGGCGGTCCCGCTCATCTGGACCTCGCTCGACTCGGCCGTGGCGACGATCGACGCGCACGGGCTCGTCACGGCCGTCTCCGCCGGGACGGCGCGCCTCGTCGGCAGCATGGGTACCACCGCCGACACGTCGGTGGTCACGGTGACGGGGTCCGGTCCCTAAGGCGAGCCCGAGGAGATCCATGTCCGCTGAACCGAGCCTCCGTCGTCCCCCCTTTGGGATCGGGCCCGCGCGCGCCCGGAGACTGCCCGCGGTCCTGCTCGGCCTGTTCGCCGTCCTGTCGCGCCCCGGGGCAGCGGTGGGCCAGATCGCACCGACTTACCCGCTTCTGAGCTTCAGGGAGCGGCTCGAGCTGCAGGCGCTGCCTGAGGCCTCGCAGAACTTCCTTCGCACGCCGAGCCTTCGTGTCACGCTGGAAGAGCGCGCTACGCTGAAGCGGTCGACGATCTATTCCGGCATGATCCTGCTCGACCCCCTCAGTCATTCGGTGGCGTTCGCGGCTGGGCAGATGCTCACCTTCGGACACACGCGGCTGATCGAACCGTTTGCCGAGGTGGGCGCTTCCTTCTCCGACGCTCGCGTTCCCGACGGACGTTACGAGGTGGTCGGCTCGGGGGGACGCAGCTTACGGATGATCCACCGATATCAGACACTGCGAGAGCCGGCTGCCCTGGCCGGAGCGGGTGTCTCCTGGTCGGGCATGATCGGAAATCAAGGTAGCACCCCGGTGCGCATTACCCTCGGATACTGGGAGCTCGCCGGCATGCACCGCTTCTCCGACGGCAGCCTCAGGTTCGGCGTGAGCCTGGGGTGGGCGCGCCGGGACCCCCGGTGGTACTCACTCGCTTCCGATCGGACGCCGCCCAGGGTCGTCATCGTGGGTCGAGGCGTGGCACGGTTGGATTCCGTGGAGGTCACCGACGGCCAGGTACGCATCCTGGCCGCGGACGCGGTCGGCATCGCCCGCATTCGAGTAGACGGCGCGAAGGTCGCATTCGGCCCGGCGGACTCGAGTTCCGCGCTCCGGTTCGGGCTCGGCGGCGACGTGGTGGCCGCCACGGTCGTCGTGCTTCAACCGCCGTTCGACGGACGACAACTCGACGTGGCGGTTCAGGACAGCGCCGGGCTCACCACGCACGTGACCGTCTGGGCCTTCGCGGCGCCGGCGCACGCGCCGCAGGCGGCGTCGGGCGGCCCCCGTCGTAGAGGCGTCGAGGCGCTCGATCCGCGCGCCGGAGCGCACGGACGCGCTCTCGGGGGGACGGGCGAGGGACGCGCAGGAGGTGCCCGATGATGCGGCGCACCGGATGGGTCACGGCGTTCGTGGTGGGCCTGGTGGCCTTCGGCGTGCAGGGCTGCGAGCTGCCCAACGGAGCACACGGAAGGACCCCTTTGACTCTGGGGCCTATTCAGCCGGACACGGTCCTCATCGGCGACACCACGGTCCTCACGGTGGAAGCGCGAGACCCGGCGGGCCGCGTGGTCGTCGATGCCCCGCTGGATTGGCAGCTCGTGTACCATCAGTATGGAACACTGCTGGTCCTGGGCAGTGAACAGGGCCCCCGACTCACGGTGGAAGGTGGGCTTCCCGGGAGCGTCACCGTAGTGGTCCAGGCATCCAAGTTGGACCCTCGCTTCACGAGCAAGCCGTCGACCGCAGATGTGCCCATTCGGGACGGCCCGCTGACGCTCACGCTCCTGGGAGTCGGGCGGGACACCGTGCTCACGGCCCGCGGGGAGCTCGACATCTGGGCCCAGGCTGTCGCTCAGCACGGCCGCGTCGCCGACGACGGAAACTTCGTGGCTACAACCGACGACCGGTCCGTGAAGTTTCTCTCAGGGTGGGAAGGAGGTCTGTCCCTGCTGGCGAACGGCTTTGGTACAGACACGGTCGTCGTGTCCTACAGCACGTGTCCCAACCAGTGCGGGGACACGCTCGTAGTCGATGTCAAGCCCGTGGCTACCTCGATTGGCTGCCCCGGAGACCACTACTGGGAAGACGCCCTCGACGTGCCGTTCCAGGATTCTGTGGTGGCCGTAGACAAGAATGGCTGGGACGTCCCCGGCGTGTCGTTCGTATGGCACCTGTTGGACACCAGCGGAATTCTCTCGGTGGCGGACTCCACGAGCGGCACGCTCATCGCCCACGCCAACGGAACGACATTCGTGCAGGTGACGTCCGGAAGCATGACAGCCCAGTGCGCCATCTTCGTCAACCAGGAGGTTTCGCGGTTCCAGGTCGCGCTTGCCCCTTACGTCGCAGGACTCGGAACCGATGCGCTCGCGAGGTTCCGTGGATGGGATCCCGGCGGGACACCGATCGACTCCCTGCTCGGTCTCTCGCAATCCTGGAGCAGCTCCGACCCCTCTGTCGCAACCGTCGTCGATGCTTCCGGGGAACCCGACCACACGGCGCAGCTACAGACCCAAGGCTACGGCGTCACGACCGTCGACCTGACTTTGACCCAGTGCACGCAGGTGGGGGTCACCACGTGCTGGGACTCCATCGCGACCGCCCCGCTCCACGTCATCCCCCAACCAGACTCCGTGCGTGCCTACCCGCAGGACGGCAGCACGACTCTGAACGGCATCGGCACCACCGCCACCTGGGTCGGCGACATCTTCCTGCCGGACTCGACCATCAGCGCGGTGCCCCTCATCTGGACGTCGCTCGATCCGTCCGTGGCGACCATCGACACGGAGGGGCTCGTCACGGCCGTTTCGGCCGGAACGGCACGGCTCGTCGGCAGCATGGGCAACGTGGCCGACACCTCGGTGGTGACGGTGGTGGGCTCCGGCCCGTAGGCATGGTCCGGCCGGCTCCACCGCCGCCGGCCCATAGCCCCCCCCGCGCCTTGCGCGCATCCCGCGATCCTGCTTTCTTCCTGAGCGTTCACTCAGTTACCGCTTCCCACGGGGAGCCCGCCATGCCGCGACTCACGCACGAGCGTCGTCACCAGCAGATCCTGGACGCGACGATCGGGCTGTTCGCCAAGGCCGGCTTCCGCGGCACCAC
>JBJKSF010000058.1:0-19961 GCA_046704285.1 Longimicrobiales bacterium | reverse complement strand
GCTCACCGCCCACCTCCCCGCCGGCTCACCACGTCCTCCTGCGCGTTCACGGCCAGCCACCGTCCGCCTCGCTTCACGAAGACGTCCGTGACCGCCGTGCGCCGGAGCTGCCGACCCGCCGGGTCGCTCGCGATCACGATCCCGTTCGCGATCGCCGCGTCGCCGTACAGCCGCACCCGGAGGCTCCCGAACCTGCGGCGCACCCCCGGGCGGCGCGGATGCGCGGCCACCCACGCGAGGTGCTGGGCGCGCGTCAGCACATAGCCCCCCGGCGTGACGTGCACGAAGCGGGGCGCGAGGATCCGCGCGAGCACGGCGGTGTCGCTCGTCTCGAGCCACGTGCGCTCGAGCTTCACGACCGCGAGGCTGTCGGACGAGGGCGGCTCGGTCGACGGCAGGGGCCGGGCCCGCGCCGACGAGGTGTCCGGCGCCACGGCGTCCGGCGTCGCCGTCGCAGGACGTGCCGCTGCGCCGGCCGAGCCTGCCGCGGCGCATGCCCATCCCACGATGCCCAGCACGATGAACCGCATGGTCCGAACCTCCCGCCTCGGTTCCGGAAGAGTGCACGCGCCAGAGGAGGTACGTTCCGCGCGCCGCCGCGTTACGGCACGACCACCGCGCTGCGCCCGCGCGCTACCGGCTCTTCCCGAGCGCCTCCACGATCTCGGCAGTGGTCGCCGTCTCGCCCAGGCGGGGAAAGACCCGCTCGACGCTGTTCTTGTGCGCCTCGGGGTCGAGGTCGGTCATCGCGTCGGTCGCGAGCACGACGTGATAGCCGTGCTCGTGGGCCGCGCGTGCCGTGGACTCCACCCCCGCGCTGGTCGCGATGCCCGCGAGCACGATCTGCGTGACGCCGAGGTCCCGGAGCTGGACGTCCAGCGACGTGCCGTGGAATGCGCCCCAACGTCGCTTCGTCACGCGGATGTCGCCGGCGTCGGCGCCCAGCTCGTCGGCCAGCTCCGCCCAGTCCGGCGGGAGCTCGCCGGCCGAGGACCAACCCCGCTCCGTGGGCCCGGGCGCCCCGCCCCCGACGTTGACGAGCGCGACCGGCAGGCCGTGGCCGCGGAACGCCGCCGCCAGCGTCGCCGCGTTCTTCAGGACCTCGTCGACGCGGTGGGCCAGCTTCCGGCCCACGATTCCCTTCTGCAGGTCGATCGAGACGAAGGCGGGCCTCCGGTCGATGGTCGTCAGTGCCATGCTGATCCTCCTGGTTCTTCGGGTGTGCGGCGAGGCGTCTCCGGTCCGGCCTCTTCCCGCTCCATGTGCCACGAGGTAACTTTGCAAGTCCAGACTTATCAGTCCAGACTGTATATATGCCGAAAGACGTCGACGTCCAGGGGATCGCGGGGGCTCTGCGCACGAGCATCGGGCTGCTCCTACGCCGCATCCGCCAGTCGGAGAGCGGTGGCGAGCTCACCCCGCCGGAGACCTCGGCGCTCGCCTGGCTGGACCGGGGGGGGCCGACCACGGCCAGCGCGCTCGCGAAGCTCGAGCAGATCAGCCCGCAGTCGATGGGGGCCACGCTCGCGACCCTCGAAGGCCGTGGCCTGATCGAGCGCCGACCCGACCCGGACGACGGTCGCCGCGCCATCGTCTCCATCACCCCCGCCGGGCTGCGCCTGCTGCGCGAGCGGCGCGCGGCGCGTACGGAGCGCATCACGCGCGCGTTGGAGGGCGGGTTCACGCAGGCGGATCTCCGGAGGCTGGCGGCCGCGGCTCCCCTCATCGAGCGACTGGCCCGGAACCTCTGAGACGCTCCGTGCCGCACTCACCCGCCGCTCCTGCTCCGGGCCGGGAGCCCGGCTTCGTCCGGCGCACCCTGGCCTCGCTCCGGTGGCGCAACTTCCGGCTGTTCTTCTTCGGCCAGACCATCTCGAACACCGGCAACTGGCTGACGAACATCGCGCTCACGCTCCTGGTGCTCCACCGCACGGGCAGCGGGGTGGCCGTGGGCGTGCTCTCGGCGTGCCAGTATGGGCCGATCCTGCTGTTCTCTCCCTGGGCCGGGGTCCTCGTCGACCGCACCGACAAGCGCAGCCTGCTCTTCGTGACGCAGACCCTCGAGATGTGCGAGTCCTTCGCACTGGCGGCGCTCGCGTTCATGCACGACGCCCCGCTGCTCGCGTTCTACGGCACGGCGCTGGCGGGCGGCGTCATGCTGGCCTTCGACAATCCGGTCCGTCGCACGTTCGTGAACGAGATGGTCGCATCGGAGGACCTTCCCAACGCGGTGACCGTCTACACGGCGATGGTGAACCTCTCGCGAATCGCCGGGCCGGCGCTGGCCGGCGTGCTCGTCGTCACCGTCGGATACGGGTGGTGCTTCACGGTCGACGCCGTCTCGTACGTGACGGTGCTCGCCGCGCTCGCGATGATGCGCACCTCCGAGCTGCGCCGTCTCGAGATCGCGCCGCGCGGCAGGGGCCAGATCCGGGCCGGCCTCCGGTACATCGCCAGCGTGCCGGAGCTCTGGGTCCCGTTCGGCATGCTCCTCATCGTCGGGACCCTGAGCTACAACTTCTCCGTCCTGTTCCCGCTCTTCGTCGAGAAAGGGCTCGGCGGCAACGACGTCGCCTATACCATGCTGTACTCGGTCTTCAGCGTGGGGGCGCTGGGGGGTGCGGTGATCGTGGCCCGGCGCACGACGATCCGCATCCGCACCGTGACGATCGGGGCCCTGTGGCTCGGCGTGACGATCCTCGTCCTCGCCGCCGCTCCGAGCGTGGCCGCGGCGGTCGTCCTGGCCCTCGCGGTCGGAGCCGCCAGCGTGGCGTACATGACGGCCACCTCCGCGCTGGTCCAGATCCGCGCGGACCAGCGCATGATCGGGCGCGTCCTGTCGATCCAGGCGGTCCTGTTCGCCGGGACGAAGCCGATCGGCGGGCCGATCCTGGGCGCGATCACGGACGCGTTCGGGGCCCGCACCGCCGTGGTCGTGGCGGGCCTGGGCGCGCTCGCGGCCGCGGCGTTCGGTTGGGCGGCGGGCCGCCGGCTCGACCTCGCCGATCGTGCGGCGGGCCGCGAGCGGGCTCCCGGCCTGACGCAGCCGGTGGATCCCTGAGTGGTATCCGGGGCCGAGGCCCGGGCGGTATCGTATGGACGACGTACCGAGCCGTGAACAACCGCGAAGCGAGGTCTCCATGGGCGTGAATCTCGTCGGGAAGGCCTTTCGCCAACCCGTCTCGAGCAAGCCGGAGCTGCTGGCCGTCGTCGGGCGCATGCGCGCCGACGTGGAGCGCCTGGTCGCCGAGGCCGGTCCCACACGCATGGAGCTCGTGGGCGTGACGTCCCGGTGGAGCCTCAAGGACCTGGTCGCGCACCTGACCGCCTGGCGCTGGTGGTCGGTCGCGCGCCTGGAGGGGGCGCTCCGCGACGAGGAGCCCGCCCCGCCCTGGCACGGCGACCTGGACGAGTCGAGGGAGGACGACGTCGATCGCATCAACCAGCAGTTCTACGAGGCCGCCCGCGACAAGTCGACGCCGGAGGTGCTGCGCGAGTCGCGCGCCTCGTTCGATCGCATGGAGGAGGCGGTGCTGGCGCTCCCCGACGGGGACCTCTTCCGGAAGGGACGCTACGCGTGGCTCGAAGGGTACTCGGCCGCCGACGTCGTGCTCGGCAGCGCCGCACACCTGTTCGAGGAGCACTGGCTCGCGATCAACATCTTCCTGGCACGGACGGGGGTCGGCTGAGGTCGGCGGTGGCCTCGCCCGCTTCGGCGGAGCCCGCGTGCGACGCGCTCACTCGCTCCGGAGCGCGATGACGGGATCCACGCGGGTCGCGCGGCGGGCCGGAAGCCACGTGGCGACGAGGACGACGAGCACGAGGACGACGACGGATCCCGCGAAGAGCCACGGGTTCGCGAGGTCGGTGGCGCGGAAGCTCGTGGAGGACATGAACGCCCTCAGCACACGTCGGAACATGAGCGCCCCGCCGAATCCCAGGAGCACGCCCCCGGCCAGCATCCGCATCCCCCCGCGGACCATGAGGGCGAGGACGCCTTCCCGGCGGGCCCCCAGTGCCATCCGGATCCCGATCTCGCGACGGCGCCGGCTGACGCCGTAGGCCACGTTGCCATACACACCCATCGCCGCAAGCAAGAGGGCGAACGCCGCGAACAGGTTGAGCGCGAGCGCATTGTCGCGCTCTCTCGCCAGGATGCTCGAGAAGAACCCGTCCAACGACTGCCAGAAGGCCGGGCGCCCCAGCACCCGACGCACCACCGCCTGCACCGCCGGCAGCGCGCCGGCGTGACCCTTCGCGGGACGGACATACAGCGTGACGAGCGAACCCACGGCGGAGACCTGTGCCAGCGGCCGGTACACCACCGGCAGGTGGCCCGGGCGGCGCAGCGACTCGGCGTCGCCGGCCGTCACGCCGACCACGGTGAGCCAGGCCCCCGACGCCGAGTCCCCGACGAACACGCGGCGCCCGAGAGCGCTCCGACCCGGCCAGAATCGTGCTGCCGCAGCTTCGTTGACGATCGCGACGAGGGTCGTCCCGGCCCGATCGGCCGAGGTGAAGCCGCGTCCCGCGACGATCGGGATCCTCAGGGTCGCGAAGTAGCTGGGGTCTACCGACGTGACGGAGGGACTGCGGTTGGACGCGGCGATGGCGTAGCCGCGGTCCGTACGAACGTCCTCGATGGCCCAGTCCTCGAGCGCAGCGCCGGACACCCCGGCAACCCGCGCCGCGCCATCCCGGACCCGCTCGACGAGGCCCTGCCACTCCTGCGGGGACGATCGCTCCTCCGTGCCGGCGATGAGGAGCGCTTCCTGCACGCCACTCGGGTCGAAACCGAGATCCACGTACCGTACGCTCAGGAAGTCCGAGCCGAGCAGACCTGCACCCGTCACCAGAACGAGGGCTCCGGCGATCTGCACGCTCGAGAGCAGGCGCGCGCCGCGGCCCGCGCGGGCGCCGCCCCGCGACGTGGTCCGTGCCGCGAGGCCTCCGAGCCGGGCAGCGAGGTCGGATCGGAGCGTCCGGATCGCCGGAAGAACCACGGTGAGGACACCGACGAGGACGGACACTCCGCCGACGAACGCGAGGATCCGGCCGTCGAGGCGTATCGGCAACCCGAACTCCGCCATCCGGAACCAGGGATTCGCCGCGTGGACCCCGGCCACGGTGAGCAGCGCACCGCAGGCCCCTCCGAGGAGCCCCAATGCGATCCCCTCCACGAGGAGCAGGCGGACGAGGCGCACGCGTGAGGCACCGAGGGCGCTCCGCGCCGCCAGCTCGCCTGCGCGAGCATCGGTGCGCGCCAGGAAGAGCCCCGCCACGTTCAGGATCGCGACGAGCAGGACCAGCGCGCTGATCCAGAAGAGGGTGGACCTCCCACGTCCCGCGTCGACCCCGAACCGCTCGCGCAGCGGACGGACCGCGAAGCTCCAGCCGTCGTACTCGTCGGGATTCGAGGTCGCGAGGTGTGCCCCGAGGGCCGTGAGCTCGGCGTCGGCCGCGGCTCGCGTGACCCCCGGCCTGAGACGGGCGACGTCCGTGAAGAGCCACGAGCGGGCGTGCCGTCCAGCCTCCTGGCGGGAGTAGGGCACCCACAACGCCGGCCGGCCGCCGACGTCGTTGAACCGGAACCCTTCGGGAAGGACGCCCACGATCGTGACCGTGGCCATCTTGCTGTCGCCGAAGTCGTCGAAGTAGTCGAGGCGCCGGCCGATTACCCCCGGGTCGCCCCCGAAGCGCGACTGCCAGAAGGCGTAGCCCAGAAGTGCCACCGGCGGAGCGCCGGAAAGCGTGTCCTCGGGCACGAACGCGCGGCCCAGCAGCGGGCGGACGCCCAGGAAGCGGAAGAAGCCCGGGGAGGCGAACGACACGCTCGGGCTCTCGACCGTGTTTCCGGTCCGCAACTGGAAGATCCGAGTCGATCGACCTTCGACCGCGAACCCCGCGTACGAGCGCGTGCGACCGAACACCTCGGCGGCGGTCGCGGGTGACATTCCCGCATAGTCGCAGACCACGCAACCCTGCACCTTCTTCGACGGAGTCTCCGTCACCCAGACCAGCCGGCTCGCGTCCTGGAACGGAAGCGGCCGGAAGTCGAGCGCGTCGATGACGCTGAACACGGTCGTCGTGGCGCCGATCCCGAACCCCAGAGAGAGCACGGCCACAGCCGTGAACCCCGGACTCCTCCGGAGCGAGCGACCGGCGTAGCGCAGATCCTGGAGGACCTCGTCCAGCCACCTCCAGCGCCAGGTCGCGCGGGCTTCCTCCTTGAGGCGCGTGGGATCGCCGACCGCGCGGCGCGCCGCGCGCCGGGCCTCCTCCGGCGTCATCCCGCGTGCGACGTTGCGCTCCACCTCCCGATCGAGGTGGTAGCGCAGCTCCTCGTCGAACTCGGCCTCGATCGCTTCGCGGCGCAGGAGCGCCTTCAGCCGGACGAGCCACCCGCGAGACATCCCGGGCCTCCTCAGTCCGCCTCGAGAATGAGCCCGAACGCGTGCAGGAACCGCTCCCAGCGCTCACGCTCCGCCGTGAGCTGCTTGCGGCCGGCCGGAGTGAGCTCGTAGAAGCGCGCACGCCGGTTGCTCTCTGTCGTCGCCCACCGGCCCTTCACCCACCCGCGGTCCTCGAGGCGTCGAAGCGCGGGATAGATCGAGCCGTAGTTCACCTCGAACGCGCCCTCGGAGACCACCTGGATCGACTGCGTGAGCTGCCAGCCGTTCGCGGGGCCGGCGCGTAGCATCTTGAGCACGATCAAGTCGAGCGTGCCCTGGAGGAGATCGATCTTCTTGCCTCCCATGGCCATCTCCTATCGACAGACAATAGGAAACTGAGATCGTGCCCTATTGCCTGTCAATAGGACTACTCCGACGCGCGCCCGGCCCGCCCCGCAGGGTGAGCGCCAGCAGCGACGCGGCGAGCAGCGTCACGACGACGAACGCCGCGACGAGGACCGGATCCGCGCCGAAGCCCGCCCGGGACGAGAGCCATGCCATCGCGAGCACCGCGGCGCCCAACGTGGCGGCCTTGGTCAGGAGCACGGGTGCGAGCAGGTAGCCCCACGGCCTGCGCGCGAGCAGCAGCCACCCCGTGATCGCCAGCGCCGGCAGCACGATCGAGAGATCGATCGCGTGCACGAAATTCGTCGGGACCTGCATCTGCACGACGCTCCGAGGCACGTCGCCGCGTACGAGCGCCCCGACCTCGTCCGAGAGCCAGAGCAGCGCGAACACGACGGCCGTCGCCATCAAGAACCAGCCGGCGGTCCGTCGCGGCGTCCGCGGCGCGAGTGCGCGCGCCGCGTCTCCCGGGGACGTGGCGAGCAGGCCGAGCACGAACGTATACGTGGAGAGGCCGAGCAGCGCCACGTAGGCGAGGAAGAGGGGGTTCCACACCGCGCCGAAGGCGTAGGTCGCGTACGTGTAGAAGAGGTAGCCCAGCGCCCCGAGCCAGAGCAGCCGTCCGCGCAGGGAGCGGCGCCACACGCCGGCCGTCCCGAGCACGAGCAGCGGCACGCCCACGACGAGCGTCACCAGGTCCTGGCCCCGGACCTGGGGGAGGAGCACCGCGGGGTCCCCATAGAGGCCGGGCACGAGGAGGCCGGCGAGCGACGCGCCCGCGGCGAGCAGGAGGATCACGATCGAGAAGGAGAGCTCGAGCCTGCGGGACATGGCGACGGCTCCGGACGCTGGGGGCATGCCCTGTGGAACCTACCGCAGGCGCTGGTATCCCGCGACCTCGAAGCGAGACGTGGGTCGTGCATCCCCATACATGAGGTACATGTACGGATTACGTGCACATCCTTCCCGACCGCCAGCCCGCCCCCGGCCCCGCCATCTCACGCCGTCTCCACCGCCCTCCCCGCCCTGCCTACCGCGCTCACCGCGATCAGCACGACGAAGTTCACGCCGAGCGCGACGAAGCCGATGTTCAGGTCCTGGACCCACGCGGGAGCGGCGGGAAACAAGCGGGCGATCGTCATCCCGCTCAGCGTCTGCCACGCCACGGTCGCCTCGCCGGCGACCACGCCCGCGAACGCGCCGGCCCGGGTCGGCCACGGCCGCTCGGCCAGGCTCAGCACCAGCGCGGGAAAGAGCTGCGTCACGAGGTTGTAGGCCATGAGCAGGAGCGGCACGATCGCCTCCCCGCCGCGGAGCGTCATCCACAGCGCCACGGCCGCGACCACCGGCACCATCGCCCGCGCCACGATCGCCACGCTCCGGTCGTCGGCCGACGGCACGATCTCGCGATAGATGTTCTGGGCGACGATGGTCGCCGTGGTGAGCAGGAGCACCGAGCCCGGGACGAGCGCGGTGAGGAGCCCCGCCCCGCCGATCACCCCGAGCACCCAGGGGCCGAACGCGAGCTTCGAGACGCGGAACAGCGCCAGGTCCACGTCCGGCCCCTTGAGGCCCGGCACCTCGAGCACCGCCGCGAATCCCACGAAGAACACGAACACGAGGACGATCTGGTAGAGCGGCAGCAGCACCGCGTTCTTCCGGAACACGTCCTCGTCGGTGGTCGCGTAGATCGACGGGAACCCGTGCGGCCACGTGTAGAACCCCAGGGCGGTGAGCAGCACCGTCGAGACGAACCAGCTCGGGCCCATCCCGTGGGCGGGCAGCCGCAGGAACCCGGGGCGCGCGCTCGCGATCTCGCGGAACATCGCCCCGATCCCGCCGTGGAAGTGCAGCGGGAGGTAGATCCCGAGGAAGACCGCCACGACGAGGATCGCGAGGTCCTTCAGCGCCGCCGTCCACGCCGAGCCGCGCAGGCCGGAGATCACGACGTAGGCCACGAGCGCGAGCGTGCCGATCCAGATCGCGGTGTGCGGGGCGACGCGGCCGTACGAGGCCTCGCTCACGATGATCCCCATCCCCTCGAGCTGGAGCACCAGGTACGGGATCAGCGCGGCCACACCGACCAGCGCCACGAGGATGCCGAGCGCGCGGCTGTCGTACTTGTGGATGAAGTAGTCCGGCTCCGAGACGAGGCGGTGCGCCTTCGCGTAGCGGGAGATGATCGGCAGCACGAAGTACGAGATGACGTACGCCACCGTCCCGTAGCAGATGATGTAGAAGGCCGGCGCCCCCTTGCCGTACGCCCATCCGCTCCCGCCCAGGAACGTGAACGTCGTGTAGATCTCGCCCGCCATCAGCAGGAACACGAACGCGGTGCCGAAGCCGCGCCCGCCCACGCTCCACTGCTCGAGCGTCATCGTTCGCCCTCGGCGCGCCAGCACCCCGAGCGCCACGGCGACGACGAAGAACAGAGCGATGACGGCCAGAGCGGCGTTCACGGGGCCTCCCCGGGTCGCCGCGAGGACGAGCGCGCCGGAGCGATCATCCGTCCCGGCTGTCGAGCACCCAGATCAGGCCCATCGTCGCGGACGTGATCAGGACCCAGGCCACGGACCAGGTCAGGAGCGGCGGGAGCGCCAGCCACGTGCCGCCCGCGCGGTTCACGAAGGGCACGCCGGCGAGCATGAGGACGGGCGGCAGCACCGCGAGCCAGCGGTAGGCGTGGGAGCGCCCAGCGGCCGCCATCACGCCCCCCGGTTCGTCGAGCTCGCCTCCTCCACGTCCGTCTCCTTCGGGTGCTCCTGCTCCTCCTCGTGCGGCTTCTGCAGAAGCCGCTCCGTGAAGTCGACCCGCTCGGTCAGCCGCGCCACCTCGTCCGACAGGCTGTCCACCACGTCGCGGAGCGCCTCGAGCTGCTCGTCCCGCACGTCGGGCCGAGGGCCGGCCTCGAGCCGGCTGCGGAGCACGTCGGCCAGGGCGTGCGCCACGGGCCGGAACGTCTTGAAGCTCAGGATCACGACGATGAGCACGAGGACGAAGATCATGCCCGGGTCCATGTCTCGCTCCGATCGAATGGGAAGGGCCGGACGACGATACCTCCCTACGAGGCGAGGGCGCGAGAGTCTTCGCTCCCGGCCCCGCGCTCGCGAGCCGGCCTCATTCGTGCACGTCCGCCAGCGTGCGGATGCGCAGGAGGCGCGGCAGCTCCGGCGTCGGCCGGTCCGGCGTGATCACCACGGTGCGCGTCTCGCCGGGGAGCAGGTCGAAGTAGTCGTCCGTGAAGCGCGCCCCCTCGCCCGCCACCGTGAGGCGCACGCCGAAGGCGAAGCGGGCCGCGCCGAGCGTGACCCGCCAGGCGTCGCCATCGGGCTCCGCCGACACGACGCGCACCTCCGGATCGGGAAGATCGAGCGAGTCCGGCCGAGCTGCGAACACGACGTCCCGGGCCACCTGCAGCGTGTCCTCCAGGAGCCGGACCTCGACCACCGTGCGCCGTGGGGACCCCCCGTGCAGCACCGCGCGCACCGGCCAGCTCCAGCGCTCGGGCGCCGCTCCCCCCTTCAGGCGCGCGGGCTCCCGCGCCCACACGCGCGCACCGCCGCCGTCCATGTCGAGCGTGCGCACCTCGACGGTCGCGCGCACGTCCCCGGTGTCCGACACGGCCCACACGCTCAGCGTGTCGCGCCAGACGTCCCCGAGCACCGTGACCGGCGCGAACACCCGGCGCGCCTCGTACTGCAGCGCCTTCCAGCGCCCGAACCAGTCGATGCTCGACCACGAGACCGCCGGCCACGAGTCGTCGAGCTGCCAGAAGAGCGACCCCCCGCTGTGCGGCCAGGAGCGCCGGTCTGCCTCCATGGCGAGGCCCACGCCGGCCGCCTGCACGAGCTGGCTCACGTACCCGAACGCGTCGACCGAGTCCGCGGGCGGGGCGGGCCACCCCTCGCGCTTCATGTACATCCGGATCATGTCGTAGCCGGTGAAGTCGTGGCCGGTCACGAACTTCTCGTGCGCTTGCATGCCCGGGTCCGTCAGGCTCTTCGGCGCGACCGAGTCGAACGCCTCCAGCGTCGCGGGCGCCGGCAGGGCCTGGAAGCCGTACTCGCTCCGGAAGCGCGGCACGTGCTCGGCGTACGCCCGGAACGGCAGGCGCCCGTGCCACACGCCCCAGTAGTGGCTGTCGCCCCTCACCATCGCCGTCGGGTTCGCCCACGACACGGGCGGAGAGGCCGGCCAGTAGGGCACGGACGGGTCGTTCCGTCGCACGGCGGCCGCGAGCACCCCGTCGAAGATGTGCGCGTACGCCGCTTCCACCTGTTTGCGCTGCGCCGGCGTGTAGGCGTCCTTCCATCCCCAGGCGCCCCAGGCTTCGGCGATCTCGTTGTTGCCGCACCACAGGGCGAGGCTGGGATGGTCGCGCAGGCGGCGCACCTGGTAGCGGGCCTCGGCAGCCACGTTGGCCGCGAAGGCCGAGTCGCCCGGCACGAGCGCGTTGGCGAACATGAAGTCCTGCCAGACGAGGATCCCCTTCTCGTCGGCCAGGTCGTAGAACACGCCGGGCAGGTAGGCGCCCCCGCCCCACACGCGGATCATGTTCATGTTCGCCGCCGCCGCCGCGTCGACGATGCGCGCGTACGTCGCGGAGTCGACGCGCGGCAGGAACGCGTCGGGCGGCACGAGGTCGGCACCCCGCGCGAAGAACGGCACGCCGTTCACCACGAACGTGAAGTGCGCCGGGTGGAGCGTGGAGTCGGCCCCCGCCTCGCCGGGCCCGCCCACACCTCCGAGCCGGAGCGCTCGGGCGACGCTGTCCGCGGGATCCGCCGCGGTGTCCAGCGCGATCGTGCGCACCCCGAAGCGCAGGCTCCGGTGGTCCCAGCGCGAGCCCCTCGTGAGATCCACGTCGAGGTCGTAGAGGTTCGGCGCGCCCAGGTCGCGGGGCCACCAGAGCTTCGGATCGCGGATGCGCAGGGTGAGCGCCACGGTGTCCACGCCGGCGCGCACGCGTACATCCTCGAGCTTCGGGCGGAACGCGTCGTCCGGGCTGCGGACCCCCACGCGCACGTGCCCCGCCGTCGTCGACTCGACCTCGACGTCCACGCGCACCCGGGCCTGGCCGGCTCCCAGGGAGTCCGTGCGCACGCGCACGTTACGGATGCGCGAGCCGCTCCACGCCTCCAGCCGGACGGGCATCCAGATGCCGCTCGTGACGTAGCGCGGCCCCCAATCCCAGCCGTACTGGTAGGCGGCCTTCCGCGTGAACGCGCGCGTCGCCAGCGTGTCGGGCTCCTGGTGCGGGATGGGGAACGGGCTCCTCGCCGCCGCTTCCCTTCCCTTGCGGATCGGGGACGCGAAGCGCACCTCGAGCGTGTTCTCGCCCCGCCGCAGCACGGGCTTCACGTCGACGCTCCAGCGCCGGAACATGTTGTCCGCCGTGAGCACCTTCCTCCCGTTGACGAGCACCTCGGCGTACGTGTCGAGGCCGTCGAAGACGAGGTCGACGCGGCTCCGCGACAGGAGGAGCGCGTCGGCATCGAACCGCGTGCGGTAGGTCCAGTCGGCGTCCTCGATCCACTGCAGATCCTTCTCGTGGTCGCCGACGAAGGGGTTCGGGATGCGGCCGGCCGCGAGGAGGTCGGTGTGCACGGTGCCCGGAACGTGCGCCGGGATCCACGTGGAGTCCCCGACGCGCCGGAGGTCCCAGCCGTGGTCGAGGGAGCGGGTGAGGACCGCCGCCTCCGGACGCGCACAGCCGCCGAGCCACGCGATCGCGGCGAGCAGCAGCACGGAGCGGGCGTTGGGCAGCGGGCGGCGGCAGGCGCGGACGTTCATGGACTCTCGCCATCACGAAGGAGGACCCGACCTCTGGGCCCGAAGATAGGGCGAGGAGCGGAGCGGCGCTTCAGGGCTCCCGCAGCTCGAGCCCCGGAACGTCGCGGAAGTCCTCGACGTTCAGAGTCCAGAGCATGGCTTCCCAGGTGAGCGCGCAGGCCGCGATGGCCAGGTCGATCTCCCGGCCCCGTGGCCGCGGCAAGTCCCGGTACAGCCTGGCCGCCACGCGGGCCTCGTCGGGACCGAAAGGGGTCGCCTCCGCCGCCGGAAAGAGTGCCTCCTGCGCCGCCAGCTCCTCAGGGCGCCTCGGTCCCCGGAGCCACTCGTAGAGCACCAGCGCAGGCACGTGGATGCGCTCGCGCGCGTCGATCGCCGCACGCAGCTCCGCACGAAGCGCGCCGCCGGTTCCCAGCGCCTCGACCAGGACGGAAGTGTCGAGGACGATCACTCGTCGCCGGCCGGGGCCCGGCGCGCGCGCGTGGAAGCTCTCCGCCCGCCCCCGCGCCGCGCCCGACGCACCTCCGCCAGCTCCGCCTCCACGTCGCTACGGGACCGATCCGGGATGGCGGCCGTCACCTGGTCGAACAACGCCAGCCGGCGCACGCGCTCCTCCTCGGTGAGCCGGCCCGTCTGCTCGCCGTAGAGACGGATGGCCTCGCGAACCACCTGGCTCTTGGCCTTCGCGAGCCGGGCAGCCGTACGATCCAGATACGCGACCGTGTCGTCGTCGAGCGTGAACGTGACCTTGATCATCGAATCACGGATACAGGAGTTGATACAGGGATATGGGAGTATGGTAGTATGGTACCGGGTCCGGATCAAGCACGGACCGACGCCGGCCGCCACCCTTCACGCGCCGACCCTCAGCAACCTCGGCCGCTCCGCGAGCACCGTGAGGATCAGCTCGCCGAAGAGCGTGTCGGCCCAGGCGAACCACGGCCGCGTGTAGTGCGCCGGGTCGTCCGCGTCGAAGGACTCGTGCATGAAGCCCGTGCCGGCGTCGGTGGCGGTGAGCGTGCGGATCACGTCGAGGATCTCCTGGTCGGACGTGCTGGTGAGCGCCCGGATCATGAGCGCGATCGGCCAGACCTGCCCCAGGCCCGTGTGCGGGCTGCCGACGCCGGCGGCCGCGCGGCCGCGGAAGAAGTAGGGGTTGTCCGGCGAGAGCACGAACGCACGGGTGCGCAGGTAGAGCGGATCGTCCTTCGCGCACACGCCGAGGTACGGGAGCGAGAGCAGGCTCGGCACGTTGGCGTCGTCGATGTGGAGGTGGTCCGCGAAGCCGTCCACCTCGTACGCCCAGATCCGGCCGGCCGTGGGGTGGCGCACGACGGCGTGCGCGTCGAGCGCCGCGGCCACCTCGGAGGCGAGCGCACGGCACTCGGCCGCGAAGGCGGCGCCCGGGCCGATCGCCTCGCTCATCTCCGCGAGCTGACGGAGCGAGACGACGGCGAAGTGGTTGGAGGGCACCAGGAACGGGAAGATCGTGGCGTCGTCGGAGGGCCGGAAGATCGACACGACGGGGCCCACGGGCCGGATCGGGTTGCCCCAGCCGCCGCCCGCCACGGTGTCGGTCTGCCACGCCGTCACGCGCTCGAAGTGGTAGGGTCCGCGCCCGTGCTTGCGCTGCTGCGTCCGGAAGGTCTCGACGATCCGACGCATCGCGCCGCGCCACGCGTCGTCGAACGGAGCGGTGTCGCCCGTGAGCGTCCAGTAGCCGTGCGCCAGACGGACGGGCCAGCACAGCGAGTCCACCTCCCACTTCCGCTCCCAGACGCCGGGCCTCATGTCCGTGAGGTCCGCCTTCCACGGGCTCGCGACGTCCGGCCCCTTCGTGAACGCGCCGGCGTAGGGGTCGAGCTCGATGCAGCGCGTCTGGCGGTGGATCACGCCCACGACCAGGCGCCGGAGATGGGGGTCGTCCTTCATCAGCGGCAGGTACGGCCACACCTGGGCGCTGGAGTCCCGCAGCCACATGGCCGGGATGTCTCCCGTGATCACGAACGTGTCGGGACGTCCGTCCACATCCCCGACCTCCACGGTCGTGTCGAGCGTGTTGGGAAAGCAGTTCTCGAAGAGGCGCGCGATGCGCGGATCGGCCACCTCCGCCTTCACCCGCTCGATCGTGCGCTCCACGGCGGGGCTCGTGAACCGGCGCTCGGCCTTCGGGGGACGTCCGTGCATCTGCCGCGGAGAGGTCTGCCGCGTGGTGGGCTCCGGAGCCGGACTCGGGCCCGCGCCGTGCAGCCCGACGGCCACGGCGCCGACCGCTCCCGCGCTGCGGCGGAGGAAGGTGCGACGGTCGGTGGGGTCGGGTGGCATCGGCGTCTCCTCGGAAGTCCAGCGAGCCCCGGTAGCATGAGGCGCGTCGCTCGCGTATGGCAAGGCACGCGATCCCCACGCACGGATCCGTCGTCGACCCGCCCCGGTTGAATCCGGAGCCGGATCGTGTTCCCTTGGGATGGCGTTTCGGTTGCCTGTTTCAGCCCTCCTGTCCGCGGGTTCTGGAGCCGGTCCGGGCGCCGGGGCGTCCGGTCGCAGCGTCGACCCCTCGCCCGGCCTGCCTCGGCACCCTCTCCCATTCGCCGCTCGACGAGCGTCCCGCGTGGGTCACGTCCCAGGATGCGACAGCGGTCCGCGTTGACGAAGGCCGGTCAACGTCCGCGGGACCTCTCCTGCCGTCGGCCACAGCAAGAGAGGACGAACACCATGACCACGATCACCTGGGTCACGATGATCGGAGTGTTGGGCTACATCTGGGGCGGATTGATCTTCTGGGTCACCAAGGCGATGCGGAAGGAAGCCGAGAAGGCCGCGGCGGCGGCGCGCGCCGCCGCGCTGGCCTCGAGCACCGGGCCCGAGCCGGCCCTCTCCCTGGCCGGCGAGGAGGAGCGATGAACGCCGGGGCTCTCGCGTTCATGCTGACCGCCTGGGTCGTCGTGCTCGGCATCCTCGTCTGGAGCTACACGAAACTGCTGCGCCAGCCCCGGAATCCGGCGCCGCCACCGCAGGAGGCCGCCGAGCCGGGAGATTGAGCGAGCAGGGGGACGACGGGAAACGAGGCCCTACCCGCCGTGCACGGCTGCCGAGTCTCCGGCAGCGTGCTTGGGCGTCGCCGCCGGCACGTAGATCGCGCCGAGGCGGGTCCGGACGACCAGAAGAAGATGGAGCCAGGCCGCGAAGGCCGCGGGCGGGATGTCGCGAGGGTGCGGGGGCTCCGCGAAGAACAGGACGCCCGGATGCGCGTGGAACGCGGCCCGGAACCCGGTGAGGTCTCCCCCGGCGTGCGGGAGCAGCTTGGCGTGGCGGCCGGTCTGGAAGTACACGAGGTCGGGCTCGTTGGAGTACACGACGTGGTAGGGTCGTGACTGATTGTCGAGCCACCGGATCGTGGGATCGGAGATCCAGGCGCGGTAGGTGTAGAACCTCCCGACTCTGTTCGCGAGCGTCACGCCCTGGTGGATGTCGCGCACCATGAACGCGCACCACAGCCCCGCCGCGGCGAGCGCGGGGATGCGCCAGCGGGGCCCGAGCGACACGATCGACGCCGCGACGACGCACTCCGCCAGGACCAGCACGGGGGCGAAGATGCGCACGTCGAAGGGGACCGCGAAGGTGCGCGCGTCGAGGGGCGCGACGTAGGGAGCCAGGAGCTTCGCGAGGAGCACCACCGAGCAGTAGAGGCCGGCATAGATGCCGGCCAGCAGGAGGAAGCGCCCTCGAGCCGGAGTCGCCCAGGACCCGCGCGCGAGAGCCGCCACGAACCCGAGGGCTCCCAGGACGAGGACGGCGACGGCCAGGGTCTCGTGCGCCTGCAAGGGCGTCGGCAGGAGCCAGTCCACCAGAAGCCCCGGGACCTGTCGGAGGTTCTCCCCGATGCCGCGGACGATCTCTCCCAGCCCACCGTAGACGGCCGCGTGGCGCCCAGCGCCGGCGCCGGCGTGGACGTACCAGAGCCACAGCACGCCGAAGAGCCCCGAGGGCGCTCCCGCGACCGCCGCGGCCACGGCGCGCTCCCTCCGGCTCCCGGCCTGCACGGCCGCCCAGATGCAGGCCAGAGCGGAGCCGGCCACGCCGACGTAGCGCACCGAGAGCGCCGCAGCGGCGAGCAGCCCGTAGAGGATGGGGCTGCGTGGACGCCGGACCATGGCCCAGAGCGTGGCCAGCGTCAGCGCGAGGAAGGTCGGCTCGGACCAGATGGCCAGGTCGAGCTTCACGAACGCCGGAGTCAGCATCACCAGCGCCGCGGCCAGAAGGCCGGCGCCGAGGCCGAAGCTCTCCCCGACCAGGAGGAGCACCATCGCGACCACGACCCCGGAGGAGACCGCCATCACCATGAGCGCCGACGAGTAGGCAGGCACGCCGAGTCGCATCGGCACCGAGAGCAGCACGGGAAAGCCGGGCGGGAAGTTGGAGAGCCGCCCGACGGAATCGGGCGAGCTCCACTCCGTGCTCGGAACGGTCAGAGCGCCCGTGCGGGCGAAGCTCCGAGCCGCTTCGACGTACGAGACGCTGTCGCTGGAAGCGCCGGGAAGGAGCGGGCTGCGATTGATCGCGAGGACCCCGTACATGGCCACGAACCCGAGGACGAGCGCCGCGGCGAGGCGGACGAACTCGGGGCGCGACCGCCGCGGGGTGGACCCGCTACGCTCCGCGTTCACGCGACCCGGCCGGCCGAGGCGTCGACCACGTGGAGGGGCGTCGGCAGGTCGGCGATGTCAGCGGCGGAAGACCGACGTCACGCCACACAGGAGCCGAACGCGTCACGGTTCAGCGACGCGTCCCCTGCCGCCGCGTCAGCGCATGCCCGCGTCGCGGCCACCCCAGCCGATCTCGTCATCGTTCCCGGCTCCTTGCGCGAGGCAGACGGCAGAAGCTCACGGGCGGCAGTGTACGGGGGTCGGGCTCGATCAGGCAAACGGAGCGCGAACGTCCGCTCGGGGCCGTCGTCTCGGCTTCCCGTCTCGGCGGGGCCGGCCAGCGAGGGGCCACGGCCCGCAACGACAGTCTCACGTGTCTCTTGCGCGCGGGTTCCTATCCAGGGCTCAATTGCATGAGGACCGTCCCAGGTCCACGGGCCCCCTCACAGCCCCGGCCGGCTTTCAGCGGAGACACGCTCATGAGAAAGCTGAGAAGGTCGACATTGGCTCTCCTCGCGCTCCTGGCTGGCTGCGCCAGCGCGAACACCGGCAATCGTCCCGGTCAAACAGTCCCGATGAACGCGAACGTCATAAGCGAGCGACAGCTGGACGAATTCCCGTCAGAGGACGCCTACGCGATCGTCGAGCGGCTGCACCCGGACTGGCTCATGAACAACGCCCAGTCGTCGTTCGGGGGAGGCAATCCCACCAACGCCGTCCAGGTCTACATCGGCGATTCCGAGACGTGGCTCGGGGGAGTCGACGTGCTGCACAACTACATGGCGACCCAGTTGGCCATGATCTACCACGTCAACGCGATCTACGCGAACAACCCCAACGGAGCCATCCTGCTGATCACGCGATGACGCTCGCGCCAACGCGGCCTGCGCCGGCAGCGCTCGGCTCGGGCCTACGCGCGGCGCTGAGTCCTCACCGTGAGGAGAGCGGAGGTCATGAGAAGTCCGTTGTGAGGGCTACCGTTGCCGTATTGCCGCATCCGGCCCCGGAGCCGTGCTTGACGTATTGCTGTCCGTAGGGCGTTCCGAGTAGCTTTCATACATAGGAATCTGGAGCGACGGCGCCCGGTCGCCCGCGCTGACGATGGACCCCTTGGCCTCCTGCCGAAGTCGGTAGGGGGGCTCTTTTTTTGCCCCTGCGCGAGGCCGGAGCGACCGGATGTCGCGCGTGGAGAGCCATCATGAGCATCGGAGCGTTGGTGTTCATGCTCGGGGCGTGGGCCATCGTGCTCGGCCTCACGTTCTGGAGCTTCTGGAAGGTCCTCCGCCTCCCGCCGGCGCGAGGCGATGAGCCGCAGCTTCCTGAGCAGCGCGGTGGGGGCGCGCGTCGGGCGTAGGCGGCATGGACACGCCGATCGGTGATTTCAGCGGGCGAAGACAAGGAGACTGGAGAGGGTGATGAGCAGATCGCGGGAGGTAAGGCTTCACTCGCCTCCGCGGTGGAGAGCGAGGTGGAGGAGTTGATGCGGTCTCTGGACGAGCTCCGGCGCCGCATCTACGAGGACGCGGACGAGTCCAAGGGGCTGAACGGCCTCGGCGCGACGCTCAGCGGCGTGGCCCACACCCTGGACGGGGAGTACCAGAAGCTCCAGGAGGCGGGCAGACAGTTCTCCATCCACCTGGGCATCCAGAGGAAGGCGACGGTGGCGGTGGCGGTCGCGGACGTGCCCGACATCGAGATACCGGCCATCGCGCACTCCGAGAGGGCGATTGCTTCCGGATCCCCGCTACGCATGATGGGATGACGCCCCCCAGGCCCGGAATCCCACACCCTCCCCTCACCTGCCGATCCGGGTATAGAGACAACGGCGAAACAAGTTGACTCCCCTATCGCCGCCGGTCAGCCGGGCCTCGCTCGATCCGTGACCCAGCCGGCTTGCCGAGAGAGAGCGATGCCGGCTGAAGGGAGACGCAGACGGACGCCTGCGTGCGTACGATCCGAGCGTCTTCCGGAATCAGATCCTGCCCGCGCACAAGCATCTCAGCGGCGCGGAACTGGCTGCTGCCACTGGCTTATCCGCTCCATATTGCCGGCAGATCCGGAGTGGCCGATTCGTGCCGCCTCCACGCCACTGGCCCACGCTGCAAAAGCTCGCGGAGGCCGCGCCGGTCGTACACGAGACGAGCCTCAACTACTACCGCGAGAACATCCTACCCGCGTTGGTGGAACTCTCTGTAGCCGAGATCGTTGAGGCGACGGGGCCGCCGGCGGCGTTCCTGGCGAAGTGGGTCAGCGCCTGTACCGTCTTCCTGTAGATCCCCGAAGTGAGTTGAGCCGCCCCCGATCCATCGGAGACGCGGTGCGTTGGGCGAGGGGGCATAGCGCTTTGCCGAGCGCAACTCGCCCACCCCCAGGATCACAGGCGATACGCCCCCGGGACGGCATCAGGGCCAGCAAGTGTGGTCCCCCGTGCGGCCTGGCGAACGAGCAGATGGTGGCTTCGGACCCACCCAAAGGCCGCCGCAACCTCGCCGGCACGGCCCATTCTGCATCATCCGATGAAGGGACCGGCATAGCCAGAATGTTACCACCGTCACAGGCGGTGGGTTGTCACCGACGACTCACGCTCACAAGCTGATTTCATCGGTCGGGCCCGGCGCGTGGCGCGCTACCCACATCTCAGTGCGTGAGCGTCCAGATCAGGACCACCCCGCAAGGGCTATCCGATCCGGAGGCGAACGCTGGCAAGCCCGCGGCGGTCGGGTAGACCTCG
>JBJKSF010000057.1:0-13131 GCA_046704285.1 Longimicrobiales bacterium | reverse complement strand
CCCTGGGCGCGGGCCGGGGCCGCCTGGTGCGACAGCTCCTGACCGAAAGCGTGCTGCTCGGGCTCGCGGCCGGCCTCGTGGGGCTCGTCCTCGCCAAGGTGGGGCTCTCGGCGATCCTCGCCGCCTGGCCCTCCGTGCTGCCCAGGACGCACGCGATCGGGCTGGACGGCGCGACCCTCACCTTCGCCTTCGTCGTGGCGGTGGTCACGGGCGTCGCGTTCGGGCTGGCGCCGGCGCTGCGCTCCAGCGGAGCGGGCGTGGACGCCTCCCTGCGAGAGGGCGGCACGAGCGTCACCGCCGGACCGGGACGCCACCGTCTCCAGCGAGGGCTGGTCGTGGCGGAGATCGCGCTGGCGCTGGTCGTGCTCACGGGCGCCGGCCTCCTCGTGCGCAGCTTCGCGCGCCTCAGCGAGGTGACGCCCGGCTACGACGCGCGCGGCGTGCTGGCGGCCAGGATCCGGCTGGCGCCGGAGCGCTATCAGACGCAGGCCCAGCAACAGCAGTTCTTCGACGAGGTCGTGCAGCAGCTCGAGCGCCGGCCGGGCGTCGAGACCGCCTCCGTCTCCACCACGCTGCCGATGAGCGGGGAGGTCCAGATGTTCGGCATCAATCCGCGCACGATCCGTCCGGACGACCCCGAGCCGTTCCTCGCCATGGGATTCGACCAGGTCGGTCCGGGCTTCTTCCGCGCGCTGCGCGTCCCTCTGCTCGCGGGGCGCACGTTCACGGGCCAGGACCGCCAGGGTGCCCAGACGGTCGCGGTCGTCAACCAGGCGCTGGCGAGGCGGCTGTGGCCGGGCCGGAGCCCGATCGGACAGGTGATCTCCATGCCGGTCCCGGGGGCCGGCAAGCCGGGCCGGAAGGCCGACGTGGCCATCGTCGGGGAGATCGGGGACGTGCACTCCGCGTCGCTCTCGACCCCGGTGCGGCCGGAGATCTACTTCCCGTTCGCGCAGTCGGGCAGCGTCACGGGCCGCGGGGTGTGGATCGTGGCACGCGCGGACAGGGATCCTCTCGCGCTGGCGGACGCCGTGCGCCACGCCGTGGCGTCGGTGGACCCCCAGCAGCCCGTCGCGACGCTCACCACGCTCAGCGAGATGGTGAGCCGCTCGACGGCGTCGCGGCGCTTCAACATGACGCTGGTGAGCGTCTTCGCGCTGCTGGCGCTCGGCCTCGCGCTGGTCGGGATCTACGGGGTCACGGCGTACACGGTCGAGCAGCGCACCCAGGAGATCGGCGTGCGCGTCGCGCTGGGCGCGGAGCGCAAGAGCGTCATGGGCCTGCTTCTGGGGGAGACGGCGATCACGGCACTGGCCGGCATCGCCGTGGGCCTGGCCGGCGCCTTCGCCGCGACGCGTGTCCTCGCCAGCCTCCTCTACGACGTCTCCACCACGGACGCCGTCACCTTCGCGCTCACGGCGCTCGTCCTCGCCACCTCGGCGATCCTGGCCGCGCTCGTGCCGGCGCTGCGCGCCTCGCGCGTCGATCCTGTGGAGGCGCTGAAGTACGAGTAGCGCGGCGGGCCGCCCGGGTAGCCCGCGCGCACCTGGCTGACCCCACTGCGCGCCCGGGATCCCGGCCGGGCTGGCGCCTACGGGATCGAGCCGTAGGTTGGGAGCGGCGGGTGGAGGTGGTCACCAGGGAGGGAAGACCCCATGCGCTCCGTGTACGTCCTGTCCGGAGGTGTCTCCAAGTTCGCCAAGGCCCGGCCCGACAAGACCTTCCAGGCCGTGATCAAGGAGGCGTACGACGCCGCCGTCGACGATCTCGGCGTCGAGCTCGCGGCCTTCACGCAAGCCGTGGACGGCTCGGTCGCGTCGTACTTCTCCGACCATTTCGCGCGCCAGCTCATGGCGGGCATCATGGCCCAGGACTACCTGGGCCTCTGCCCGAAGCCCGGCCACCGCGTCGAGGGGGGCGGGGCCACGGGAGGCCTCTGCTTCCAGGAGGCCTGGAAGTCCGTCGCGTCCGGCCACATGGACGTGTGCGTGGCGTACGGCTTCGAGACGATGAGCCACGTGGAGACCTGGAAGGGCAACGAGTTCATCGCTCTGGCCTCCGACGTCTCGTGGGACTATCCGGTGGGCGGCTTCTACAGCGGCTACTATGCGATGATGGTCACGCGCCACATGAAGGAGTTCGGCACGACCGTCGAGCAGATGGCCCACGTCTCGGTCAAGAACCACATCAACGCCTTCCACAACCCATACTCGCAGAAGCGCCACCGCTACACGCTCGAGGACGTGCGCCGCTCGCCCATGGTGGCGTGGCCCCTCACACGGCTGGACATCTGCGTCATGTCCGACGGGGCCGCCGCGGTGGTCCTGGCCTCGGAGGACGGCGTCCGGCGCCTGGAGAAGGCGGGCGCCACCATCTCCCGCCCGCTGGTGCGCGTGGCGGGCATCGGCCGCGGCACGGACGCGATGCGCATGTCCGACCGCCCCCACGTCGACTACGACACGTTCCTGCGGGACTACGCCACCGAGAAGGAGCGCGCCTCCGACGAGACCCGCTCGTACTACAAGCGGCTCTGGGACGCGGGCACGCGCTATCCCGGAGTCCATTCGTTCCGCGGTGGGAGGGTGGCGGGCAACATGGCGTACAAGCACGCCGGCATCCGGGACCCCCTGGCCGAGCTGGACTTCGTCGAGCTGCACGACGCCTACACCTCCAGCGAGATCCAGACCTACGAGGACCTGGGCCTGTGCCGCTACGGCGAGGGAGGTCCGTTCGCGGCGTCGGGCAAGGCGTTCATGCCGGGCGTCGACTACGGGCTCGATCTGCCGGACGAGCCGGCCTGCCCCGTCAATCCCTCGGGAGGCCTCATCGCGTGCGGCCACCCCGTCGGCGCCACCGGCCTCATGCAGGCGGTGTTCGCCACCTGGCAGCTGCAGGGCAGCATCGGCAAGCACTTCGGCGACGCGACGCTGCAGGTGCGGGACGCGCGCCGCGGAGCGATCCACTCGCACGCCGGGACCGGGACCTACATCTCGGTCAGCGTGCTGGAGAGGGAGGACTGACCATGGCCCAGCTACCTCGCAAGCGCCCCGAGAGCCTCGGCGGCTACGTCGTGCATGGCGTGCCGTTCCCGGTGGAGACGGACCCCGACGCGCTCGCCTTCCTGAAGAAGCTCGCCCCGATCCAGATCGAGCAGACGTACAGCATCACGTACCTGCACTCCTACGGACAGGACAGCCCCTGGTTCGCCGGGGCGGCCAACGGAAGGCTGCTGGCCACCCAGGATCCCGAGACCGGCTACACGTACGCGACGCCGCGCGGCCACGACATGGCCACGGGCCAGCCGACCCGCTGGATCGACATCACCGACCGTGCGGCCCGCGTGCACGCGTTCACCGTCTGCCACTTCGGGTCCGAGGAGTTCCTGCCGGAGACCCCCTACGTGCTCGCGATGATCGAGTTCGAGGGCGTGGACACGCTCTTTCTCGCGCGCCTCCTGGGCGTCGATCCGGAGGCGGCGAGCCTCGGCTGGATCGGCATGCAGGTGGCGCCACGATTCCTGCGCAACAGCAAGCTGAAGCCCACGGACGTGTACTTCGTGCCGCTGGCATGAGAGCCCCTTCCGCGGCATGAGCGACGAGCCCTTCGCCTGGGCGCCCACGGACGAGACGGTGGAGCGCGCGCACCTGACGCGCTTCATGCGCGCGACCGGGGTCGGGAGCTTCCACGACCTCGTCGAGCGGTCGGCGAGCGACCCGGCGTGGTTCACCGACGCGGTGCTCGCCTACCTCGACGTCCGGTTCCGGACGCCGTACGACCGCGTCCTGGACGTCTCGCGCGGCATCGCCTGGCCGCGTTGGTGCGTCGGCGGCGAGATGAACATCGTGGACAACTGTCTCGACAAGCGCCTCGGCACGCCCGCCGCGGGGAGCACCGCCGTGGTCTGGGAGGGAGAGGACGGGCGAACGGAGAGCCTGTCGTACGAGGCGCTGGGCCGAGCGGTGAGCCGCGCCGCGAGCGCGTTCCGAGCCTTGGGGCTCGGGCCGGGCGACGCGGTCGGGCTCTACATGCCGCTCATTCCCGAGGAGGTCGTCGCGCTGCTCGCCGCGATCAAGATCGGAGCCGTCGTGCTCCCGCTCTTCTCCGGCTACAGCTCCGGGGCCGTGGCGCGCCGCCTCGCGGACGGCGAGGCCAAGGCGCTCGTGACCGCGGACGGCTCGCTCCGCCGCGGGCGGATCGTGCCGATGAAGCCCGTGGCGGACGAGGCCGCCGAGCGGGTGCCCACGCTGCGACACGTCGTCGTCGTGCGCCGTGCCGGCAACCCGGTGGAGCTGCGCGCGGGACGCGACCACTGGTGGGACGAGCTCCTGGCGGGCGGGAGCGACCACGCTCCGACCGAGGCGACCGGAGCCGACGACCCTCTCATGATCCTCTACACGTCCGGCACGACCGGGCGTCCCAAAGGCGCCGTGCACACGCACTGCGGCTTTCCGGTGAAGGCCGCCCAGGACATGGCCTTCGGCATGGACGTGCACGCCGGCGACCGGATCTTCTGGATGACCGACATGGGCTGGATGATGGGCCCTTGGCTCGTATTCGGGAGCCTCCTGCTCGGCGCCACGATGGTCCTCTACGACGGCGCGCCGGACCATCCCGGGCCCGACCGCGTGTGGGACCTGGTCGAGCGCCACCGCGTCACGCAGCTCGGGCTGTCCCCTACGTTCGTGCGCGCGCTCATCCCGAGGGGAGACGCCCCGGTCCTCGCGCACGACCTGTCGAGCCTGCGCGCCATCGGGTCCACCGGAGAGACGTGGAACCCGGGCCCGTGGACGTGGCTCTTCGAGGCTGTCGGCAAGCGCCGCATCCCGATCATCAACTACTCGGGGGGCACCGAGATCTCCGGCGGGATCCTCATGGGGAATCCGCTCCTTCCGGTCAAGCCGTGCGCGTTCTCGGCTCCCTGTCCCGGCATCGCCGCGGACGTGTACGACGCCGGGGGCCGCCCCGTACGGGGCGCGGTCGGCGAGCTCGTGATCAAGGCGCCCTGGATCGGGATGACGCGCGGGTTCTGGAAGGATCCGGAGCGCTACATCGACACGTACTGGTCCCGGTTCCCGGACACGTGGGTGCACGGCGACTGGGCGCGCCTCGACGAGGACGGCCAGTGGTACATCCTGGGCAGGTCCGACGACACCATCAAAGTGGCGGGCAAGCGCGTGGGCCCGGCGGAGGTGGAGTCGATCCTGCTCGCACATCCCAACGTCGCGTCGGCGGCGGTCATCGGGGCGCCCGATCCCCTCAAGGGCGACGCGGTCGTCTGCTTCTGCGTGCTGCACGGCGATGCCGACGTGGAGCGTGTGCGCGCGGAGCTGCGGGACATGGTGGTCCACGACCTGGGCAAGCCACTGGCGCCGAAGGCGATTCTGTTCGTCCTCGACCTGCCCCGCACGCGCAACGGAAAGCTCATGCGGCGCGTGCTGCGCGCCGCCTATCTGGGCGAGGATCCCGGCGACACGTCCGCCCTGGTGAACCCCGAGGCGCTCGACGCGGTACCAGGCGTGGCGCCGTGACCGGCGCCCGCCTGCGGTGTCCCAACCCTCCCGGGAACCAGCTCCCGTGCCATCGACCCCCGAAGGAGGCAGCATGGATTTTTCCCTGACCGAAGAGCAGCTCCTGTGGCGGGACGCGGTCCACGACTTCTGCGACAAGGAGCTGAGGCCCCGGGCCGCCGAGCTGGACGCCGCGGCGCGCTTCCACCAGGAGGCCGTGCCCAGGATGGCGGCTCTCGGCCTGCTCGGGCTCAACATCCCCGAGGAGCTGGGCGGCTCCGGGACCGAGGCGCTCAGCGCCGTGCTGGCACTGGAGGAGCTGGGCTGGGCGTGCGGCGGAACCGCCTTGTCGGTGGCGGCTCACTCGGGGCTGTGCGCGGCCAGCGTGGCGGCGTTCGGGTCGGACGCCCAGAAGCGCCGCTGGCTCCCCGAGCTGGCGAGCGGCGAGCACGGGCTCGGCTCCCTGGCGCTCACCGAGCCCGGTGCCGGGTCCGACCTGGCGGGCGGCGTCGCGACGCGTGCCGTCCTCGAAGGGGACGAGTGGGTCGTCACGGGGCACAAGGCCTGGATCACCAACGCCAGCCTCGCTCCGCTCCTCGTGTGCCTGTGCCGGACCGACCCGGCCGCCGGCAGCCACGCGCTGAGCATGATCCTGATCCCCGCCGACGCGCGGGGCGTGCACATCCATCCCCCTGAGAAGAAGATGGGGATGCGTGCCTCGCCCACCCACGCGATCGACTTCGAGGAGGTGCGCGTCCCCGCCGACCACCTCCTGGGCGAGCGCGGGCGCGGCCTGCAGCAGACGCTGCACATCCTGGACGGCGGCCGCATCGGCATCGGCGCCCTGTCCCTCGGCCTCGCACGCGCCGCGCTCGAGGAGGCGGTGCGCTACGCGCAGGAGCGCCACGCCTTCGGGCGCGCGATCGGGTCCCACCAGGCCGTGCGGTTCAAGCTGGCCGAAGCCGCAACGCGCATCGAGGCCGCGCGTTGGCTCGTCTACCACGCGGCCTGGCTCGCCGACCAGGGCCGGCCCCACTCGCGCGAGGCCGCGATGGGCAAGCTCCAGGCCTCGGAGACTGCCGAGCAGGTCTGCCGGGACGCCATCCAGGTGCTCGGCGGATACGGCTACAGCGCCGAGTATCCCGTGGAGCGCATGTACCGGGACGCCCGCCTGCTCACGATCGGCGAGGGCACGAGCGAGGTGCAGCGGTTGGTGATCGGCAGGTCGCTGGTGGATCCGGACTGAACGGCGCGCTCCTCCCTCTCAGGAGCTGACCTCGGAGGCGGGCTCGAAGCGTGCGGGGGGCTCCCCCGAGCGACGCTCGTGAAGCGTCGCCGAGCGAGGGAGGGGCCCCCGTACGCTCCGGCCGCCCGCGCTGCGGCTCAGCTCACTTCGCCTTCCAGGTGTTGTTCGCCGGGTCGGAGTCCACCCAGATGCCGGTGTCCAGCGTCACCGACTCGAGCGTCTTGCGCGTGTGGACCGCGACGCTCGTCCTGCGCTGGTTCGCACGCCAGATGGCGGGCGTCTCGTGCAGCGTGTCGGTGGTGTTGTCGCTGTACCGTAGCACGAGGCTCACGGGAGCGTCCCACCCTCCCACGTTCCGGATGGGGACCGTGTATCCCCCACCCGTCCTGCGCACCCGCCCGACCGCCAGGTCGATGTAGCCGTTGCTGAAGAACCAGTCCTTCCAGAACCAGTCGAGGTTCTGCCCCGACACGTTGTCGAACGTGTAGAAGAAGTCCCAGGGCGAGGGGTGCTTGCCGTGCCAGCGCCGCATGTACGCGTGCAGGCACTTGCGGAACATCGCGTCGCCGAGCAGGTCCTTCATGGCCAGGTAGCCGAGCGATGCCTTACCGTAGGCGTTGTCACCGTACGAGACGCCCGTCAGCGCGTCGGAGGGCGTGACGATCGGCAGGTCCGAGAGCGGCGACGGGTTGTGCGCCCAGCCGTCGACCCGGAAGCGCTTGTAGAACGCGTTTTCGTACGCGGCGCCCTTGTTGTAGACGTTGATGAGGTACTCCCACGTGGTCGCCCAGCCCTCGTCCATGAACGCGTACCGGGTCTCGTTGGTCCCCATGTAGAACGGCATGTACGTGTGCGAGATCTCGTGATCCGCGACGAGCCGCGAGAAGTTGGTGTCCGGGTACGCCTGGTCGTTGGCCATCATGGGGTACTCCATCCCCGCTCCGCCCTGGAACTCGGTGGTCTTCTCGTAGGGGTAGGGGACGCCGGGCCAGTAGCGCGAGAACCAGTACAGCGCCTGCCGGCCGAAGTGCACCATGTGGTGGAAGTCGGACGCCGTGTCGTTGTAGGCCGCCTGCACGCTCGCGCGCCGGCCGGTGCTCGGGTCGACCACGACGCTGGAGGCGTCCCAGTCGTAGTGGTCGCTCAGGCCGAAGGCCATGTCGGGGATGTCGTGGGCAGTGAACCGCCAGACGTTGAGCGGATGGTCGGTGGTGACGCCCCCCTCCTCCATCTCCTGGGCGGTGGCGACGTGGATGATGCTGTCCGTCTCGAGCGAAGCCTCGAAGCGCTTCAGGTACTCCGGCTCGAGGACGTCGGCGGGGTCGGTGAGCGTGCCGGTGCCCCACACGACGAAGCCCGGCGGAACCTGGATCGAGACCTCGTAGTCGTTGAAGTCGCTGTAGAACTCGTGCCCGACGTGCTCCATCATGTCCCAGCCGTCCATGTCGTCGAAGACGGCCACCCGCGGATAGAAGTAGGCGAGGTAGTACGTCGTCGAGTCGATCATGCCCTCGCGTCCGGCGCGACGCGACACGTCGTAGTGCCACGTGAACGCGAGGTGCACGGAGTCGTGCGGGAGGAGCGGCGTCGGCAGCCTGACGACCTGCTCGGTGAAGAGCCGGAAGCGGCGACGGCCCCCGGCCGCGCCGCCCCAGGGCGCGGGCCGACCGTTCACGCTGAACGCGTCGATATGCTCCCCCGAGGTGAGGAAGCCCTTCGTGGTTCCCCCGTCCCGCGGTGCCTCGGGCTCGTGGTAGTTCTGGAAGAGCTTGATGACCAGCATCGGCAGCGTGTCCGGGCTCTCGTTGAAATACGTGATGTGCTCGGTCCCGGCGATCCTGCGATCCGGGGGCATCGCGGTGACCGTGATCGCGTAGCGGGCGTGGTTCTCCCAGTACGCGGGGCCCGGTCGGCCGGTGAGCGTCCTCGTGTGATGCTCGATCGCGTTCTTGATGTCGCGGGGCATGTACAACTGCGCCGCGGACGGGGCCGGGAGCAGCAAGCCGACCAGGAGCGCCGTCAGCGACGTGGCCACGGGCAGCCGCTTCGGAACGGGCAGGGAACGAATCATGGTCTGTCCACTCGGTGCGAGGAGACTCAAGGAAACGGCTGTCAGTAGAGCCCGTATCCGCGCGCTGGTCAAGCGGGCGAGCGGCCCGGACCCGCGCGCTCCACCCACTGTTCTCGACGCGCTCCTTCCGGTCGCCGCTCGTCCGCGGATCCGCGCCTACTCAGCGGACAGCACCCTCGCCGGATCGACTCTCGCCGCGCGGCGTGCCGGCAGGTAACTCGCCAGAGCGGCGGCCACGACCAGCACGCCTACTGCCGCCACCGTGAAGTCGACGGGAAGCCGAGGGGTGAGGACGCTGAGCGCCGAGAACACCGCTCGCCGGACCGCGAAGGCCAGCGGCGCGCCGATCGCCAGACCGACCGCGGTCATCACGAGCCCCCTCCGCGTCACGCCCGCCACCACGGTGCCGGCGCGCGCGCCCAGGGCCATGCGGATGCCGATCTCCCGCCGCTCCTGGACTACCGAATGCGCCATGACCCCGTAGATGCCCATGGCCGCGAGCGCCATGGCCAGGCCTCCCAGCCCGAACACGAAGCCCTCGATGAACAGGATGACCGCCATCTGCTCGCGCATGTACTCCACGACCGTCGCGACGTCCTGGACCGGAAGCCCGGGGTCCACCGAGGCGACGGCGTGGCGGATGGCACCCATCATCGCCGCGGGCGCTCCCGCGGTGCGCACGGCGAGCCAGGGGTCGCGCACGGGCTCCTGCGCCGACGGGAGCCAGATCTCCGCGTCGTGGAGCCCCCCGACCGGAACGCGGCTCTGCGCGATGTCGTCCACGACGCCGACGATCTCACGGCTCGTTCCGAGCACGTCGACATGCTCCCCCAACGGCTCCTCGCCCGGCAGGAACCGTCGCACGAACTCACGGCTCACGACCACGACGGGCGCGGTGCCCCCGCGGTCGGTCGTCGCGAACAGGCGGCCGGAGCGCAGGGAGATCCCCATCGTGTGGAAGTAGTCCGGGTTCACGGCCTGCCACAGGACCTGAGGGCGCTCGCTCGCTGGAACCGTCCCGTGCCCCACGATGTGGAACGGCGCGGAGGGGTTCGTCATGCTCCGCGGCAGAGACGACATCTCCGCCACGCCTTGGACGCCCGGCGTGGCCTGGAGCGTGCGCACGACTTCGGCCTCGGCCGTGCGCAGCTCGGCGGGCGCACGATACCGGTACCCGGGAAACGAGATCCGGAACGCAAGCAGGCCGGCCGGCGCGAATCCGGGTGCCACGTCGGCGACGGAGCTCATGGCCCCACCGAGGAATCCCGCGCCGGTCAGGAGGGCGAGGGCCACGGCGACCTGCCCGATCACGAAGGCCCGGCGGATGCGCTTGCGCCCTCGCGACTGGCTCCCACCGCGCCCGCCGTCGCCGAGCGACGCGCGCACGTCGCCGCGCAGAGCGTGTAGCGCCGGCGCCAGGCCGAAGACCACGCCCGTGGCGACCGCCACGGTCACCGTGGCCGCCAGGGTCGGAACGTCCAGCGTGGGCTGGAGGAACCGGGGGATCCCGGGCGGCACCGCCGCGCGCAGAACCCCGATCAGGTACACGGCGAAGGCAGTCCCCAGCGCACCACCCGCTCCCGCGAGCACGACGCTCTCGGTCAGGAGCTGACGCAGGATCCTGCTCCGGCTCCCGCCGAGCGCCACCCGCATCGCGATCTCCTTGATGCGTGTCTCCGCGCGGCCGAGGAGGAGGTTCGCCACGTTCGCCCCGGCGATCGCCACCCCGAAGAGCGAGACGACGATCAGGATGAAGACGAGCTTCGTGTCCGTGGGACCCGGGAAGGTGGAGCGCAGCGGCTGCACCAGGGCGCCCCACCCACGGTCCGCGTCGGGGTGCTCCGCGGCGAGGCGGCCCGCCAACGCGGTGAGCTGGGCCTGCGCCTGCGGCACGCTCGCGCCGCCGCGGAGGCGTCCGAGGACGGTCCACTCGCGGGCGCTCCGGTCCTCGCCTGCGCTCAGGTCGGTCGGGCGGAAGGCCTGCACGCCGCCCATCTCGAGCATCTCGAATCCCCGCGGCATGACGCCGACGACCGTCGTCGGCTTCCCGTCCAGGACGAGCGTGCGGCCGAGCACGTTCGGATCCCCTGCCAGGTGCTGCTGCCAATACGGGTAGCTGATCACGATCACGTGGCCGGCACCGTCGGCGCCCTCCCCCGGCCGGAACCCCCTGCCCAGGGCCGGCTGCACCCGGAGCACGTCGAAGAGGTTCGGCGTCGTCACGGCCGTATGGATCGCCTCCGGTCGGTCGCCTCCGGTCACCGTGGCCGTCTCCACGTCGTAGGCCGCCAGGCTCGCGAACGCCGTAACGCCCTGCCGGAAGTCCCGGAAGGCCGGGGCCGAGACGCCGGCAGCCGCCTCCTTCGACTTCCCGTGCCGGAGCTCCTGGACGATCATGAGGCTCTTCTGGTCGCGGTACGGGAGGGGATGGAGCCAGAAGGCGCTCGCCAGGGAGAACATGGCCGCGCTGGCCGCGATCCCCACCGCCAGGGACAGAGCCGCAACCAACGACACCACGGGGCTCTTCACCAACATCCGCCACCCGAAGCGCACGTCCTGCAGCAAGCCGAACATGAGGATCCACTCCGCCGGAGTCCGTGTTCCTGCGGCGGACCCTACGGCGGCCCCGCACCTGCGGTTTCGCCGCGGCGTGCGGCGTCGGATTCGCGCCGGCGGCGGACGCGCGGACGAACGCGGGCTACGCCCTCATGCCGCGCCGTCCCAAGGGCGGGGACGGAGTCCGCGCGGCTTCGCCTCCCGCCGCCCTACCGCGGCACGGGTAGGTGACGACGGGACGCTTCGACGTAGCGTTCCGCGTCGAGCGCACCACCGATTCCGGGCAGGCCCGTCGCCGGTGGCGTCCCGCGAGCGGAGCGCGCAGCGAGCGGGGGACTACCGGGCACCCGCAGACTCGGACCGATCCGGGAGAGCGACTGCGCCTGGATGGTCACGGCGACCGTGTCCGTCACGGACGGAACGCTCGACCCGACGCCGTTCAGCTCGAAGCGGTAGGTGCTGTCCGGCGTCAGCGACCCCGAGGCGGAGACCACGACCAATGCCGAGTCGCCGGTCACCCTTGCCGGGGAGACGGTCACGCCCAGCCCCGCCGGCGCCGAGCCCCACACCGACACCGCCGCCGTGAAGGTACCCGTCCGCACGATGTTCATGTCGACCGAGTCGGTCTCGCCCGGATACATCACGAGCGAATCGCTGGCCGGCTGCAGGAGGAAGCCGTTGGGTGCCATCGTGGTCGCGGTCACGTACAGGGCGCGGCTCACGACCCCCACGCCGGCCGCCGAGCCGGTGAGCGTCAGCGCGAACGCGGTGTCCTCCTGAACGCTCTGCCCGGCCGTGAGCAGCAGGCTGCCCGTGTCGCCCGTGATCGTGTCCGGGCGGAAGCTCGCCGTCATGCCGCTCGGCAGGCCGGCGGCCGCGAAGACGACGGGAGCCGTGAACCCCGAGGCGCGCGTGATCGTCAGATCCAGCGTATCGGGCACGGCGGGCATGACCCTCACGGAATCGGATCCCACCGTGAAGGAGAACGCGCTGGTGGCGGCTCGTCCGATCACGAGGGTGAGCGGGGCCGTCGCCGTCGCGCCCCCGGCACCGGCGGCCTGCACGGTGACCTGCGCGCTTCCCGCCGACGCCGTGGAGTCCGCCACGAGGGTCAGGGTCGCCGTGTCCTGTCCCGCGGGGACATCCGCCGGAGCGGCACGCACGCCGGACGGCAGGCCCTGCACGGTCACGGTCACGTCGCCCCCGAAGCCGACCCGCGCGACCCGCACCGTGATCCCCGCGGATCCCCCCGGCTCGAGGGTGAGCGACGTCGAGCCGAGGCCGAGCTGCAGACTGCTGGGCTGCGTCGAGCCACCGGTGCACGCAGCGCCGAAGATCGAGACGACTCCCGCGAGCGAGAGCATGCGGAGAAATCTACCACCGCGCATGGGGCACTCCGGTCGAGGTTCCCGGCGGCGTGCCAAGCGCGGAGGAGCCACCGCGGATCCCCGCCGGACGGAGCCGGGCGGGCCCGGCGACTCTGTGCGCGAGCGCGCCGCGCCGCTCACTCGAACCACCGGACCCGCCCCCAGGTTCCTTCTACGGTCCTGCTACATGCTCGCCGGCGTGCAGGCGGGCTCCGCCATGGACGACGCCGGCGCCTGGACCGCCTGCAGGTGGTGCTCCGTCAGCACCGCGTTGAGCACCGGAAGGTCCTTGCTGCGCACCTTCCCCCAGTCCGTCACCGTCCGGGTCAGCTGCGAGCACCCGTGGCTCCACGCGTCGTACATCGACGGCGTGGGCCTCGTGTC
>JBJKSF010000056.1:0-4596 GCA_046704285.1 Longimicrobiales bacterium | reverse complement strand
AACACCGGCCAATATGGATCGTCCCCGGCCCCCGTACCAGGGTCCGCGGTGCCTTTCCAAGCCTTCCGCCTCTCGGCACATTAGGTGGCCCGTTCCCGCCTCCGGCGTCGTGAGCGTCGACGTGGCCAGAGACGCGTCGACGCTTCCTGTGACGCTCAGGGCCAGGGAGGGAGGACGGACCGCCTCCCATCCCTGAGGGACCGCTCCAACGCTTTGGCGCGGCGTCCAATCCCCGCCCGTGGCGGGACCGCATCACATCGCACGGCCGTCCCTGGTCGAGTTCGATGCGAGCGAAGCTGTTCCACCCGTGCGCGTCGGCGTGGCCTGTCGCTTGCAGCCTCGCGCGCTGCTGGCCCTGGAGAATTCCTGGAGCGCGAGTCCGTATGCAAAGTGCTTCACCCGAGGGTGACCCACAGCCGCCTACCCGTCCCGTCGAGCGCCGCGGGCGCTCGGCTCTTGGGCGGCGCTCCGCATCGCGCGATGCCGCCGGTCGCGGGCCGGTCCAGGGTTGCATCTCCGCCGGCGGAGGCGGGCGGGCTGCTTCCGATCCACCGACGTCGCCCGGCACCGCGGAGGTGATCTCGAGTCGGACCCATGGGGCCGGCCGCTCACCACCTACCCGTCGGGTCCGTTCCAGGCCTCGGGGCGCTGTGCGGGCGCACACCCCGGCGGATGCGGAGCCGATCGTCGGGGCCCCGCAGCTCGAAGACGTCGCCCGGCCCTGCGGCCTCGCGTAGGCGACCCTGCCCCGTTCCCTCGGTACCATGCCTCGAGTCCTCCTCGCCATCGCACGCCGCCTAGGGCTCGGTTCCAGCCGGGCGGTGACCCGTCCGGCAGGCGAGGCGTTCGACGCGTGGGCCCGGGACGGCCGGGACGAGGGCATGGAGGTGGCGCACGGGCCTGTCGTCCGCAGGGTGCTGGGGGAACTGGGGCTGGGTCCGGCCTCCCGTTACCTCGACCTGGGGTGTGGGAACGGATACACCGTCCGGTGGGTCGCCTCTCGATACGGGGCGACGGCCATGGGCGTGGACGCGTCCCCCGCGATGGTCGCCCGGGCGCGGGACCTGTCGAAGGGCCTCTCCGGGGTGTCGTTCGAGTGCGGCGCCTTCCCCCGGCACGCCCTCCCTGCGCGGAGCTTCGATGTCGTGTTCTCGATGGAGACGATGTACTACATGACGGACCTGGATGAGGCGTTGCGGGCTGTCCTCGACCTTCTCGTGCCGGGCGGCCTGTTCGTGTCCGTCGTCGACTACTTCCTGGAGAACCGCGAGAGCCTGGAATGGCCGGCCTACGTAGGCACGGACATGAAGCTCCTGAGCGAGCGGGGATGGCGCCGGGCGTTCGGTCGCGCGGGATTCCGGATGGTCTCGCAGCGGCACGTCGTGGTTCCGAAGGACGAGGCGAAAGAGCCCTGGCACGCCGCCATCGGGTCGCTGATGACGAGCGGCGTGTGCGCACCCGTCTAGGTCGTCACGGCCGGGAGGTGTCCGGCGCGTGCATGTCACGGCAGGGCGGATGCCGCCCCGATGGCATGGGTCTCGCAACGCGGGCCGTGCGGCTGGACAGAGGAACGCCCGGTCGAGCCGCAGTCTCCGGACGCGGCTTCCGCGCCGGCGCCAATACGTGGACTTCGCTGCTGCGCGGAGGTCGAGCGATGGCGGGCTCACATCGTTGCGGCCTCCTCCCCGAGACCCGCTACGCCGAGTGGACCGCGTTCGTGGAGGGTTCGCCCTCCGGGAGCATCTACAGCACGCCGGCCTACCTGGAGGCGCTGTCCGCGGCGACCGGAGGCGGCTTCAAGGTGCTCGCGGTCGAGAAGGGCGAGGAGATCGTCGGCGGCGTCGCCCTCTACGAGGAGGACGGGCCCGGAGGTGTGTGGGTCTCGCCGCGCCTGTTGCTCTACTACAACGGTCCGGTGCTCGTCGACCTCGATTCGCGCTACCCGTCCCGCGAGACCTCCGAGCACCTGAAGGTCCTGTCCGAGCTGGAGGCCTGGTTGCGCACGGCAGGCTACGGCCGTCTCTCCCTCAAGTGCCTACCGGGGCTGAGCGACGTCCGCCCGATGGTCTCGAGAGGCTGGGCCGTGATGCCGACGTGGTCGTACGTGGTCTCCGTCTGCGACCTCGACGCGACGTGGAGCAGGATGGAGCAGAACGTGCGGCGGCTCGTCCGGCGCGCGGAGAAGGAGGGGATCGTCGTCACCGAGGACGACGACTTCGAGAGCTTCTTCCGGCTCCACTCGGCCACGATGGACCGGAAGGACCGTGCGGTCTACCTCTCGCAGGCTCGGTTCGAGCACTACTTCCGGACGCTGCGCGAGCGGGGTCTGGCAACATTGTTCCAGGCGCGCACGCAGCGGGGCAATGCAGTGGCAGCGACACTCCTCCTTCTGGGCAACCACCCGACGGCGCACACGGTCGCGGCGGCCGCGGACGCCGCCTTCCAGAGCCTCGGCACGAACCCGCTGCTCCGCTGGGAGGGGTTCAAGGCACTGCACGAGCGCGGGTTCACGGGCGTGGATCTCACCGACGCGACCCTCAATGCGGTGACCCGGTTCAAGGAGCAGCTGGGCGGGAGCCTGGTCATGTCCCTCGAGATCGACGCGCCACGGACGCTCCGCTTCCGGACCTGGGAGCGGGCCCGGCGCGCCTACGCCCTCGCCCGGGCCGCTCCCGGCGGGCTCGCTCGTCGGCTCCTCGGGGCGCGGCGGAGGCCGTCGTGACAGGACTGGATGCACTGTGCATCGCCCTCCGCGACCTCCGGGTCCGCCACGTGTTCGGGCTTCCGGGAACGGAGAACCACGAGCTCTTCACCGCCCTCCCGATCAATGGGATCCGCCCGGTCCTCGCCACGCACG
Source organism: Longimicrobiales bacterium (assembly GCA_046704285.1). Lineage (GTDB taxonomy): Bacteria > Gemmatimonadota > Gemmatimonadetes > Longimicrobiales > Gaopeijiaceae > SZUA-318. The sequence goes on along the minus strand of JBJKSF010000056.1, from coordinate 1,739 downwards.
AGCTCTCGGCCTCCTTCATGGCGAACGGATATGCCCGGGCCTCGGGTAGGCCGGGGGTGATCGCGACGGTTCCGGGGCCCGGTTTCGCGTACGCGTTGCCCGGCCTCGCGGAAGCCCGCCTGGACTCGGTGCCCCTTCTGCATCTCGTGGCGACGCCCGTCCGCGGTCCGGGCCGCTTCGGCCACCAGGCCATCGACCAGGCGGGCATCGCGGGAGCCATCGCGAAGGCCGTCGTCGAGGTGCGGACGGCCGGCGAGATGGAGCGTCACCTGTGCGACGCTCACGTCCTCGCCCTGGACGGAGAGCCGGGCCCCGTGGTCGTCCATCTCCATCGTGAGGCGCTTCGGGATCGTGTCGGAAAGGAGTCTTCGCGTCCGCCGTCGTGCGAGAACGTGGTCCCGGAGGGAGCCGAGCCCGGTTGGGCCGATGACCTCCGGAAGCTCGTGGCGACTTCCGAGCGTCCGGTCCTGTTCGCGGGCGGCGGCGCCCTGGACGGAGCGGCGGACCTGCAACGACTGGCCGAGCGCCTCTCGGCTCCGACGTTCACTACGCTGACCGCCCGGGGAGTGCTTCCCGAGGACCATCGGTGCTCGATCCCCTTCGACGCGGAGCGCGGAGGTCTCGGCGCGCTGAACGACCTGCTCGACGGCTCGGACCTCGTTCTCGCCCTGGGCTGCAAGTTGAGCCATGTGGGTACCGCGGGGTTCTGCCTCCGCCTCCCGGAGCGTCGCCTCGTTCAGGTGAACAGCGACGCCGCCGCGCTCGGCTCGAGCTATCCCGCGAGCCTCAGCATCCAGGCCCGCGTGGAGGATGTGCTCCGGATCCTGCTGGCTGAGGACGCGTCGGGGTCGCGCTCGCGGTGGACGATGGACGAGATCGCCGACGTCCGGGCCCGGATCTCCCGCCCCGATTCACCGCGGTTGCCCGAGCCCAGATTCGCAGGCGTTCCGGGCGGCACGGCGGAAGCGTTCTTCGGGATCGCCGGCCGGGTACTGCCACGCGATGCGATCGTCGTCACGGACTCGGGCCTGCATCAGGTGATGACGCGCCGCTACCATCAGGTGCGCGCGCCCCGCGGGCTCGTCACGCCCGCCGATTTCCAGTCCATGGGCTTCGGCATTCCCGCGGCAATCGGCGCCGCCCTGAGCGTGCCATCACGACCCGTCGTGGCCGTCGTGGGAGACGGCGGGTTCCTCATGGCGGCCATGGACCTGGCGTGCGCGGCGCGGGAGCGGGTGCCCGTCGCGGTCGTCGTCTTCAACGACGGCTACCTGAACCTCATCCGTCTCCAACAGGCCCGTGGCGACGGTCGGGGGACGGCGGTGCGGCTGGACACCCCCGACCTGGAGCGGCTGGCTGCCGCCATGTCCGTGGAATACGGCAGGCTCGCCGGGTCCATGGAGTCGGTTCTGAGGCAGGCGCTCCAGGCGCGCGGGCCCACGTTGCTCGAGGTTCGCCTCGGGGACTCGGCCGCCATCCAGGCGCTTCGGAGCGGTGGCCTCGTCCGCTGGCTGGCCCGCCGCGCCCTGGGGGACGCGCTCCTTGACCGCCTCAAGCGGACGAGAAAGAAGGTCGGGATCGCGGCCCACCGGCCCTGAGCGCGGGGCCCGGGGGTGCCTTTCCAAGCCTTCCGCCTCTCGGCACATTAGGTGGCCCGTTCCCGCCTCCGGCGTCGTGAGCGTCGACGTGGCCGACCGCGTCGGCGCGGACCGCGAGGCGTCGTCCGGGGCGGATCCCTC
>JBJKSF010000055.1:0-23430 GCA_046704285.1 Longimicrobiales bacterium | reverse complement strand
CCACTCCCCGCGCGCGGGCCGCTTCGAGGAGCGCGGCGTCCAGGTCCGCGCGCGGAACTCCCAGGCCGCCGGGAGCCGAACCACCCGGACGAGGGTCGCCGAAGCGGCCCACGACGTCGTGGCCGGGCACGCGGATCCTCCAGCCGGTGAGTGGCGCGGGGTCGAGCGCCAGCACGGCGTCGACGAGCCCGAGGCGCGCGAGGTCCTCGACCGCGCCCGGGCTCAGGCACTCGCCGCAGGGCTTCGGGCGGGGGAAGCGGGCGCGATCGATCAGGAGGACCCGCCATCCCCGCAGGGCCAGCAGGCCGGCGGCCGTGCTGCCGGCGGGCCCACCTCCGACCACCACGACATCGCACATCTCGTCCGGTGCCGGCCCTGCGTGAGCGGAACGACCCCGGGGGCCGGCCGCCCCCCCGCGGGCGCCTGCCGGGCGCCCACCCGGGCTCATGCGCGTCCCTCCAGGACGAGCCGCCACGGCGCATGACGACGTACCCGGACGTCGCTCAGACCGGCCTCGCGCCCGAGCCGCTCCAGCTCCGGGATCGTGAAGGAGCGCAGCACCGAGAGGGGGCCGTCGTTACGGGTGATGCGGTCGGTGCGCCACAACGTGAGGGCCAGCAGGCGCGCCCCCAGGTAGTTGGCCGACGCGCGCTCCAGGTCGCTCACGACGACGAGCCCACGCGAGACACGGGCCATCTCCCGCAGCACGGCCGCCGCCGCACGATCGTCGAAGTGGTGCAGCGTCAGCGTGCACGTCACGGCATCGAACGCGTCGTCACCGAACGGGAGGCGAAGCGCGTCGGCACGCACGATCTCCGCCATGGGTCCCTCGTCCGTCGCATCGGGCCCGCCGTCACCGCGCGTCGGTCGCGCCTTCGCGCGCCCGCCCTCACGCCCCGCCGCGCCCGCGATCGTCGCGGCGGCCGCGCTCAGCTCCACGCCCGTCGTGTGCCAGCGCGCTCCGTGGGCTCCCGCCCAGGCCCCGAGCTCGCGCATCGTCGCGCCGTTGCCGGTTCCCACGTCCAGGAGCGCCACGGGACCTCCACGCCGCAGGAGAGGCGTGAGGTGGCGGCGGAGCGACCGACCCCCACCCAGCCAGCGATTGACCTGCGCGACGCGCTGGAGGGAACGGGCCAGTTCCGCGGGATCCGCGATGGGCCCGTCCAGGATCTCGGGGTGGAAGGATCGGCGCTGGATCGCGCGAAAAGGTCCGGTCGGCGCTCGCACGGGGCTCAACGTCGCTCGAGGATCGAGGGCGTTTGACACGGGCTCGCGGGGGCTTCTACCATCCAGTGCCCTCCTGACATCCTCGGAATCGAGTCCTCCATGGCCAGTCGGCGCAAGGAAGCGCTGGAGTATCACTCTCAGGGCCGTCCGGGAAAGGTCGAGGTGGTCCCGACCAAGCCGGTCGCCACGCAACGGGACCTTTCGCTGGCCTATTCGCCCGGCGTCGCCGAGCCCTGCCTCGAGATCCAGCAGCATCCCGAGGACGTCTTCAAGTACACGGCACGGGGGAACTTGGTCGCGGTCGTCTCGAACGGCACGGCGGTGCTGGGCCTCGGCAACCTCGGTCCCCTCGGCGCCAAGCCGGTCATGGAAGGCAAGGGCGTCCTCTTCAAGCGCTTCGCCGGCATCGACGTGTTCGACATCGAGGTGGCCTCGGAGGCGCCGGAGGACGTGATCCGGTTCTGCGAGCTGCTGGAGCCGACCGTCGGAGGCATCAACCTGGAGGACATCTCCGCGCCCGCGTGCTTCGTCATCGAGCGCACGCTCAAGGAGCGCCTCGACATCCCGGTGTTCCACGACGACCAGCACGGGACGGCGATCATCGCCGCGGCCGCGCTCGTCAACGCCCTCGAGATCGCGGGCAAGAAGATCGACGAGGTGCGGGTCGTGTTCAGCGGGGCCGGCGCCTCCGCGCTGTCGACGGCCACGCACTTCACGCGGCTCGGCGTGCGCCGGGAGAACATCGTCGTCGTCGACTCCAAGGGCGTGATCTTCGAGGGACGCACGATCGGCATGAACGAGTACAAGGAGCCGTTCGCCGCGAAGACCGAGGCCCGCACGCTGGGCGACGCCATGGCCGGCGCGGACGTGTTCGTCGGGCTCTCGGTGCGTGGGCTGGTCACGAAGGAGATGGTCGCGACGATGGCCGCCGACCCGGTGATCTTCGCGCTGGCCAACCCCGATCCCGAGATCCTCCCCGAGGAGGTCGCGGAGGTCCGCAGCGACGCGATCATGGCGACGGGCCGCTCGGACTACCCGAACCAGGTCAACAACGTGCTCGGCTTCCCGTTCATCTTCCGGGGGGCCCTGGACGTGAGGGCCCGCGCCATCAACCCCGAGATGATGCTCGCCGCCACGCACGCCCTGGCGCGGCTGGCGCGTGAGGAGGTCCCCGACGCCGTCCGCGGGGCCTACGAGGGGAGCGACTTCAGCTTCGGGCGGGAGTACGTCATCCCCAAGCCGTTCGACAACCGCGTGCTGTTCTACGTCGCGCCGGCGGTGGCGAAGGCGGCGATGGAGACGGGGGTCGCGCGCGTCACGCTCGACCTGGACGAGTACCGCGACCGCCTGCGCGCCAGCCTCGGGCCGGGCCACGAGGTGATGCGCTGGATGACGAGCCGTGCGCGCCGCCGCCGTGCGCGCGTGGTGCTGCCGGAGGGCCACAACGACGCGATCATCCGCGCGGCGGCCCAGCTCGTGGAGGAGGGCGTGGCGCGCCCCGTCCTGATCGGCAGGCGGGAGCGCGTCGAGGAGAAGGCCGCGGCGATGGGCGTGAGTCTCGATGGCGTCGACGTCGTGTACGCGGCCGACCTCGAGACCGAGCGGCACGCGTACGCGGATGCGCTCTTCGAGGCCCGCGGCAGGAAGGGCCTGACGCTCGCGGAGGCCCGCTGGAACCTCTACAAGCCGATCTACTTCGCCGCCTCGATGGTGAACGCCGGCGAAGCCGACGCGCTGGTGGCGGGCATCGAGGCCAACTACGCGGAGATCCTCCGCCCCACGCTCCAGGTGATCGGCGTGGCTCCCGGCATCCACCGGGTCGCCGGGCTCTACATGCTCGCGTTCCCGCGCCGGGAGCTCCTCTTCCTCGCGGACACGACCGTCAACATCGATCCGGACGGGGCCACGCTGGCGGAGATCGCGCTGCAGACCGCGCGGTTCGTGCGCGAGCTGGGAATCCGGCCCCGCATCGCCGTGGTGTCGTTCTCGAACTTCGGCTCGGTTCGTCACGAGGAATGCACGCGTGCGGCCGAGGCCGTCGAGATCGTGCGTGCCGCCGACCCGGACGTCGAGATCGACGGCGAGATCCAGGCCGACGTCGCGCTGGACGGTCTCATGCTCGGGAAGACGTTCCCGTTCAGCCACCTGAAGGGAGCGGCGAACGTGCTCGTGTTCTCCCGCCTGTCGGCGGCCAACGCGGCGTACAAGCTCCTGTACAAGGTGGGCGGCGCCGACGCGATCGGACCGGTGCTGCTGGGCATGAAGCGCCCGGTCCACATCCTCCAGCGAGGCTGCTCGGTTCAGGACGTGCTCAACCTCGCCACGATCGCCGCGGTGGACTGGCAAGCCCGCACGAAACAAATTTAAGTTCGAAGCACTAGACACTCTCGACCCTTCCAACCCTCCAAGAAGGCCGCGCACGCGCGCATGGTGCGGATGGGCGGCCGGGCGTCGGTCGAGCGGATTCGGCTGCGCCCGTGAGGGAACCACACCGGCATATGGCTACCCAGATCAGGAAGCAACCCGGCGTCGTCGACGCGACGACGACCGGACGACACGGCCTCGAGAAGCACGGGCTCGAGCCTGTCGAGGAAGTCCACTGGAACCTTTCCCCCGCAGCCCTCTACGAGGCTTCCCTGGAGCGTGGGGAGACGCACATCGCGCACATGGGGGCGTTGGCGGCGGTCACGGCGCCCCACACCGGCCGATCTCCGAAGGACAAGTTCATCGTCCGTGACGCGGTCACGGAGGGTGCCGTCGACTGGGGCGCGATCAACCAGCCCATGTCTCCCACGCACTGGGAGCGGCTGCGCGCCGACGTCACATCCTACCTCGAGGGCCGAGAGCTCTTCGTGCGCGATGCGCGCGCGGGGGCCGATCCGGACTACGCCATCAACGTCCGGGTCGTGTCCGAGCGGGCGTGGGCGACGCTGTTCGCCTACAACATGTTCCTGCGTCCGTCCGCGGATGAGCTGCAGACGATGGTGCCGGACTTCACGGTCCTGCACGCACCGCTCTTCCAGGCCCGCCCGGACTACCACGGCACGCGCACGGCCGCGGTCGTCGCGCTCAACTTCGCGGCCGGGGAGGTGATCATCGCCGGGACGCGTTACGCCGGCGAGATCAAGAAGGCGGTCTTCACCGTGATGAACCACCTGCTGCCCGAGCAGGGGGTGCTTCCCATGCATTGCTCGGCCAACATCGGACCGGACGGGGACACGGCGCTCTTCTTCGGGCTGTCCGGAACGGGGAAGACCACGCTCTCGGCCGATCCCTCACGCAGCCTCATCGGCGACGACGAGCACGGCTGGAGCGCGCACGGCGTCTTCAACTTCGAGGGCGGGTGCTACGCCAAGACCATCCGGCTGTCACGCGAGGGCGAGCCCGAGATCTACGGGGCCACGCGGATGTTCGGGACGATCCTCGAGAACGTGATGCTGGACGAGGTGACGGCGGAGATCGACTACGACGACGACTCGATCACCGAGAACACACGGGCCTCGTATCCCCTGGACTACATCGCCAACAACGTGCCGGGGGGCACGGGCGGGCAGCCGAGGAACGTTGTCTTCCTCACGGCGGACGCGTTCGGCGTCCTCCCACCGATCTCGAGGCTGACGCCCGAGCAGGCGATGTACCACTTCCTCTCGGGCTACACCGCGAAGGTGGCCGGCACGGAGCGCGGGGTGACGGAGCCCCAGGCGACGTTCAGCACGTGCTTCGCCGCGCCGTTCCTGCCGCGCCGTCCCGGGGTGTATGCCGGGATGCTCGGGGAGAAGCTCCGCGAGACCGGGGCCGACGTCTGGCTGGTGAACACCGGCTGGAGCGGTGGCGGGTACGGCGTAGGAAGCAGGATGAGGCTGGCCCATACGCGCGCGATGGTTGGCGCGGCGCTCGCCGGCGCGCTGCGGTCCGTGCCGACCCGGGTCGATCCTGTGTTCGGGCTGCACGTGCCCGAGAGCGTCCCCGGGGTCCCGGGCGAGGTGCTGCGGCCCCGCGACACCTGGAAGGACCCGGCCGCCTTCGACGCGGCCGCGGCCAGGTTGGCGGGGATGTTCAAGGAGAACTTCACCCGGTTCGCCGAGCAGGTGCCGGAGGCCGTGCGGGAGGCGGGGCCGAAGTAGACGAGCGCGCACGCACGTGACGGAGGGCACCCCCGGACGGGCTCGCCCGGGGGTGCTGCCCCGTCTTCTACGCCACCCGCCGCTTCGTCGCCCACCTCCCCGCGATGGCGCCGCACAGGACGAGCAGGATGAAGCCGCCGAAGGCGGCGGAGCGCGGCAATGACGGCCCGGCGCGGTACGTGTACAGGTTCGCTCTCGTCCACCGGACCAGCCAGGTGCCCATGTCCACGCCGAACGCGTCGTGGAAGGCCGTCGGGACGTCCTCGTCCGACGTCCAGAAGCGCTGGAAGGCAGCCGGGCCGAACTGCTGCTGCAGGTCCGCGAGCAGGTAGCGCTCGGTGTAGCCGAAGACCCAGGCCGTGTACGCGCCGCCCACGCGATAGAACGGTGAGCGGTCGGCGATGAACGAGTCCGTCGCGTCGCTGAAGACGGCGTCCAGGCGGCTCGCCGGCTCGTGCAACGCGAGCTGCAGGCAGGCGTCCGCCCGCCCCGCGAGACACCGGTCGAGCGGCAGATCGGGTCCGGGTATGGTCCACCGCGACGCCCAGGACTCGCCGCTCGCCGCACCGTGCAGCTGCGCGATCGCCATCAACGTGTGGCCCTTCGGGGTGCTGTAGAACGTGACCGCTTCGTCGGTCGCCGCCGCCGTGCCTCCCTCGGCGAACGAGATACCTCCGCGCTTCAGCCACGCGGCGATCCGGGGCCCGGGCAGCCCGAACCGCAGGAACGGCCGGCACGCGCCGAGGAAAGCCCTCCAGGACCCCAACGCGTTCGGGCTCATGAACCTGTCCTTCACGTAGAAGGCGTCACTCAGCTGAGCTCCGTCGACCACCGCGACGCTCGCACAGTACGGCCTTCCGTCCACCGTTCCGGCCATGGTCTCCGGGAAGCTCGACTGGTACGGCACCCCCCTCAGCCCGCTCGGGGCATCCTGCTCCGCGGGCTGGACGTAGTAGCCGAAGAGCATTTCGGGATCGAGCGGCCCCATCTGAGCCCTCTCGGCCGCCACCCGGTCGCGGATGGCTGCCAGGACGCTGTCGCCGAGCTGAGGCGGACCCCCGACCGCCACGCCGTCCCGCGCGTCCGCGGCCAGGAGCGCGGGCAGCGAGTCGGCCCAGCGGAGGCGCTGGTAGAGTCCCTCGGTGCGGTACACGTCGGCGGTCAGACGCTGCACGCGCGTCATCGTCGGCGTGGGAGCCGGCCGACTCCCGTACTCCATGGTCCGGGGCGGGAGCTCGTGGATCGCCACGAGCGCGCACCCCGCCACGGCCAGGCCGAGCCAGTGCTTCATCCCAAACGCCATCTCGTGCTCCTCATGCCAAGAGCCGCGAACAGCAGGATCCAGAGCCCCGTCGCGAGCATGCCGCCGGAGAGCCCGGCCGCCACGTCGGGACGCTGCTCCAGCACCCATCCCCTCCAGGCCGCGACCAGCTGGTTCACGCCGAGCCCGGACGCAGCGGCGAGCGCCTGTTCCGGAGGCGCTTCAGGGTCCTTCAGCAGCCGCGCCCACGCGCCTGCGCCGCCGCGCTGCAATGCGAACCAGAGCAGAGACTGCCGGCCGTAGTCCGGTAGCGTCCCGGGGGTCTGCGTTCGCCAGGACCGCGAGTAGGCAACGCCCAACAGCTCGTCGCACGCGCCGTCGCTCCCGTCGACGCACGCGGTCCGGAGGGCATGGTAGGGGCCGGCGAAGGGCGAGAACTCCGCGCGCACCTGATCGCGCCTCTCCTGGGGGGTGAACCAGCTCCTCCAGGAGCCCGGCTTCACCTCCAGGCCGAGCGCCTGCGCGCAGGCGTCCGCGTCGCCCTCCAGGCACGAGCGGTTGACCTTCGCCGGCGTGGCCGCGAGGGCCCGGTAGACGTCGGCGGGATCGGCCACGGGCCGGACGGGCACGTTCAGCCACGTCCGACCCGTGCGGGTGGTCGAGAGATCGGCGGCGAGCGCCGTGCCGACGGCCTGGCCGATGGCGTCCTCCACGGAGCCACGCGTTTCCCAGAGTGGCATCCTCACGCGCTCCACGTCGCCCCGGGCGGGGATCGTCTCCGACTTCAGCGCCCACTGGAACGTGAAGAGCGTGTGGGCGAGGGCCGGGCTGTCGTGGACCTGGGGCTCGTAGCCGCCCCACGCGTCCGCGAAGAGCTCGCGCGCGGCGCGCTCCTGGCCGCGCGGCGTCACGATCCGCAGCGGCCCCACGGAGATCGTGTCGAGGAGCCCCCTCACGCGTGCGGCCGCGCGAGCCAGAGCGGCTGCGTCCTGGCGGGCCTGCACCGCCCTCTGCTCGCGCAGGGCCTCCTTGAACGCAGGGAGGATGGTGTCCAGGTGGCGGAGGAGCGCGGCCTCCTCCCCGGCGTGGGACGGCCCCTGGGACTGTGCGCACAGCGGCGCCACGGGCGCGAGCGCCAGGCAGGCGACGATCAGCGCGGCGATCGCGCGAAGGATGCGCTCAGACATCGATCAACGCCCAGTTGCCCGCGAACACGTGCAGAGGACCCGGCAGCGAGGCGAGGGCCCTGAACATCAGGCTCACCAGGCTCGTGTGCTGCAGGATCGCGAAGTGCGTCGCGAGGGGGTTGTTGAGCAGGCTCGCCAGCACGATGACGCCGGCGACGCTCGCCACGACCCAGACGGCGGTGCGGACGGTTCCGGCGGCCAGCGCGAAGAACACCGCATAGGCGACCAGGATGGCCGCGAGGAACCGCACGGCGAGCAGCGTCGGATAGGCGTGCAGGCCGGCCGGGAGCGTCACCGACGCCGAAGCGACCAGCGCTCCTACCCAGAGCGCTCCCGCCGGAAGCAGCGCCAGGACCGCGCCGGCGCCCATCTTGAGCGACGCGTACTCCCAGCGCGGGATGGGGAGCGAGAGGGCGTAGACGTGGCCGAGCTGGTGATCCCAGTTCCAGGCGGACAGCGCCAGCGTGAAGCCGATCGCCGCCGCGAGGATCGGATAGAACATGACCCAGGTGTGCGCCTGATCGACCACGTGGTAGGCCATCGTCTGGAAGCCGGTGGGCCCCGGCGCCACGCCCAGCCAGTGGACGGTCACCAGCGGCAGCCCGAACGACGCGATGACGAACGGGATCAGAGCCAGGCGGATCTGCTTCCAGTGCAGGGAGAGCATCGGTTGGTACATGGGCTCAGTCCTCGCGTGGGGCGGTAGGCCTCGAGGAGCGCAGCAGCTCCACGAAGCTGTCCTCCAGGTCCAGGTCGATGACCTCGCGGAGCGTCGCCCCCACGCGGTCGAAGTAGTAGCGCATCGGATCCTCCCATCCCCGCACGATCCACGTCTCCCCCGAGCCCGGGCCGTTCGTGCGCTCGCGGCTCAGGATCGTGAACGGGGCCTCTCCCACGGTCTCGGGAGCGCCGAGCACGCGGACCCTCTTGATGCCGTTCTTGAACTCCTGCATGGGCAGCTCGGCCAGGAGCCTGCCGTTGTCCATCACGCCCACCCAGTCGCAGATGCGCTCGAGCTCGTGCACCAGGTGGCTCGAGATGAAGACCGTCGCGTTGGTCTCCGAGACGTAGTCGAGGACGGCGCCCAGCACGTCGCGGCGCACCACCGGGTCGAGCCCGTCGGTCGGCTCGTCCAGCACGAGCAGGTCCGGCCTCTGCGCGAGCGCCAGCAGGATGAGCAGCTTGCCCGTCTCGCCCTTGGACATGCGCGCGATCTTGCGCTCGAGGTCGAGGCCGAGCCGTCCGGTCAGCTCCTTGGCCCATCCCCCGTCCCAGAGCGGGAAGAACGCCGCGTGGTAACGGAGCTGCTCCCCGACCGTGAGCGCCGGATACACGTGGGGTCGCTCGGGGACGTAACCTACGCGCTTGAGAATGCCGGGTAGATCTCCGGGCAGCGCCATGCCGAGCACCCGGATGCTGCCGCCGTGCGGCTTCATCATGCCCATGAGCAGGCGGATCGTGGTGGTCTTCCCGGAGCCGTTCGGCCCCAGGAACCCGTAGATGGAACCCACCGGTACGTTCAAGTCGAGCGCCTTCAGGGAGAACGACTTCCCCGCCCGCCACCGCACGCCGGCGAGCTCGATGGCTCTATTCACGGATCTCGACTCCTGTCTCGTCTTCGAGGGCCCGGACCAGCTCCTCCACCCCGAGCCCGAGCCTGGCCGCCTCGTGCAGCAGCTTGTGCACGAGCTGGGCGGCCCTGGCCCGGCGCTCCTCGTCGCGCACGTGCGCCGACACGTCGAGCACGAAGGTGCCCTGTCCGTGGCGGGTCTCCACGAACCCGTCGCTCGCCAGGTCGCGGTATGCCTGCACCACCGTCGCCGGGTTCACCCGCAGTTGATGCGCGAGCTGCCGCGTGGAGGGCAGCGCGTCCCCGGGCGACAGCTCGCCCGACGCGATCGCCACGCGCACGCGCGCCGCGATCTGCTCGTAGAGCGGGGTGGGGCTACGGGGGTCGACGTCGTGGAACACGGGGATCCCTCAGCTCGCAGGTGACGCGCCCGGGGCGCTCGCCGTGCCCTTCGCAGCCGGCCCGCACTCCAGCGCTCCGGGAGTCCAGCCCGGCGGGATCGTGGCGCCGTAGGCCAGGCCACAGATGCGGTCCAGACCCGCATGGCCGGCCACGCCGGTCCATCCGCGCGTCCCGGCCTGCACGACGTCGGCGAAGACCGCGGAATCGGGATGGAAGGCCGCGAGGGAGTCGAGGATGTCCGTGTAGGTGTGGGCCTTGGCGTAATGGATCTCCTCGGCAGGGGCGAGGCGTCTGAGCGTGGCCTTCACCGTCGCGAGCAGCTCCCGCCGGTCCGCCGGGGAGACGGGAGCGGCCGGGGACGCGAGCAGCCAGGAGGGCGCGGGGCGCAGCTGGCCCGTCTCGCCGTAGTCGTAGGTCCTCACGACGGCGGCGCCGCCCTGCCCGAGCCAGCGCCCCGACACGTCGTGGGCGCGGATCTCCTCCGGCTCGAAGCGGACGGGCATCGCCAGGCTCCCGGACGGACGGCCGTCGGTGTCGATCCTCGTCCAGATGCGCGCGTTCCCCGGAGTCACCGTCGCCCCACGGATCCAGAGCCGCCCTTCGTCGTCGACCAGGACGAGCCGGTAGCCGGGGGCGGTCGTGGGCTCGGGGAGCCGGTCCAGGATCCCGCGCGCGCGGGCACGCTGGGCCGGGGTGAGCGCTCCCTCCACCCAGAAGCGGCCGTACAGCCACACGTCCATGGAGAACACGGAGTCGCCCGAGACCGCCCGCGCCGGGATCTGGCGCGCGAACCGGCCGGCGCTGTCGAAGACGGAGATCGTGCCGCGCAGGGCGTCCTCCGCGAGGATCGAGTCGCTGTCCGTCACGTACAGGTGCGAGAGGCCCTCGAACTCCCCGGGTCCCTTGCCCTCGCCGCCGATGCGCCGGACGAACGTCCCGTCGCCCGTGTACTCGAGGATCTCGTCCCTCGCCCTGTCGGCCACCAGGACGTTGCCCGAGGGGAGGTGCCGCACGGAGGCGATGCTCTCGAACACGTAGTCGGAGTCGCCCTGCGTCCTGCCGATGACGTGCGTCGGGTCCGTGGAGAGCTGCAGGACCTCGAGCTGCTTCGGCATGCCCGAGCGTGACGACCCGCCGCCGCATGCGGCGAGCGCGAGCAGTGCGAGCGCGAGCCCCCTCCCTGATCCGGCTCTCCGTGGTCCAGTCATCGGGCTCCCCGCTCCTCGGTGCAGGACGGGCCTCGCGGACTCTTCGGCCGGAGGCTCATCAGTGTGTTAGTGTATTGGTTAACCAGTACAGTAATGCACTGGGGCGCCGGGAGTCAAGCAACTGGCGTCGGCACACGGATGGTCCGATTGTTCACGTCCGTTGTCTTCGCCTGCCGGCGCCGGGTGCGCGCTCCGCCGCCGGCTCAGGGACCCTCCCGCCCGACCACCCCATGTCCACGCCGCCTCGCTCGTTCGACCGCTCCCTCGTGGAAGGGCCGGTTGGGCGCGCGGTCTGGAAGCTGGCGTGGCCCACCATGCTGCAGAACGTCATCGGCGGGCTGCAGGGACTGGTGGACCAGACGATGGTCGGCCACTTCGTGGGCTACACGGCCAACGCGGGCATCGGGGTCTCGTGGCAGATCTACCTCGTGGTCGTGGTCTTCATCAGCTCGCTCTTCACGGGTATGGGCGTGCTGGTGGCCCGTTTCGCGGGCGCGGGCGACCACGAGGCCGTGAACCGCACCGTCTACCAGGCGTTCCTCGTCGCGGCGCTGCTCTCCCTGGGCGTGCTCGCACCGGTCGGCTACGTCCTCGCACCCTCGCTCCTCCACCTCGTGGAGGCGACTCCGGCGGTCCAGGCCCAGGCGCTGCCGTACCTGCGCACGATGTTCGTCTTCAGCTTCGGCGCGCTCATGTTCTTCATGGTGGGAGGAGCGTTCCGCGCCGCCGGCGACGCACGCACACCGCTGTGGCTGGGCGTGGCGCTCACGGTTCTCAACATCGTCCTGAACGTCATCTTCATCGCCGGCCTCGGGCTCGGGACGTTCGGCGCGGCTCTGGGCACGGTGATCTCGGGCGGCATCATCGCCGTGGTGTCGCTGGTCATCATGCTCCGGGGCCGCGCGGTGGTGCGCTTCCACCGGGGCATGCGGCTCCGCCCCGACTGGGGGATCATCCGGGAGATCTTCCGCTTCGGGCTTCCGACCGGTGTCCAGGGTGTCGCGATGAACGTCGGCGGCGTGCTCCTGCTCCGTTTCGTGGGCTCCCTGAAGCAGAGCGCGGAGGCCCAGGCGGCCTACGTCATCGCGTATACGCAGCTCTTCTCGTTCATCACCTGGTCCGCCCAGGGCCTCCTGGCCTCCGCGGCCGCGGTCGCCGGGCAGAACCTCGGTGCCCACAAGCCCGACCGCTCGTCGCGGGCCGTCAGCCTCGCCACCCTCTTCGGGCTCAGCGTCGCCGCCTTCGTGGGCTTCTTCTTCCTGACGATGCCGCACACGCTCCTCGGCGGCTTCGGGATCCGGAATCAGGAGGTCCTGAAGCTCGGGGCGATGCTGCTGCGCGTGCTGAGCATCTCCGGCTTCTTCATCGCCGTGGCGCTCGCGCACACCGGAGGGCTGCAGGGGACGGGGGACACGAAGAGCCCGCTCGTCATCTCGATCATCGCGCAGATCGTCGTCCCGCTCGGCATCTGCTTCGTCCTGCAACAGACGCGCGGCCTGCACCCGATGGACATCTGGCTCGCCATCCTGTGCGGCCACGTCACCCGGGCGCTGCTGAGCGTGATCGTCTTCAGGCGCGGCAAGTGGCGCCACATCCAGGTGCACATCGAGCCGGAGAACGCATAGGAGCGCCGCGGCGTCTGACGGAGCCGGGCATCACTGCCGACCCGTCGCCGCGACCAACGACGGGAGGCACCATGGCGGGGCGGTACTGGCTGGTGAAGAGCGAGCCTGACGTGTTCGGCATCGCCGACCTGGAGCACGAGGGCGCGACGTACTGGGACGGGGTACGCAACTACAAGGCCCGCAACAACATGCGTTCCATGAAGGTGGGTGACCAGGTGCTCTACTACCACAGCAACGCGGCGCCTTCCGGCGTGGTGGGCATCGCGCGGGTGTCCCGGGAGGCCTACCCGGACCCGACACAGTTCGACCCCGAGAGCTCCCACTTCGACCCGAAGTCCGACCCGGAGGAGCCGCGTTGGTCGATGGTCGACGTCGAGTTCGTCGCGCGCTTGCCGCGCATGGTCACCCTGCAGGACGTGAAGGCCGAGCCGGCGCTCTCGGACATGGAGCTCCTGCGCTACGGCAGGCTCTCGGTGCAGTCGGTCACGCGGGCCGAGTTCGAGCGCGTGAAGGAGATGGGCGGGCTGGGCTGAGTCGGTACGGCTCAGCGCCGCTCCGGGCTGCCCAGCCCGCCGGGCGTCTCCGTGAGCCTGTGGTACGCCACGTCGCCGATCGCGGCGTCCTGGACGCCTACGCCCGTGAGGTCGCACACGATGGTCTCGTCCCCTTCCCGCCCCGGGCGCTCTCCCTCGAGGATCCCACCCAGCTCGGCGTAGACGTCGTCGACGCCCATCAGACCCTCCATCGCGGCATGGTGGAGCTCTCCCACCACCAGGCACTGGGCCGTCAAGTCCGTGACCAGCTTGTCCGCGCCGGCCACGAGCCTCGGGTCCAGCTCGATCTTGTCGGGTCCGTCCGATCCCACGGCGACGACCGTGGCGCCGGGCCGCACCCACGAGGCCTCCACGAGGGGCTTCCTGGAAGGGGTGGCCGTCACCACGAGGTCGGCGCCCGAGACGGCCTCTTGCACGCTGCCCGCGCTCTTCACCGGCACGCCGAGGGCTTCGCCCATGCGGTGTGCGTAGGCCGCCGCGTGCGGCGCCGAGCGCGACCAGACGCGTACCGACGCGATGCGGCGCACGCGGGCCGCGAAAACGGCCTGCATGCGTGCCTGGACACCCGCCCCCACCACCGCCATGTGGAGCGGCCGTCGGGGTGCCAGGTTCTCCACCGCGAGCGCGCCCGCCGCGGCCGTGCGCAGGTCGGTCAGGTAGCCGTTGTCGTGCAGGATGGCCCGTGGGAAGCCCGTCTCCAGGTCGAAGATCATCACGAAGCCGGCCCCGGTGGGCAGCCCGAGCTGCACGTTCCCATAGAAGCCGGTCGCCACCTTGAAGACGAACGTCGACGCCCCGTGCAGGTAGGCTCCCTTCACGTGCAGCTCCCCGTGCACCTCGGGGAACTCGACGTTCATGGGAGCGGGGACGCGCACCTCCCCGCGCGCGAGAGCCCGGAACGCCGCGTCCACCGCGGCCATGGCGGCGTTCTCGTCGACCGCCTGCCGGACCGCCCATTCGTCGTAGACCCTGAGCGCGGGCCGCGCCTTCTGGGGCATCGCCGTCAGAAGCTGCCCGCCGCCGGGCCCGATGCCGCGAGCCACCGGCGTGGGGCGACGGCGCGCCTCCGCTCCCGTGGGCGCAGCCGGAACCACTGCGCGACCAGGAGGATCTCCGCCGCGTCCTCGGGCCGGAGCCCCAGCGGTCCGGGTTCGGCCTCGCCGTAGACCTCTTCCACCGCGCGGGCGACGTCCGCCCGCGCTCGCTCGCTCGTGGGATGCGCCAGCTCTCGCCGTATGCGCCCTTTGCGGATCAGGTAGAGTCGGTCGTCGCCTCGGAACCCCGGCACACGGTAGACCAGATCGAGGCTCTGCATGCGTCCCCGGAACGCCACCAGCTCGTCGCGGAGCCGCTCGAGGCGCTCGATGCGGTCACGCAGGATCGCGGCGTACTCGAACTCCGTGCGCCGGGCCGCCTCGTCCATGCGCTCCCGAAGCTCGCGGAGGGGCGCCGAAGCCCTGCCCTCCAGGAACCGGCGCGCGGCCTCGACCGCCCTCCCGTAGTCCACCTCCGTCGGACGCCCACAGCAGGGCGCCAGGCACGTGCCCAGCTCGGCCCGCAAGCATCGAGGCGGGCGGCCCCCCCCGAACAGCTCGATCTGGTCGGAGAAGAAGACCGGGGTCGGCCCCGGGCAGTCACGCAAGCCCATGACCTGCGTGAGGTCCCGCACGGTGTACGCCAGAGCCGCCACGCGCGGAAACGGTCCGTAGTACGTGGCGCCGTCGTCCGCCACGCGGGTGACGGGGAGGAGGCGCGGAGCCGCTTCCCGCGTCACCTTCACGAACGCGTAGGCGCGTTTACGTGTATGCTGCACGTTGTAGCGGGGCAGGCGCCTCTGGATGAGCTTCATCTCGCGCACGAGGGCCGCGAACTCGTTCGGGACGTACTCCCACGTCACGCGCGTCGCCTCGCGGATGAGCTCCCACGCCTTGTCGCCCCGGGGAGCCCGGAAGTACGACAGGAGACGCGTGCGCACGTGCACCGACTTGCCCACGTACAGGAGCTCGCCGTCCGACCCCATCATGCGGTAGACACCCGGCCGGTTCTCGGCGCGGGCGCGCACGTACTGTCTGAGGGCGGGATTGGCGTACACGTCGCAGCCGCGTCCGGGCTTCGTGTTCTTTTCGGTCGAGCGGCCAAGATAGACAGGGCGCCGCCCGCGCGCCACGCCGTCCCGTCGAGTCATTGCCGCCCACCCGTCGTCCGAATAGGCTAGGGCATGAGCACACCGGGACGCGGGAAGATCGTCAGGGATCCTCTGTGGAACACGATCCGTCTGGATCCGACGGCCGTGCGCATCGTCGACACCGCCGAGTTCCAGCGCCTGCGCTACATCCGCCAGCTCGGGCTGGCGCATCTCGTCTATCCGGGGGCGACGCACACGCGCTTCGACCACGCGCTGGGCGTCTACCACCTGACCGCGACCGCGCTGCGCCAGCTCCACGACCGCAGCGGCGTGCCGCCCCACGTATGGGAGGGCGAGGAGCTCGTGCCGTACGCCGCGCTCCTCCACGACATCGGCCATTACGCGTTCTCCCACGCGCTCGAGGAGCTCGAGGGGGATCGCATCCCGGCGGGCCACGAGGAGGTGAGCCGCCGCTTCTTCGCCTCGCCCGCGCTTCGCGACGCCCTCGCGCCGCTGGGCCTGGGCGCGCCGGAGCGCATCCACGAGCTCATCCGGGGGGGGAGCGCCATCCCCCTGCGGGGCCTCGTGAGCGGGAGCCTGGACCTCGACAAGATGGAGTACCTGCGGCGCGATGCGCGCTTCTGCGGGGTGCCGTACGGGGAGGTGGACGTGGACCGGCTCCTCCAGGGCCTCGCCCTGCTTCCCGACCCGGAGACGGGCGCCTGGGAGGTCGGCGTGCACGAGAAGGCCGTGTCCGCCCTGGAGTCGCTCCTGTTCGCAAAGTACCAGATGTTCCGCAACGTCTACTGGCACCACGCGGTGCGGGCGGCCACCTCGCTCTACAAGCGCATCGTCGAGGACGCCGTGCGCGCCGGCCTGCTGGATCCCGAGGAGCTGATCGGCCCGACCGACGAGGAGCTGCTCTACGAGATCGGGCGCCGCGCCCAGGAGGACGACTCCGAGATCGCCGAGCGCCTGGCGACCCGGTGGCTGCCGGCGCTGCGTCATCGCCGGCTTCCGAAGCGCGCCGCGGAGCTCACGGCCGCGGACCTTCGCGGCAGGCTCGTGGAGGACTGGGCGGTGGGGGACTCGCCGTGGAAGAGGGCGGTGGAGGACGAGCTGGCGGCGGAGCTGGAGCTGGAGCCGGGGGAGGTGGTCATCGACTTTCCCGTCAAGCGGCAGATGTTCCAGCTCGACGTGCTCGTGGAGCGGCGCGGAGGGTCGATCGAGCGGCTCGGCGCGGAGGGGCTTCCGGGCATCGTGGACCTGCCTCGCGTGGCGATGGGCCTCTACTCCGCCGCCCGGGTGCTGCGCGTCTTCACGATGGAGCGCCGCGAGCTGGCGGCGGATCGCGTCCTGGAGAGGATCACCCGGCGGTCGCAGCCCGCGTAGCGGAGCCGTCCTCGCCGATCCCCACGAGCGCGACGGTGACGTTGTCCTCCCCCCCGCGCGCGTTCGCTGCCTCCACCAGGACCGTCGCCAGGGAGCCCAGCGTGTCCGCAGCACCCTTCGCGACGGCGGTCCGGCTCGTCAGGAGCTCCGCGAGGTCCTCGTCGCCGACCATGCCGGTCAGGCCGTCCGTGCACA
The DNA here is from genome assembly GCA_046704285.1 of Longimicrobiales bacterium. GTDB lineage: Bacteria > Gemmatimonadota > Gemmatimonadetes > Longimicrobiales > Gaopeijiaceae > SZUA-318. Next base: position 6,560 of record JBJKSF010000055.1, on the reverse strand, counting down.
GGAGGTAGAGGTCACCCGGGCGAGCCTGCCCCGTCGTGATCTGCGGATCCGGGACTTCCGGCGATCCGATGCACTGCGAGAGCACGTGCCGATACGGATGCAGCAGGGCCTCACGGGCGTCGAGGAGGCCCTCGTCGACGCGACTCTGGACCCAGGTCTGGTCGCGGGTGAGCTGGACCAGCCTCCCGTCCCGCAGGAGGTACGCCCGCGAGTCCCCGACGTGCCCCAGGGCCCACACTCCTGCCTGCGGCCGCACCAGCAGGAGCGTCAGCGTCGTCCCCATGTCCGCGAGCCCGGCATCCTCCAGGGCGGCAGCGCGCACGGCGAGATGCGCGGATGCGACGGCCTCATCGACCACGGGGACCAGGATCTCGCCGCCCTCGTGCTCGCCCGGCGCGCGGGACAGGCGCTCACGGAGGACGGCCTCGACGGTGGCCGCAGCGGTGTGGCTGGCCACGTCTCCGCCCGGGGCTCCCCCCATCCCGTCCGCCACCACGACCGCGCCCAGATCCGGGAGAAGGACGAGGGTGTCCTCGTTGCGCGGGCGGACGAGGCCCACCGCGGTCGCGCCGACGATCGTGCAGGATGTGCTCATACACCAAGGATAGGAACGGCCGCTCCCGCGCGGCAACGGGACCCGCCGGCCACGCGCCGTGTGGTGGTGCGCGGCCGGGAACCCGCCCGGAACAGGGGTTTACCAGAGGCAGCGGCGCAGCCTGCGGCCTCGTGCCGTTGCGGGCGTGGGCATCTGGGAACGCGCCGCTCGGGGGGGAGTATCATGACCCTCCAGTTCTTGACACCACAGAGGCACCCCGGCAGAATAAACGGCTCAGGATTTCGGGGGTCGAGCGGGGTGCTCCGTAGCGAACACGCCCCCTCATGCCGCGAGAGAGGTCGGCCGGGCGCGGACCGACCGGAAGGAGCGCATAGATCACGATGGCCGCTGCAACAACCACAAAGCGACGGAAGCGCAAGGGGAAGAGCCTCCTCACGGGCTTCGATGCGAGCGTGGAGGAGCAGAGCGCCCTCGACCAGTACCTGCGCGACGTGAGCCGGCACGAGCTCATCACCCCGGAGCGAGAGAAGGAGCTCGGGGCCAGGGCCCTGAAGGGTGACGAGGAGGCCATTCAGGAGCTGGCTCGCGCGAACCTCCGCTTCGTCATCAGCGTGGCGAAGAAGTACCAGAACCGCGGTGTCTCCCTCACGGACCTGATCCAGGAGGGCAACGTCGGGCTGGTGACCGCGGCGCGGAAGTTCGATCCCGAGCAGGGCGTCAAGTTCATCTCGTACGCGGTGTGGTGGATCCGCCAGGCGATCCTCGCCTCGCTGGCCAACCACGGCCGCGCGGTGCGCGTGCCGCTCAACCGGGCCAGCGACCTGGCGCGCATCTTCCGGGAGAAGGAGCGCCTCAAGCAGGAGAAGGGGCGCGAGCCGACGACGGAGGAGCTGGCCCAGGCCACGGACCTGACGCCGGAGCTGGTGGAGTCCCTGCAGACGCTGAACGCGGCGGAGATCCGTCTGGACGCGCCGATCGGCGACTCGGAGGACTCGCAGCTCGTGGAGCGCTTCATCACCGAGGAGGCCGCCGAGCCCGAGGTGGAGGTGGAGAGTCGCCTCCTGACCGAGGCGATCACCGACGCGCTGTCCACGCTGGAGGCGCGCGACGCCAGGGTGCTGCGGCTGTACTTCGGCCTGGAGGGTGAGCGCGAGCATACGCTGGAGGAGATCGGCAACATGCTCGGCGTCACGCGCGAGCGGATCCGCCAGCTCCGCGACCGTGCGCTGCGTCGCCTGCGCGAGGGAGAGAAGGGCGGCGCGCTGGAGTCCTTCGCGGCCTGACCGCCGCACGCCGGGGCGCCGTACGCCGGCGTGCCGGCCGAACGCTCACCCGGCGGCCGGGGGGCGCGAGTCGCTCGTGAGCGGAGAGACCCGGATGCCTCCGGTCGCCGCGTCCACCGAGACCTCGATCGGCCACCGATAGACGCGCTCGAGCACGTCGGCGCGAAGTACCTCGGCGGGAGAGCCCTCCGCGGCGACCCGGCCGCGCTCGAGCAGGAGCATGCGCTCCGCGAAGCGCGCCGCCAGATCGAGCCCGTGGGTCACGACGACGACCGTCATGCCCCCCGCGGCCGAGGCTCCGAGCAGCTCCAGGATGGCCATCTCGTGGCGGATGTCGAGGCTCGCCGTGGGCTCGTCGAGGACGAGCGCCCGGGGCTCCTGCGCCAGGGCGCGGGCGATACGCGCACGCTGCAGCTCGCCGCCCGAGAGCGTGGTGACGTCGCGGCGCGCGAGCTCGACGATGTCGCACTGCTCGAGGGCGCGGCGTACGGCCGCGCGGTCCTGCTCCCGCTCCGCGGCGAGGGCGCCCAGGTGGGGGTAGCGGCCCATCGCCACCATCTCGCGCACCGTGAGTGGAAAGGAGATCACTTCGCCCTGGGGCACGACGCCCACCGCGCGGGCCCGCTCGCGGCGGGTCCAGTCGGACACGGCCTTCCCGTCCAGGAGCGCGCGGCCGGCGCTCAGGGGCACCGAGCCGAGGAGAGCCTTCACGAGCGTGGACTTGCCCGAGCCGTTCGGGCCGAGCACGGCGTAGAACGAGCCGTCCGGGACCTCCAGGCTGACGCCGTCGAGCGCCGGCCGCGCGCTGCCCGGGTAGCGCACCACGAGCCCCTGCGCGGCGAGCCTCACGCCGGTCCCGTCAGGCTGCGCCGCAGCAGGAAGAGGAAGAGGGGCACGCCCACGAACGCGGTGATGACTCCGATCGGTACCTCGGTAGGCGCGAGCACCGTACGCGCCACCACGTCGGCGAGCGTCAGAAAGGCCGCGCCGGCGAGGAACGATAGGGGCAGCAGCGCCCGGTGGTCCGATCCCGAGACGAGGCGGACCGCGTGCGGCACCACCAGCCCCACGAAGCCGATGACCCCAGCGACGGCCACACCCGCCGCGGTGATGAGTGCCGCCACTCCCAGGGCGATGCGCTTGACGCGCTCCACGTCCGTCCCCAGGTAGTGCGCCGTCTCTTCGCCGACGGCCAGGAGGTTGAGCGGGCGCGCGAGCGCCATCAGCACGGCCGCGGACGGGATCGTGTAGGCCGCCACGATCGTGACCTTGTGCCAGTCGGCCCCCGCGAGGCTCCCCATGATCCAGAGGACGATGCTCTGCACCGTTCGCGCCCGTGAGATCGAGATGATGAACGCCACGCAGGCGCCGAAGAACGCGGCGACCACCACGCCCGCGAGCAGGAGCACCCGCACGTCCATGCTCCGCCCCGAGGCGGTCGCTACGCGGAAGACCAGCACGATGGCCAGCAGGGCGCCCGCGAAGGCCGCCAGCGGGAGCGCGGCGGACGACGCTGCGGCGAGCCCGAGGGCGAGCACGAGCACCGCGCCCACGGACGCTCCTCCCGAGATGCCGAGGATGTAGGGCTCGGCCAGCGGGTTGCGCAGGATGGCCTGGAACGTCGCACCAGCCAGCGCGAGCCCTCCTCCCACGAACACGCCCAGGAGCGTGCGTGGCAGGCGGATGCCCACGACGATCGTGCGGGTCGTCGCGCTGCCGCCGCCCGCGAGCGCGTCGAGCACCTGGCGGGTCGGGATCGAGACGGGCCCGAAGCGCACGCCCGCCACGACGGAGGCGGCGAGCGCCGCCACGAGGAGGACACCGAGCGCGCCCCGCCTCACCGCAGCGTGTCTCCGTGGATGAGCCGCGCGAGGTCGCTCGCCGCGGCCACCACGTCCGGACCCGGGAGCTCGAGGGCCCCGCCCACCACCGCCACCCGCGCACGGGGCGTGAGGCTCCTGTCGTAGGCCGTGCTCCTGGACACCAGCACGAGGTCGATGTGGCGGGCTACGAGCTCCTCGGGACTGACGGCCGCATAGGGCGCGTCGAGGTCCTCGAACGCGTTGCGGCCGCCGGCGATCGTGATCAGCTCGTCGATGTACGTGCGCGGGCCGGCCACCCAGGGGGGCGTGCCCCCGAGGACGTAGGCCACCCGGGGACGCGGCAGTCCGGCCACCTCGCGACGGACCTGGTCCAGGCCGCGATCGACCGCGCGCACGAGCGAGTCCGCGCGTGCCTCGTGTCCCGTGACGCGGCCCAGGAGCTCGATCATGCGCTTGATCTCCGAGATGCGATCCGGGCGAACGGCCAAGTGGGGGATGCCGAGCTGCGCGAGGCGCGCGGGCGTCTGGGGATCCTCGCTTCCCGCGAAGAACACGACCAGGTCGGGGTGGAGCGCGACGATGGCCTCGATGCTGGGGTCGAGGCCGCCGCCCACGGACGGGAGGCTGCGCTCCCAGGCGGTCGTGTCGTAGTCCGTGCGTCCGACGAGGACGCTGCGGGCGCCCAGGTCGGCGAGCGTGAGGGTGGCGGACGGTACGAGCGACACGACGCGGCGCGCCGGACGCGGCAGCACGTGCACGGTGCCGGCCGCGTCGACGACGCGGATCGAGGTGGGTCCGCGTGCCGTCCGCGACGACTCGCTTCGTCCCGAGCACGCGCCCAGGACGACGACCAGCGCCGCGAGCAGCGGAGGCAGCGCGCGCGGCGATGGTCGCCGCGTCGTCATCTTCCCGCGCTCTTCCGGGAAGTTGCGCACGGATCCTCGAACGTGCGCACCCAGCTTCCCTTCCGCTCGCCCAGGAGCGCGAACCAGCGGGTCCCGTTCCCGAAGACGTCGAGGAGCACTTCGTCGTGCCCGTCCCCGGCGAGGTCGAGATGGTCGAAGTAGCGGGGCGCCCCCTTTCCGCTCGCCTGTGCCTTGCGGTACCAGACGTAGTCGCTGCGATACGTCGTATCCTGGCGCGAGCCCATCACGAAGAGAGCATACGCGCCGGTGCCTGCGGGGGCGGCCGTAGAGAGATGGTCCTGGTAGAGGAACGTCGCCGCAATGGATGGGCCCGGAGCGCCCTGGAGCTGGAACGTCTCGATGTCGGCCCGCGCCGCCGTCAAGGACGGGGGCCAGATCGCCCCGACGCTACGGATGGCCTGGATCACGAGCGACAGCGACGCGACCCGCTGCTCGTAGGTGTCCTGCAACGCCCGATAGGCTCCGTACGGCCGCCGCGAGGCGGCGGAATCCGGCAGCGCCAGGAGCCGATCCGCGGAAGCGGCGTCGGGCACGAGCTCCACGAGGCCCGTCACCGTCGGACGCGCCACGCAGTAGCCACGGTCGACGCCCGTACGCGCGACCGTGAGGTGGCCCACGCGCACGCCGTCGGCGAAGAGGACGAGCCGTGTCCCTCGTGCGAGAAGGTGTCGCGTGAAGTACGCGCGGTAGCCGGGCACCGCCTCGTCCGACGGAAACGCGGCGAGCGAGTCTCCGGCGACGGACCCGACGACCACCAGCGTCGCCGAGTCCCCGGCCCGCGTTCCGGCGAAGAGCGTCGGGCCGGCGGGAAGGACGGCGTGCGCGGGGGCGGGCATCGAGTCGGCCACCGGCGGCGTGGCGCTCGCGCCCGCCGCGTGCACAGGGGGCTTCCGGAGGCCGACGTCCAGCCCGCCCCACTTCACGTTGTCGCAGCCTGAGGGCAGGGTTAAGATGACCGCGATCGCGAGCCAGCGCCGTCGCATGGATCCTTCTCGGGGGACGAGTGTCGTCCTCCCCGACCGGGAGAGGTCCGGAGGTTGGTAACCTAGCGCTGGTCGGTACGGGGGCAACACCATGCTCCCCTTCTCCAGACGACCTGCGGGGGGTGTGGTGTCGAGCGGACACGACGGCGGAGCGGCACTGCGGGAGGTCATGCGCCTCTGTCCCACGGGCGTGACGGTGGTGACCGCGCGCCTCGGGCCGGGGCGGGTGATCGGCATGACGGCGACATCCTTCACGTCGGTCTCCCTGGATCCGCCGCTCGTCCTGGTGTGCGTCGAGCGAGCCTCTTCGTCGCACGAGGGACTCGTGGGCACGGCCACCTTCTGCGTGAACGTCCTGGGGAGCGGTCAGGCGGACCTCGCGCTGCGTTTCTCGGCCGAGGCCGGCCGGCGTCGCTTCGCCGGCGTTCCCAGTCGCGACGCCTCGGCCGGCAGCCCGATTCTCGAGGGCTCGGTCGCGTGGCTCGAGTGCGAGGTGGTCGCGGTACACCCCGGCGGCGATCACTCGATCGTCGTGGGCCGTGTGCTGGAGAGCGGCGTGAGCGGCGGTGAGGCCCTCGCCTTCTATCGTGGAGCCTACCGGAGCTTCGAGTCATGAGCCGCCGCGTGCTCGTCCTGAGGTGGGTCCCGCCGCTCCTGGTCGGCCTGGCCGCGGCCGCGTGCGCCGAGACCGGGGTGGTGCTGCTGCTCTACTCCGGACCGGGCATGCTCCGCTCGCTCACGGTCATCCTGGTCGTGGAGTCCGGAGCGCTGGCGCTGGGGCTCTGGTCGGCGCCCAAGGCGCCTCCGGGCCTGGCCGACGCGGTGCGGCGCCGGTGGATCCTCTGTCTGGTGGCGGTCCTCGCGGCCACGATCTTCGCGGGCGCCTGGAGCTTTCTCGGCCGCTTCGGGAACGCGGCGCTCGAGCAGGGGGTCGGCCTCGCGCTCCTGGGGGCCCTGCCGCTGTACGCCTGCGGAACGCTCCTGGGTGC
>JBJKSF010000054.1:0-25112 GCA_046704285.1 Longimicrobiales bacterium | reverse complement strand
CCCGTGCGGCGGCCGTGGCCGCCGTCGTCTGCGCGGCGCTCGCGCGGCCCGCCGCCGGCCAGGTGGCGCCGAACGGGGCGTGGAGCACGCTCGTGACCGCGCACTTCCACGTGACGTTCCCGCGCGGGGACGTGGCGTTGGGACGACGGGCCGCGGCGTGCGCGGAGCGCGCCTACGCGGAGCTGTCGAAGACGTTCCTGCCTCCGCCCCACGGGACCATCGACCTGCTGGTGACGGACGACACGGACTTCTCCAACGGCCTCACCGTCGTGTCGCCGTCGGACCGGATCCTCGTGACCGCGCGTCCTCCCGTCGACGACCCCGACCTGGGCTTCTTCGACGACTGGCTGCAGCTCGTGATCACCCACGAGCTGACGCACGTCTTCCACCTCGACCGCACGGGCGGGCTCGGCGGCCTGCTGCGGCCGGTCTTCGGGCGGGTCCCGGCCTCGTGGCCGTACTTTCCCGAGGAGGCGCTGCCGCGGTGGATCACGGAGGGCACGGCGGTCAACTACGAGTCCTTCCTCACGCACTCCGGCCGGCTCAAGGGCACCTACCAGCGGATGGTCCTGCGCACGGCGGTGCTGGAGGGGCGCTTCGAGAGCATCGGCCAGGCGGGCGGCGACTCCCCGGTGTGGCCGGGCGGCGACCGCTTCTACGTCTACGGCTCGCTCTTCCTCCACCATCTCATGGAGGAGCACGGGCGCCGCAAGCTCGCCGTGTTCGTGAAGGCGGTCGCCGGCCAGTGGATCCCGTTCCGCATCGACGCCGCGAGCAGGAAGGCGTTCGGCACGTCGTTCTCGGAGGAGTGGCGCGCCTGGGGACGGGAGCTGAAGGCGCGCTACGCGGGCCTGGCCGGAAGGCTCGCGGAGCTGGGCCCGCTCACGCACGCCGAAGCCCTGACGCACGCGGGCAGGTACGACCTCTATCCCGAGGTCTCGCGCGACGGACGGCGCCTCGCGTTCGCGAGGTCCGACGGTCGCAGCGACACCCAGATCCGCGTGACGACGCTGGACGGGAAGGACGGGCGGGAGCTCCTGCGCACCAACGGGACCTCCAGCTTCGACTGGCTCCCGGACGGCGGCATGGTGTTCGCCCAGGCGCAGGACGAGGGGCCCTACAAGACGTTCGAGGACCTGTACCGGATGGACCCGTCCGGCCACGTGCGTCGCCTCACGCACGGGGCGCGCCTGCAGTGGCCCTCCGCGGGGCCCGGGGGAACGTGGGCCGTCGCCGTGCAGGACGGCGGGGGCGCGAACCGGCTCGTGCGCGTGGACCTGCGCACGGGGGCGATCCACCCCCTCGTGCGCGCGAGCCTGGACACACTCTGGACGCAGCCCGCGGTGTCGCCGGACGGGCGCTGGATCGCGGCGTCGCGCTGGACGCCCGGCGCGCACCTGGACCTCGTGATCCTGACCGCGTCGGGGTCGTTGGTGGCCCGGGTCACGGACGATCGCGCGATGGACCTGGCTCCGGCGTGGAGCCCGGACGGACGCTGGCTCCTGTGGTGCTCGGACCGCACGGGCATCCTCGACATCCTGGCGACGCGGGTCGACCCCACGACGGGGCGGCCCGGGCCCGTCCGCCTCGTGACCAACGTGCGGACCGGCGCGGCCTACCCGGCCGTCGGTCGCTCGGGCCGGTGGCTCTACTACTCGGCCTACCACGCGACCGGCTGGGGGATCGCGCGCATCCCGTTCGCGCCCGAGAGCTGGCCCCTCGCTCCGCCGGCGCTCGCCGAGTTCCACGCGCCGCCGTTCCCGGACTCGATCGAGAACGCGGAAGCTCCCGGAGCGATCCGGCCCTACTCCGCCATGCGGACGTTCCTGCCGACGTACTGGGAGCCGCGCTACCGGTCCCCCGTGCGGACGCCCGCCGTGCGCGGCGCAGGCGTCCGGATCCGGAGCCGGGAGCTGCTCGGCCCGGGGATCGGGTTCCAGACCTCCGGAAACGACCTCGTCGGGCGGGACCAGATGTCGGCGTACGGGACGCTGTTCACGAAGGGGGGAAGGGCCGAGGGGGGGCTGTCCTACTCGTGGTCCGGGCTCGGCAACCCGGTCCTGTCGATCGGCGTGAACCAGGCCTGGAGCCAGGACGGGGCGCGGCTCGGACAGCAGCAGGCCGGCGCTCCGCCGGACACGCTCTTCACCCTCGTCGGCGATCGCGCGTTGAGCGGGTCGGTGTCGCTCTACCGGGCGGGGTGGAGGCGCTCGGCGTCGGTGACGTTCAGCGGAGCCCTCGCCTGGGAGCACGACGAGCTCCTCAACAACGCGCTGCGGCCGTCGACCGTCTACCGCTTCGCGCGCCCGTACCGGCGATTCGGGGACCTCGCCGTGTCGTTCGCGTACTCCTCGGCGCGCACGTGGGCGTTCCAGATCGGCGATGCGCGCGGCTTGAGCGCCTTCCTGCAGGGATCGGTGCAGCGCGAGATCGCCCTCCCGGACTCCCTGGTGGGCGTGGCGGGCTCCGACGGTGCCTTCGACCAGGTCCTCGGCCAGGTGGCGGCGTTCACCTCGCTCGGAGGCCCGGGCTATGCGTCCCAGGTGCTCGCGCTGCGCGTGAGCGGGGGCTACGCGCGGGGCCCCGGGGCCGACCAGCAGCACTTCGACGTGGGAGGAGCGTCCGGAAGCCCCGAGAGCGTGGCCGGCCTCGACCTGTTCGGCGGAGCGCCGCTGTTCTTTCCCGTGCGCGGCTACGCGAACGGCGACCGGTACGGGAACGCCGCGTGGTCCGCGTCCGCGGAGTACCGGTTCCCGATCCTGCTCCTGGACTATGGCCTGGGCGCGTGGCCGCTCCACTTCGACCGCGTCCAGGGGACGCTGTTCGGGGACGCGGGCAACGCGTGGGGCCCGGAGCTCGGCGTCGGCGGCTATCAGAACCCGCTCCGGAGGACGCTCGCGTCCGTGGGTGGCGAGCTGTCCAGCAACGTCGAGGCGTTCTGGACGTCGGAGTTCCTCCTGCGGGTGGGCCTGGCGTTTCCGCTCGTGGACCGGACCGGCGCCCAACTGTACGCGCGGGTCGGCGTCTCGTTCTGAGCGCCCTCGCCCTTCCCGACGCGCGCGGACCGCATACCGAACAGATCCCGAAACTTCCGCCTTCCGGCGGTGTAGCAGGATGGGCGTCGGGAGGTGATTCGGCGCCCCGCAAGAGGTCGCGCGGGGGAGGCGGCGGGGGGGTCCGCGGCGATGCTTGACCCCTACATGTGGGGCCTCTAATATGGGTCCGCCGCAATATTCGGTGGCGCCCCGCGGGCCTTTCCACGATAGATCGACGGCGGGAGGCGCTTTTCCGCCGCTTTTCGACTGCGACTGCACGCGCTTTGCACAGCTTTGTCCACAGGAGTCTCCTCCCATGCCACGTGTCCATGAGCCCCGCCCCGTGCCCGAGCCGGTGATCTTCGACGACGTCGTGCCCGCGGACCTGCCGGTGCCCGAGCTCACGGAGAACGCGCGCATCGTGCTGGAGCGTCGCTACCTGAAGAAGGACGCGGAGGGCAGGCCCACCGAGGAGCCCCGCACGATGTTCTGGCGCGTAGCCCGCACGATCGCGCAGGTGGACGCGGCGTACGGGGCCTCGGAGGCGGCGGTGGAGGAGGTGGCTCGGCAGTTCTACGACCTCATGATCCACGGCACGTTCGAGCCGAACTCGCCGACGCTCATGAACGCGGGCCGCCCGCTCGGCCAGCTCTCCGCGTGCTTCGTCCTGCCCGTGGATGACGCGCTCTCCAACGGCCAGAGCGGCATCTACGACACGCTGAAGGCGATGGCGCTCGTGCACCAGTCGGGCGGAGGCACGGGCTTCTCGTTCTCGCGCCTGCGTCCCGAGGGCGACACCGTGCGCTCCACGATGGGCGTGGCCTCCGGCCCCGTCTCGTTCATGAAGCTCTACGACGCCAGCACCGAGGTCGTGAAGCAGGGAGGCACCCGCCGGGGCGCGAACATGGGCATCCTGCGGGTGGACCATCCGGACATCCGTCGCTTCATCACCTGCAAGAACGACACGACGCAGGTGACGAACTTCAACATCTCCGTGGCCATCACGGACGCGTTCATGCAGGCCGTCACGGCCGGCACCACCTACGACCTCGTGAGCCCGCGCAGCGGCAAGGTCGTCGGGCAGGAGAACGCCCGCGAGATCTTCGACATGATCGTGCACGGGGCGTGGCTCACGGGAGAGCCCGGCACGTTCTTCATCGATCGCGCCAACGAGCACAACCCGGTGCCGAAGCTGGGCGGCTACGAGGCGACGAACCCGTGTGGCGAGCAGCCTTTGCTGCCGTACGACGTGTGCAACCTCGGCAGCATCAACCTGGGTGCCTTCGTCAAGCCCGGCGCGCGCCCCGGCTCCGATCCCGACGAGGCCGTCGACTGGGAGGCGCTCCGGCAGGTCGTGCACCTGTCCACGCACTTCCTCGACAACGTCATCGACGCGAACCGCTACCCGCTCGACGAGATCCACAGGCTGGCGCAGACCATCCGCCGGGTGGGGCTCGGCGTGATGGGCTGGGCGGACATGCTCGTCCGCCTCGGCATCGCCTACGACTCCGAGGAGGGCGTGGACGCGGGACGGCGGGTGATGGAGTTCGTGAACGAGGAGGCGCGCAACGCGTCGGAGAGGCTGGCGGAGGCCCGCGGCGTGTTCCCTGCGTGGAAGGAGTCGGTCTGGGGGCCGGAGCGCTCCGCGGCGAAGCGGGCGGCGGGCGAGCGCGTGCGTCCCGAGCGTAAGCTGCGCAACTGCAACCTGACGACCGTCGCGCCCACCGGCACGATCTCGATCTTCGCGGGATGCTCGGGCGGCATCGAGCCGCTGTTCGCGGTGGCGTTCATGCGCAACCAGGCGGGCGTGCTGATGCCGGACGTGAATCCGGACTTCGTGCGCCTCGCCGAGGAGCAGGGGTGGTTCTCGGCCGGGCTCATGGAGCGGATCGCCGAGGAGGGGCACATCCACTTCCCGGAGGTGCCGGAGGACGTGCAGCGCATCTTCCGCACCGCGCACGACATCACGCCCGAGTGGCACGTGCGCATGCAGGCCGCGTTCCAGGAGCACTGCGACAGCGCGATCTCCAAGACCACGAATTTCCCGCACGAGGCCAGCGAGGACGACGTGCGCGAGATCTACCGGCTCGCGTTCGAGCTCGGCTGCAAGGGGGTGACGGTGTATCGCGACGGATCCCGGGAGGGGCAGGTGCTGTCCACCGGAAAGACCGGGAAGGGCGAGGTGAGCGAGACGAGCGCGGAGAAGGTCTCGGATCTGGAGCAGCAGCTCGCCGACGCCCGCGAGGAGGCGCACAACCTGCGCGTCCAGGTGGAGCAGGAGCGGCGCAGGGCCGAGGAGCAGGACGAGAGCGCGCGGGCGTCGAGGCACAAGCGGCGCCGTCCGCAGGTGCTGCGCGGCCACACGATGAAGATGATGTCGCCGCTCGGAGACCTGTACGTGACGATCAACGAGGACGACCAGAGCCGTCCGTTCGAGGTGTTCTGCACGCTGGGCAAGGCCGGCGGGGCCGCCATGGCGGACGCGGAGGCCCTCGGCCGTTTGATCTCGCTGGCGCTCCGCTCCGGCATCCCGATCACGGAGGTGCGCGATCAGCTCCGTGGCATCTCGTGCGACCGCGCCGTCGGCGTGGGGCCCAACAAGGTGCTCTCCGCTCCCGACGCCATCGGACAGGCCATCGAGCGCTACCTCGAGGAGCAGGGCGGGGTGCAGGAGACCTTGCCGCTGGCGCCGGCCCGCTCCGCGACGGGTGCGGCGGCGCAACCCCGCATGGACCCGTTCCAGGCGGGGCGCTCCGAGAGCTTCTTCGGAGCCTGCCCGGAGTGTGGAGCGGGCCAGCTCGCGTACGAGGAGGGGTGCGTCAAGTGCCACGTGTGCGGCTACAGCGAGTGCGGCTGATCTGACCCCACGGGCGCTGCCCGCCTTCGGCGAGGGCCGCGGAGCCCGGCAGTCTCGAGGCTGGTGAGGGTTTCGTCACCCACGAGCCCGCGTCGTGTTGCAGGATTCAACGCGACCCGCTAGCGTCGATATCGGCTCGCGTGACAGCCAGGCGTGACCATGGACCCTCCCGAACGACCGGCCGCAGAGCGCCGGGCCCTCCCTGGCGCCCTCACTGAAGAAGCGCTCCTGCGCATCGTGACCCAGCATGCGCGGGCAGGCCTGGCCGTAATCAGCCGCGAGCGCCGCTACCTGTACGCCAACGCCACCTACGCCGAGATCCTCGACCTTCCCTCGGACGGTGTCGTCGGCAGGGCCTTCGACGAGGTGCTGCCGACGCTCCACCTGGAGCAGGTGGAGCCCCACCTGAAGCGTGCTTTCGGGGGAGAGCGCGTCCAGTTCCCGCTTCTCCGACCGACGCCGCAGGGTGAGTGCTGGTTGACGGTGCGCTACGATCCGATGGTCGACGACGGCACCGTGTCGCTCGTCGTGGCGGTCCTCGTCGACGTCACCGAGTCCCGTCGCGCGGAGGCCGACGCCCACCGCCTCGCCGCCATCGTCGAGTCCTCCGACGACGCGATCGTCGGGAAGGATCTCGACGGCATCGTCACGAGCTGGAACGAGGGGGCCGAGCGGCTCTTCGGGTACACGGCCGCCGAGATGATCGGCGCCTCGATCATGCGGATCATCCCCGAGGAGCGCCGGGAGGAGGAGGAGCGCATCCTCCGGATGATCCGGAGCAACGAGCGCGTCCGGCACTTCGAGACCGAGCGCAGGACGAAGTCGGGCCAGCGGATCATGGTCTCCCTCGCGGTCTCTCCGATCCGCGACGGCGAGGGAAGGGTCGTCGGCGCCTCCAAGGTCGCCCGCGACATCACGGAACGGAAGAAGGCGGACGAAGCCCTCCGCTTCCAGCAGGCCATGCTCCTCACCGAGCGCGACCTGACGCCCGACGGCATCCTGGTGGTCGACGAGCACTCCACGGTGCTGTCCTACAACCGTCGGTTCGCCCAGATGTGGGGGGTGGACGTGGACATCCTCGAGACGCGCGCGCACGGGACGCTGCTCGACTCCGTGCGCGACAAGCTCGCCGATCCCGACGGGTTCATGACGCGCATCCGGGAGCTCTACGACCGACACGAAGAGTCGTCGCACGACGAGGTCGAGCTCGCCGACGGTCGCACGTTCGAGCGGCATTCGGCCCCGATGCGGGATCCGGACGGGAAGTACCACGGCCGCGTCTGGTACTTCCGCGACGTGACCGAGCGGAAGCGCTCGGAGGAGGCGCTGCGGGCGGAGCGCGACCGGGCGCAGCGCTACCTGGACACGGCGGAGGTGATCCTGCTCGCGCTCGACACCCGGGCCCGCGTCACCGCGATCAACCGGAAGGGGTGCGAGCTGACGGGATGGAGCGAGGCGGAGCTGCTCGGACGGAGCTGGTTCGAGATGTGCCTCCCCGAGAGCGCGCGCGGGAAGATCGCCGAACGGTTCGAGCGCATCCTCGCGGGGGACCAGTCCAGCATCGAGAGTCCCATCCTGACACGGGGGGGCGACGAGCGCATGGTCGACTGGAAGACCCGGACGCTGCGCGACGAGTCCGGAGAGCTGATCGGGACGTTCAGCTCGGGAACGGACATCACCGAGCGGCATCGCGCCCAGGAGGCCCTGCGCACTGCCGAGGAGCGCACGCGCTTCGCGCTGGAGAGCGCGGGCGTCGGCGTCTGGGACATGGACTATGCGACCGGCCTCGCCCGGGTGACCGAGACCCTGGAGGCGCAGTACGGATGGGAGCCCGGCACGTTCGACGGGACGCGCGAGACCTTCCTCGGGGCCGTGCATCCGGAGGATCGCGGGCGGGTCCGCGAGACCCTGATCCGGGCCGAGGAGTCCGGCTCCGACTTCACCGTCGAGCACCGTGCGCTCTGGGCGGACGGAACCGTGCGCTGGCTGACGAGCGCCGGGCGGATCCGCCTGGACGAGCACGGGGTGCCGCTGCGCGGCGTGGGCATCTCGATGGACGTCACCGAGCGCCACTCCCTCGAGCAGCAGTACCGGCAGGCCCAGAAGATGGAGGCGGTCGGACGGCTCGCCGGAGGGGTCGCGCACGACTTCAACAACCTGCTCACGGCGATCCTGGGGTACTGCCAGCTGCTCCTGCTCGATCTCGCCGAGAACGACCCGCGCCGCGAGGACATCCTCGAGATCCAGCACTCCGGACGCAGCGCCGCGCACCTCACCGGGCAGCTCCTCGCCTTCAGCCGGAAGCAGATCGTCGAGCCGACCGTGCTCGACCTCAACAAAGTCATCGAGGCGACGGGCAGGATGCTCGGCCGGCTCATCGGCGAGGACGTGGAGATCGATCTGCATCTCGGTCCCGACCGCATGACCGTCAGGGCCGACGCGGGTCAGATGGAGCAGGTGCTCGTGAACCTCGCCGTGAACGCGCGCGATGCCATGCCGGGCGGGGGCGTGCTGACGATCGAGACGGCGAGCGTCGAGCTCGACGAGGACTATGCCGAGACGCACCTCGACGTCACGCCCGGCCCGTACGTGGCGCTCACCGTGAGCGACACGGGCGTGGGGATGTCGCGCGACGTCCAGGAACGCCTGTTCGAGCCGTTCTTCACCACGAAGGAGGCGGGCAAGGGCACCGGCCTCGGTCTGGCGACGGTCCACGGGATCGTCGCAGGAAGCGGCGGGATCGTCCGCGTGTACAGCGAGGTCGGCAAAGGCACCACGTTCACGGTGTATCTGCCCCGGGCGCAGGGGGTCGGGCCGTCGGGGAGGGCCGCCGAACGCAAGCCGCGTCCCGGCGTCGCACACGAGACGGTTCTCGTGGTGGAGGACGAGAGCCGCCTGCGCACGCTCGTGCGACGGCTCCTCGAGCGCCGCGGCTACACGGTGCTCCTGGCCGCCACGGCCGAGGAGGCCCTGGAGGTGTTCGGGCGGGGCGCCGCGGTCGACGTGATGCTGACCGACGTGGTGATGCCCGGAGCGAGCGGGCCCGAGCTGAGCGGCCGGCTGCGGGAGCTGCGCCCCGGGCTGAGGGTGCTCTACATGTCGGGCTACACGGAGGACGCGATCAGCCACCACGGGGTCCTCGACCCGGGTGTGGCCTTCCTGCACAAGCCGTTCACCGCCGAGGAGCTCGAGCGGAAGCTGCGGGAGGTTCTGGGCAGCTAGGCGCCGGCTGGCAACCGCATCGGCGACGCTCTACGTTGGCGTCGATCGTGTTCCGGCTGCTGGACCTCGGAAGGGGGGAACGTGCGCACTCGGCTTCTCGCGTTGCTCGTCGTCATCGGGGCTCTCGCCCCTGCCCGGAGCCTCGCCGCCCAGACGTCCGGGGGCGCGCTCTTCCAGCCGGCCGACCTGCATCGGTTCCGGAGCGTCGGCGATGCCCGGATCTCGCCGGACGGCAGCCGGATCGCCTACACGGTCACGGATCGCGAGGGACCCGGCCGACCCTCCAGCCATCTCTGGATCATGGATGTCTCCACGGGCCGCTCCGTGCGCGTCGGCGGGGCCGACGAGGCGGGCGCGGGGCCCGTCTGGTCTCCCGACGGCTCGCGCCTCGCGTACATCCGGGGAGCGAACGGCAGGAGCGAGCTGGTGGTCGTGCGCGCCGACGGATCCGATCCCGAGGCCCTCGCCGAGCTGCACTGGACCGACGGTCCGCTGCCCTCGACGGGCGCGCGCATCTCCTGGTCCCCCGACGGCACGCGCATCGCCTTCGTCTCGTCGACCCCCGGCCCGGAGACCGACCAGGCCCACGGCGATCCCATGGTGTTCACGCGCTACCTGTACAAGCCGACGGCGAGCGAGGGCCTGCATCCGTTCCAGGACAACCGGAGGACGCACGTCTTCGTGGTCGACCTGGCCAGCAGGAAGGTCCGCCAGCTGACGCGGGGCGACCACTACGAGCACTCGATCGCGTGGTCGCCGAACGGGAGAGAGATCCTGTTCGTCTCCAACCACGAGCGCGATCCCGACCTGAAGTTCAACTACGACGTCTTCGCCCTGAACGTGGCCGACGACTCGATCCGGCAGCTCACCTTCACGAAGGCCGCCGAGTACCGTCCGCAGTGGTCTCCGGACGGGAGCGAGATCGTCTTCCAGGGCACCAAGCGCCCGCTGACGTCGTCCGAGACGACGATGGAGGACACCCACGTCTGGACGATGAAGCCCGACGGCTCCGATCGGCGGGAGGTCGGTGCGGGGATCGACGACCGTCAGGGGGCGCCCGTATGGGGGCCCGACGGCAAGTCGGTCTACTTCACGGTGCAGGAGCGCGGCAACGTCCATCTCTATCGCCTCGACCTCGGAGGCGCGGAGCCCCGCGCGGAGCGCCTGATCGGCGGCAGGGTGAGGATCGGATCCTACGGCTCGGCGGGGTTCTCCGTCGCCGGGGACGGTCGCATCGCCTACGTCGCGTCGACGCCGGGCGACCTGTCGGAGCTGTACCTCAGAGAGGGCGGCTCCACGCGCCAGCTCACGCACCTGAACGCTTCCGTGCTGGCGGGCAAGCGGATCGCCCCCGTGAAGGCCCTCGACTTCCCGAGCTTCGACGGCTTGCCGATCGAGGCCTTCCTGACCGAGCCCGACGGGCTCGACCCGAGCAGGAAGTATCCCCTGATCGTCGTGATCCACGGCGGGCCGCACGGGCAGCAGGGCCCGGAGTTCGACTTCAAGGCGCAGGCCTACGCAGCGCACGGCTACGCCACGCTGATGGTCAACTACCGAGGCTCCACCGGCTACGGCCAGAAGTTCACCGACGCCATCTTCGGCGATCAGGACGGGGCCGAGGGCCGGGACGTCCTCGCCGGAGTCGAGGTGGCCGTCGCCCGCTTCCCGTGGATCGATCCCACGCGCATGGGCATCGAGGGCGTCAGCTACGGAGGCCAGCTGACCGACTGGCTCGTCACCCAGACCAACGAGTTCCGCGCCGCGATCCCCGAGGCGGGCATCTGCGACCTCGTGAGCTTCAACTACCTGTCCTACTACCACGATTACCTGGCCGTCGAGTACGGCGAGTACCCGGAGCAGGGGACGCTGATGGACGAGCTCTGGAAGCACTCGGCGCTCCGCTACGTGGACCGCGTCCACACCCCCGTCATGCTCGTGCACGGGCTCAACGACAACGACGTCCCGACGGAGCAGGCCGAGGAGTTCTACATCGCCCTGAAGGACGTCGGCGTCCAGACCGAGCTGGTCCTGTACCCGCGGGAGGGGCACGGGCTGCGGGAGACCGACCACCAGATCGACGAGATGAAGCGAAGCTTCTCGTGGTACGACGACCACTTCGCGGGCCCGCCGCCACCGCCGACGGCCTTCTGAGGAGGTCCGTGCCAGGACCGCCCATGGGTCTCCCGTCGACGTCGCGCCGCTCCCTCGCGCCGGCTCTCCTCGCGCTCGCGGGCCTGGCGTGCGCGGCGTGCGTTCCCGGATCCGAGCGGGGCCGCACGCCGGGCTCGCCCGGGTTCGACGGAGCGGAGGCGATGGCCCTGGTGGACACGCAGGTCGCGTTCGGGCCGCGCGTGCCGGGCACGGCGCCGCACGAGCGGCAGAAGGCGTGGATGATCGACCGCCTGCGCCTGTCGGCCGACACGGTGGTCGTCGATACCTTCACGTACCGGACCCCGCAGGGCGTGGCCCTTCCCCTGACCAACGTCGTCGCGAAGTTTCGCCCACACGATACGCGCCGCATCCTCTTCCTCACCCACTGGGACACGCGGCCGCATGCGGACGGGGATCCGAACCCGGCCAACCGGGACCGGCCGATTCCCGGCGCCAACGACGGAGGCTCCGGGACGGCCGTGCTTCTGGAGCTGGCGGAGCTGCTGAAGAAGGACCCGCCTCCCATGGGCGTCGACCTCCTCTTCGACGACGGAGAGGACTACGGCGACAGCACGAACGAGATGTTCCTCGGCGTCACGCACTACGCCGAGTCTCTCGACCCGCAGCACCACCCGATCTACGGCGTGCTTCTCGACATGGTCGGCGCCGAGAACCCGAGCTTTCCGGTCGAGGCGAGCTCGGCGGAAGCCGCTCCCATCGTCGTGCACAAGGTCTGGGAGGCGGCTGCGCGCCTCGGCTACGCGAAGTACTTCCCCGAGACCGTGGGGCCGTCGATCTACGACGACCACGTCCCGCTCCTCCAGGCCGGCCTTCCGACCGTCGACGTCATCGACTTCGACTACGGCCCGAACAACCGCTACTGGCACACGCTCCAGGACACCCCGGCGCACATGAGCGCCCGCACCCTGGGCATGGTGGGGCAGGTCATGGTCGAGCTGATCTACTCCGGCGGCTGAGCACGAAGATGGCGACGGATCCCGAGCTCCACGCCGAGGCCTCCGCGCCGCGGGGCACGAGGCTCGGGCGGGCCTGGCCCTACCTCCTGCTCGCCGCGGCGCTCCTGGCCGTGGGGCTCTCGGGCTGGCAGCCCATCCCCGCCGGCGTGTGGAACGACGACGGCGTCTACATGCTGATCTCCAAGGCGATCGCCAGCGGGCGCGGGCTGCGCTACGCCGGCGTGCCCGGCGCCCCCCCGGCCGTCAAGTTCCCACCGCTGTACCCGGGGCTCCTCTCCGGGCTCTGGCTGCTCCTGGGCTCGATCGGCCCGGTCACGTTCGCCGCGGAGCTCCTGAACCTCGCGCTCCTGGCCGGCGCCGGCGCGGTGTTCTCCTGGGCGCTCGCGCACGCGGGCGTCTTCCGGAGGGGGACGGCCGTCGCCGTCGGTGCGCTCGCCTTCGTGTCCGCCGACCTGTGGCACGTCGCCCTGATCCCTCTCTCCGAGGCGCTCTTCGTCTTCCTGTGCGCCTGCGCCCTGGCGGCGTGGAGCCACGCACAGGCGGAGGATCGTCCCCGCGCCTGGATGCCGCTCGCCCTGGTCCTGGTCGTGCTCGTCCTCACGCGCTCCGCGGGGGCGGCGGTGGTGGCCGGCTTCGCGATCGCGCTCCTGCGGCGCCGACGGCTCCGCACGGCCGTGCTCGTCTCCGCGCCGGCCGTCCTCGCGATGCTGGCATGGGGCATCTGGTCGACGTACGAGACCCGCTTCATCCCGGCGACCCTGCGTGACCTGCTGGGGCCCTACGGCGCGTGGCTCGCGAGGCAGACCATCGGGGCCCCCACGGCGTTTCTCCGGGCGCTTCCCTGGCAGGCTCTCGGCGTGCTCGGCAACGTCGCCTCGTTCCTCGTGCCCGGCCTGGTCGGCAACGTCGTATGGATCGCGGCCCTCCCGCTCGCGGCCGCCCTGATCGTGGGCGTCGTGCGCCTCGGGCGTGCCTTCCCTCCGATCCCGTGGATCGCGGGCGTGTATCTCGCGATGGTCTCCGTATGGCCCTACCTCGACCGCCGCCTCGTCGTCCCGGTGCATCCCCTCGTGGTGGCGCTCGTGGCCGTGGGGGGCCTCGACTTCATCGCGCGCGCAGGCCGCCGCAGGCTGCGCGTGGCGCTCCTGGCGGTGGCGCTCCTGTGGGTGGGCTGGTACGGTGCGGTCTCGGTCGAGCGCGATACGACCGGCTGGATGGCCGCTCCCTACCGGCTGCGAGCCAAGCGACTCGCCGCCGCGGTGGAGGCTCTCGATCGCACGGTCCCCAGGAGCGCCGTGGTGGGCGCGCCGGAGTTCTGGGCCGCGCTGCACCTCTACGGGGGCTGGCCCGTCGTGCCGAGCGCGCGCTTCGAGCCGCGCGCCGACGGCGCCACGCCCGTGTGGGGCACGCCGATGCAGCAGCTCGAGATCTGGTGGGAGGCGCACGTGAGCGACGTGCTGCTCGAGCAGGGCGGAGAGATCCACGGCAAGGCGCTGGACCTGTTGAGCGAACGCTGTCCGGGCTCGGTACAGGTGCTGGCGCGCATGCCTCCGCAGCTGGTCGTCGGGATCCGCTGGGGCCCGGGCTGCGCGGCCGCCCTGGGACTCCCCGGTCCGGGCTCCTAGGCTGCGAGGCGGGCCCGGGCGCCGCGGCGCCGGGCGGCTCCGACGTCGTCCCCGCGGCCTCGCGCCGTCCGCGCGCCCCTTCGGGCGCTCACCACTCGATCGTTCCCTGCTTGCTCGTGTCGACCTGCTCCGCGTCGTCGCCGCCCAGCAGGACCTGCTCGATCTGCGCGTACAGGAACTCGCGGGCCTTGGGGTCCCTGGGATCGAGCCCGTAGTGGTTGATCAGGAGCGTCTGGTGCTGGAGCCAGTCCTTCCAGCAATCGGCGCACACCTCCGCCTGGATGCGTGCGCCGAGGTCGCTGCGGAACGGTGGCCTCTCGAGACGCGGCGCGTCGCCGCCGCAGCGGCGGCAGTGGATCGTCTCGTCGCTCATGTCGTATCTTCTCCGGCCACCTGTCGTTTCGGAGCCCCCCGAGCCAGCCGATGGCTCGGCCGGCATGTACCCGGGCACGACGTGACGGGTCCGACGACGGGTCGGGCCATCTGCGACGGAGGTCCCGTGCCGCACAGCGCGATCGAAGGAACCGGCTTCTACGTGCCCGACCGGGTCGTGACGAACGAGGAGCTGACCCGCACGATGGACACCTCGGACGCGTGGATCGTGGAGCGCACGGGGATCCGTGAGCGGCGGTGGGTGGAGGAGGGGATGAGCGGTGCGGAGATGGCGCGCCGGGCCAGCGAGGCCGCCCTGGCCGAGGCCGGCCGGGATGCGTCCAGCGTGGACGCGATCGTGCTCGCGACGCTCAGCCCCGACCACTTCTTCCCGGGGACCGGCGTCTTCCTGCAGCGCGAGCTGGGGCTCGCGGGGATCCCTGCGATCGACGTGCGTGCCCAGTGCTCCGGGTTCCTCTACGGGTTGTCGATCGCGGATGCCTTCATCCGCTCGGGCCGCTACCGGACCATCCTCCTGGTGGGCGTCGAGATCCACTCCACAGGCATGGACCTGTCGACGCGGGGAAGGGACCTCGCCGTGCTGTTCGGCGACGGCGCGGGGGCGGCCGTGCTGGCCGCCACGGAGGAGGAGGGGCGGGGGGTGCTGTCGACGCACATCCACGCGGACGGGCGCTTCGCCGAGCTCCTGTGGGACGAGTTCCCGTCCAGCCGGCACCATCCCTGGATCGACGAAGGGATCCTCGCCGAGGGGCGGCACCACCCGACGATGGTGGGCCGGGAGGTGTTCAAGCATGCAGTGGCGCGCATGCCCGAGGCCGTCGAGGAGGCGCTGGCCGCGAACGGCCTCTCGACCCGGGACATCGACCTGCTCGTTCCCCACCAGGCGAACCACCGGATCTCGGAGATGCTGCGGCGGCGGCTCGGGCTCGAGGAGAGCAGGATCGTGGACAACATCGACCGCTTCGGGAACACGACCGCCGCAACGATCCCGATCGCGCTCGCCGAGGCGGTGCGGGCGGGGCGCCTTCGGCGCGGCGACCTGCTGTGCCTGGTCGCCTTCGGCTCGGGCTTCACGTGGGGCTCGGCGCTCGTGCGCTGGTAGGACGCCGGCCGGCGCGACGCGCCCGTGCGCAGCCATCCCTCGGACGGGGACGATGGGTCGGACCATCACCCGCACCGGCCCATCAGTTTACGCGTCCCGGGCGCCCAGTTACCTTTTCCGGCTACCATGAACTCTGCGAGACGCCCATGGCGCTGACCAAAAAGCAACTGGCGCACATCGAGAAGAGACTGCTCGACGAGCGGGCCCGCGCGCTCAAGGCGCTGGGACTGTTCGACGAAATGGCGAAGGCCGACCGGGAGTCCGGCGACTCCGACCTCTCGGTCTACACCGACCACATGGCCGACCAGGGAACGGAGGCCATGGAGCGGGAGAAGGCGGCCGCGTTCGCGACCAAGGAGGGTCGCTACCTGTACCGGCTGGAGGAGGCCCTGCGCCGCCTGTACAACGATCCGGAGAAGTTCGGCCGATGCCAGACGTGCGGCTCGGACGTGGGCTTCGACCGTCTCGACGCGCTGCCGCACGCCCGCTACTGCATCAACTGCAAGCTCAAGGAAGAGGACGTGGCCTGAGCTCCGCGTCCACGGAAGAGGGCGGCCCGGAGGGCCCGGCGCACCGCGCCGGGCCCTCCGGCGCGTTTCGCGGTCAGGCGGTCTTGCCCGCGAGCTCGAGGATCTCCCGCCCCATGATCTCCACCTGCCAGCGGCGCATCCCGGGAACCTCGGCCAGCTCGGCGTCGGTCGCCGGCCTCTGGGTCGCGATCGCGAGCAGCACGGCGTTCGAGGGGAGCACGCTGCGGTCCAGCCCGAGCTCGACGGCCCGCCGGTTGCGGGCCGCCTTGAGGCGATCCACCATCTCCTCGATCTCAGGGGTCGGCCTGCCGGGTCCGCCCCTGCGGGCACGCGGATAAGGCCGCAGGTCCTGGTCGGGCAGGCTGGAGACCCGGCCCAGACGCTCCAGGAGCGCTGCGCCGTCCGAGCGGGCCAGCGCCGTGGGAAAGCCCTTGATCTTCTCCAGCGCCCGGGCGTCGTCGGGGCTCCGCGACACGGCTTCGAGCAGGACCTGATCGCCGACCACGCGGAACGGGGCGCGGTCGCGCTCCCGTGCGATCACGTCGCGCCAGTCGAGGGCTTCACGCAGGGCGGTGAGCTGTCGCGCCGACAGGTCGCGAGCCCCCTTCACGCGCACGACGGGGTCCTTCGGCTCCGAGCCGTTGCCGTCCACTCCTTGCACCGCCGTGCGCTCGAGCAGGCGAAACTCCTCTTCGGCCCAGTTCCCTCGCCGCGCGTCCGTCAGGCGTCGCCGTAGCTTGTCCGCCAGCGACACGAGGTAGCGGGTGTCGTTGGCGGCGTACGAGAGCATGTCGTCGTCGAGGGGGCGCTGCGCCCAATCGGCGCGCTGGTACTTCTTCGACAGGTGGACGTCGAGGTGCGACTCGAGCAGCGCCGCCAGGCCGAGCCCCGACTCCCCGAGCAGTGCGGCGGCGATCTGCGTGTCGAACAGCCCCTGCACGCGGATCCCCAGATCGCGGGAAAGGAGGCGCAGGTCGTAGTCGCTCCCGTGCATGACGACCTCGACGGCGGGGTCCTCCAGCGGTGCGCGCAGGAGCCGGGCCGCGTCGAGCGCGAGCGGGTCGAGGATCCACGTGGCTCCGGGGGTGGTGAGCTGGATCAGACAGAGCTGGTCCGAGTAGCGATGGAAGCCCGCCGCCTCGCAGTCGAGGGCGAAGCGGCGCACCTGGGACAGCTCGTCGCGCAGCGGCGCGGCGGCCGCTTCGGTCTGGATGTACTCGTACGGCATCGGGGCGGAACGACCCTCCTTCGCGTTGGACGCGTGCCGACCGCCGAAAAGAAAGCCGGAGGCGGTCGCGTGCCAAGGGGGAAGCCGCGGGAGAAGCGCTTGCCCGTCCTGCCGGAGCCCGCGACAATTCGGGTGCCGCGGCCTGTCACTCCGAGACCGTTCCCCTCCTCACGCACGAACCGATGCTTCGAACCAAGATCGTCTGTACGCTCGGACCCTCCAGCGACTCGCCCGAGGCCGTCCTGGGCCTCGTTCGGGCGGGCATGGACGTCGCGCGCATCAACATGTCACACGGCTCGATCGAGGGGCACCGGGCCGTCGTCGAGGCCGTGCGGGCGGCCTCGGGCGAGGTCGGCCGGCCGGTGGCGATCCTGGTGGACCTGTGCGGCCCCAAGATCCGCGTCGGAGCCCTCGCCGAGCCTCGCGTGCTCGAGGAGGGAAGCAGGGTCGTGATGGCCCCCGAGGCGACGGCCCGCCCGGACGAGATCCCCACCAGCTACGCTCCCCTGGCAGAGGAGATCGAGGCGGGCAAGACGGTTCTGCTGGACGACGGCCTCCTGGAGCTCCGCTGCGCCGGGACGGAGGGCGATCGCACGGTGCTGGAGGTCGTGCGCGGCGGGCTGCTCGGCAGCCGCAAGGGCATCAACCTCCCCGACGTCAACGTCCGAGCTCCCTCCCTGACGGAGAAGGACCTGCACGACCTGGAGTTCGCTCTCGACGTCGGCGCCGAGTACGTCGCGCTCTCGTTCGTGCGGCGCCCGGAGGACGTGATCGACCTCAAGGCGCGCGTGGGCGAGCGCGCCCTGGTGGTGGCGAAGATCGAGAAGGTGCAGGCGCTGCAGGCCATCGAGGAGATCCTCGCGGAGACCGACGCGGTGATGGTGGCGCGCGGAGACCTCGGCGTGGAGCTTCCGTTCGAGCGGGTGCCCCTGGCCCAGAAGCGGATCATCCAGCTCGCCAACTACTACGCGCGGCCGGTGATCACGGCCACCCAGATGCTCGAGTCGATGATCGAGCACCCGCGGCCCACGCGCGCCGAGGCGTCGGACGTGGCCAACGCGATCCTCGACGGCTCCGACGCCGTCATGCTCTCCGGAGAGACGGCGGCCGGTAAGTACCCCCACGAAGCGGCGGCCGCGCTCGTGCGGATCGGCAGCGAGATCGAGCGCAGCGGCGTCCTGGAGCGCGGCCCCCACTACCTGACGCGCCCCGGGGTGCGCATGCGGGGAGGCGCGTCGCCGCGCGAGCACGCGGTCGCCAGCGCGACCGTGGATGCCACGCGCGGCCTGGGCGCGCCGGCCATCATCGTGATCACGCGCTCGGGATCCTCCGCGCGGCTCGTGTCGAGCTACAGGCCCCCGGTGCCCGTCTTCGCGGTCACGACCGAGCCCCTCACCCACCGCCAGCTGGCAGCCGTGTGGGGCATCCGCCCGGTGCTGGTCGAGGGCGAGGAGATCAGCTACGAGCGTCTCACGGACATCGGACGGCGCTGTGTGCTGGACAGCGGAGTCGGGGAGCCCGGGGCCTCGATCGTCGTGACCGCCGGGTATCCGTTCCAGACCTCGGGCACGACGAACACGATGCGGGTCGAGCGACTCTGAGAGCGCCCCGTGAAGCTCACGTTCCTCGGCACCGGCACCTCGTTCGGCGTTCCGGTGGTGGGGTGTGACTGCGCCGCTTGTACGTCGACGGACCCGCGGGACCGCAGGACGCGGCACGGGGCCCTGGTGGAGACCGGAGAGGGGCGCCTGCTCGTCGACGCCCCTCCCGAGCTGCGGCTCCAGCTCCTGGCCGCCGGGGTCGACCGGATCGACGCCGTGTGGTTCACGCACGTGCACGCCGACCACGTGCACGGCATCGACGACCTGCGCGTCTTCACGGTCCGCCACGGCGACCTGCCGGCGTACGTGGCCCGCGAGTACCACGAGGCGATGGCCGAGCGCTTCGAGTACGTGTTCGACGAGAGCTACGAGCCGCCGGAGGGAAGCTCGAAGCCCCGCCTGCGCCTGCGCGACTTCGGGACCGGAGACCGCGTCCGCATCGTCGGACGAGACTTCGTGCCGGTGGCCGTCCCCCACGGACCCTCGACCGTGTACGGCTTCCGGGTCGGCCCCCTGGGCTACGTGACCGACGGCAAGAGCCTCCCGCAGGAAGCCCGGGCCGCGCTCGACGGAGTCGAGGTGCTCGTCCTGAACGCGCTGTGGTTCGGCCGGTCCCATCCCACCCACTTCAACGTCGAGGAAGCCGTCGCCGCGGCGCGTAGCGTGGGCGCCGGGCGGACCTACCTCACGCATCTGACCCATCGCGTGACCCATGCCGAGCTGCTCGAGCGCCTCCCCGAGGGCTTCGAGCCGGCGTACGACGGGCTCGTCGTGGACGTGCCGGAGGACTGACATGGCGCCGCTTCGCCTGGACTTCTCGAACCTGCTCTCGCCCCACGTGGAGGGCGGGGTGCTTCCGGAGCGGCTCACCGGGGACCTGGCGGAGCGCTTCGCGGGCGCGCACGCGTCGCTGGAAGCCCGCCGCCGGGCCGGAGACCTGGGGTTCATGGACCTGCCGTACGCGACGGAGACGCCGGAGCGGGTGCGCGAGCTCGCCGAGGGCTTCGGGCAGTGGTTCGAGGACGTCGTCGTGCTCGGCATCGGCGGGTCGGGCCTCGGTGCCGTCGCCGTGCGCGATGCGCTGCTGGGGCCGCTGTGGAACGAGCGCTCCGCCGAGGAGAGGGATCACTTTCCCCGGCTGCACGTCCTGGACAACCCGGATCCCGCCACGCTCCGTGCGCTGCTCGGCCACGTCGATCCGGCGCGTGCGCTGTTCAACGTGGTGAGCAAGTCCGGCGCGACCGCCGAGACGATGGCGCAGTACCTCGTGGTGCGGGAGAAGGTGGAGGGCGCCGTCGGAGCGGAGCGTGCGCGCGGCCATTTCCTCTTCACGACCGACCCGGCGGTCGGAGCGCTGCGACAGATCGCCGAGGCCGAGGGCATCCCGGCGCTTCCGGTACCGGAGAACGTCGGAGGGCGCTTCTCGGTCCTCTCCCCCGTGGGCCTGCTTCCCGCGGCGATCTGCGGCGTCGACGTGGCCGGCCTCCTGGCGGGCGCGGCCGCCATGGAGGAGCGCTGTCGCGGCGACGGGCTCCTCTCGAACCCGGCGGGCGTGCTCGCCACGCTCCTGCACACGGCCGACCAGGAGGCCCACCGGCCGATCCACGTCATGATGCCGTACGCGGACCGGCTGCGATCCCTGGGTCTGTGGTTCCAGCAGCTGTGGGCCGAGTCGCTCGGCAAGCCGCGAGAGGGGCGTGGGGCTCCGGCTCCGGCGGGCCCGACTCCGCTGGCTTCCGTGGGCGCGACCGATCAGCATTCCCTGCTTCAGCTCCTGATGCAGGGGCCGCACGACAAGGTGGTCCTCTTCGTGTCGGTGGCCGATCCCGGCGCCGACGTGACGATCCCGAACCGCCACCCCGGCATTCCCGCTCTGTCCTATCTGGGCGGGCACACGCTGGGCGAGCTGCTCGATACGGAGCGGCGGGCCACCACCGAGGCGCTTCGCCGCAACGGGCGCCCCAACGCGACGCTCAGGATCGAGCGGATCGACGCGCGGTCGCTGGGGGAGCTCTTCATGCTCCTGGAGGTCGCGACCGTCTACGCCGGCGCACTCTACGGGATCGATCCGCTGAGCCAGCCCGGGGTCGAGCTGGGAAAGCAGCTCACCTACGGGCTCATGGGCCGCGAGGGTTACGAGCTCCCCGATCTCGACCCGGGCGACCCGCGCTGGGTCCTGTAGCATCCGAGGGCGCGCCCATGAGGGTGTCGGCGGCGGAAGGGCGGGTCCGTGCGACCGACTATTGCGCTGGTGCGCCTGTGAGGGAGCACGGACCCGCGCTCCCGCCCCGCCCGGCCGAGGCTCGCGCCCGACTTCCCTAGAAACCCGCGGGACCCGCCATTACCTTCATCGAAGCCGGATGGGAGCGGCGGAGCAGGCAACCGGAGGCATCCATGAGCGAACGTGACGAGGTCCCCACGGTCATCATCGAGCGGGGCGGAGGCCAGATCGGCTCCTTCGTGCTCGGCGCCCTGCTCGGCGCCGGCGTGGCCCTGCTGTTCGCTCCCAGGTCCGGGCAGGAGACGCAGGAGGACCTGAAGGAGCGCGCGCGCCGCCTGCGCAGCTCCGCGGAGGAGCGCGTGCGCGGAGCGCAGAAGGATCTGGAGAGCCGGCTCGAGGCGGCCCGCCAGGGGGTCCAGGCCCGCCTCGACGACGTCAGGGACGCGGTCGATGCCGGGCGCAAGGCCGCCCTGGACGCGCGTGACGACCTCGAGAAGAAGCTGGAGCGCTCGAAGGCCGCCTACCGGGCCGGGGTGGACGCCGCGCGCCAGGCCGTGGCCGCGGGGTCCGACGGCGAGCAAGGGGACGAAGAAGGCGCCTGAGCGCCCGCCTCTGTCCGAGGAGGCGCGGCCCGGGGGGCCCGGGCGCGGCCCGGGCGAGAGGGCGAAGGAATTCCTGGGTCGCCTGTGGGACAAGTCCATCGAGGACGACGTGTTCTTCATGGCGGGGGCCGTCTCCTTCAACCTCCTCCTCGCCCTGGTTCCGCTCCTGATCCTCGGCATCGGCGTCGCGGGCTACGTCTTGAGCGCGCGCTTCGGGGACCCTACGCAGAAGGTCCTGTCCATCGTCGTCAGCAACCTCCCTGCGGGCGGGGGCGGCGTGGACGTCCCGGGCGTGGTGCGGGACGTCGTCTCGAGCCTGCTCGCGAAGCGCACGGGCCTGACGCTGCTGGGCGCCCCCGTCTTCATCTGGCTGGCCACCCGCCTGGCGAGCACGCTGCGCACCGTCCTGCGGGAGATCTTCGACATCGGCCAGAGCCGGGGCCTCGTGCGCGGAAAGGTCTTCGACCTTCAGGTCGTCGTCATCGGCGTCCTGCTGGTGACGCTCAACCTCGGCATCACGGTCGGGTTCCAGACCATGATGGGCTACGGCGTCGAGGCCATCGGCGTCCAGGGCATGGCCCTGCGCTTCGCGCAGCGCCTGGTGGCCCACGCGCTCGCGCTGGCGTCGTTCTGGCTTCTCTTCCTGTTCGTCTACCGCTACCTGCCGGCGCGCCGCATCCCGTGGCGCACCGCCCTGGTCGCCGCGAGCTTCACGGCCGTCCTGCACGAGGCCCTGATCGAGGGGCTCTCCTGGTACGCGAGGAGCGTCGCCGACTGGGACTCGCTCTTCGGAAACCTGGCCACGGTGGCGGTCCTCCTCCTCTGGATCTATTACGAGGCGCTAGTGTTTATCCTGGGCGGCGAGGTCGCCCAGGTATACACCATGCGAAAGGCGAGCCGGGTCCAGGTGCGAGGGTCCTTCGAGGTCGGTACGTGAGACGGGGGCTCCGGGCATTGGCCCTTCCCCTCGGGACCGGCCGGCGCAAGCCCGTCGCCGTCCGCTGAGGCGCCGATCCGTGGCCGGGGGGAAGCAGGCGAGCGAGGAGGGCCGGAGGGTGGTGGCGCGCAACCGCAAGGCACGCCACGAGTACGACGTCCTGGAGACGTTCGAGGCCGGCATGGCGCTCAAGGGGCCCGAGGTGAAGTCGCTGCGCGACGGAAGGGCCTCGCTGCAGGACGCGTTCGCCCGCGTCGAGCGCGGCGAGGTCTGGCTCTTCAACCTCCACATCTCGCCGTACGAGCAGGCCAACCGGGCCAACGTCGACCCGCTGCGTACGCGCAAGCTGCTCCTGAACGCAAGGGAGATCCGGTCGCTGATCGGCAAGGTGGAGGAGAAGGGGCTCACCCTGATCCCGCTGGAGATCTACTTCACGCGCGGCCACGCGAAAGTCCTCCTCGCCCTGGCGCGGGGGCGCAAGCTCCACGACAAGCGAGAGGCCTTGAAGCGGCGCATCCAGGAGCGCGAGGCGAGCCGGGCGATGGGGGCGAAGTGAGGCGGGTGCCGGTGGTGTGGCTGGGGCTGACGGTCCTGGGGCTCTCGTTCGCGGGGCCGTGCCTCGCTCAGGGCCTTCCGGAGCTGAAGATCGAGCGCAGCGACGGGACGGCGGGCGTCGTGCCCATCTCCGCGGACCAGGGCTACGAGGTCGTTCCGCTGTGGGCGTTCGAGGACCTGGGATGGTCGGTGGCGGGGGACAGCTCCAGGATCACGGCGACCGCTCCCGACAGCTCGACGCTGATGCTGTGGAGCGGGACGGCGTTCTTCCGGTGGAGGGGCCACGTGCTCCAGCTCGCCTCCGCGCCCTACATCGCGCGGGACAGCCTTCAGATTCCGGTACAGATCTTCAAGGGCTTCCTGCCTCGGTGGTTCCCGGACCGATACGCCTACGACACCACGACCGCGACGTTGCGCGTGAGGGGCCCCGGCTCCGCCCCGCCCGACACGTCGATGCGGCCCGACACGTTGCGCCCGGACGCATCCGGGGGGGAGCGCGACCCGGCGGCTCTCAGGCGGCCTTCTCCCTACGACGGCAAGAAGGTGGTGGTCATCGACGCGGGCCACGGCGGCATCGACCCCGGCGCCATCAGCCGCTCGGGCATCGAGGAGAAGGTCGTCGCGCTGGCGATCGCCAAGGACCTGCAGCACATCCTGTCGCGGGACTCCTCGCTGCAGGTCTACATGACGCGGACGACCGATCGCCTCGTTCCGCTGTGGACGCGCGGCGAGGAGGCCGACAAGTGGAAGGGCTCGCGGCCGGGCATCTTCGTGTCGATCCACTGCAACTCGTTCCCGAAGGCCCGCGACATCAGGGGCTTCGAGACGTACTTCCTGGCCGCGGCGCGCACCGACCACGAGCGCAGGGTGGCCGCCAACGAGAATGCGCCGCTCCATCTCGAGAAGGGGACGCACCCTGGAACCGACCTCGACGCGATCCTCCATTCGCTCCGCATCCTGGACTACCAGCACTGGTCGGCGCTGCTCGCCCAGATGATCGAGAACGACCTCACCAAGGTGGATCCGAGTCCGGACCGGGGCGTCAAGCAGGGACCGTTCGCGGTGCTCACGAACACGCTCATGCCCGCCGTCCTGGTCGAGGTCGGCTACCTCTCCAACGCCGCGGAGGCGCGCATGCTCGATCGGCCGGAGTTCCAGCACAAGGCGGCAGGCGCGATCGCCGAGGCGGTGAAGAGCTTCTTCGGTCGCTACCCTCCGGGCGGTGGAGCGACGGAGGAGACCCGGGGAAGGTGAGGAAGCGCGGCGCGGGGACGCGGGCGTAGCCGCGCGGACGCCTGCACGTCTGGAGGGTTGCTGCGGAAGCCCTTACGTTCGAGCGGCACGGGGCGGACCCGCCCCCGGGCCTCGGAGCCTCGCGGACCCCCCGGGGGGAATGAGCGCGCGTTGAAGCTGAGCACGGAGCTCCTCGGAGCCACCTTCCAGAATCCGGTTCTTCTGGCCGCAGGCACGTGCGGCTTCGGTGTGGAGCTCGAAGACGCCCTCGACCTGGACGCCCTGGGAGGCTTCGTGACGAAGTCCGTGACGCTCGAGCCCCGCGCGGGCAACGCGGCCCCCCGGGTGGCCGAGTTCGGGGGCGGCATGCTGAACTCCATCGGGCTCGCCAATCCGGGTCTGGACGCCGTGCGCCGGGAGAAGCTCCCGTGGATCCGTCGCCGCGTCCGGCGCGCCCGGGTGATCGTGAGCGTGGCGGGCCACCGCATCGAGGAGTACTTCCGGGTCGTGGAGGGTCTCGACGGCGAGGACGGCTTCCTCGGCTACGAGCTGAACCTCTCCTGCCCCAACGACGCCCGCCGCAACGGGGCTCCGTTCTCCCTCGACCGGGAGGCGACGGGCGCCATCGTGTCCGGGTGCCGGAGCCGCACCGCCAGGCCCCTGCTGGTGAAGCTCGCGCCCAACGACGCGGACATCGGCTCCGCGGCGCGAGCCGCCGCCGAAGCGGGCGCGGACGGCCTCACGCTCGTCAACACGCTGCCGGGACTCCTGCTGCATCCGCGGGGGGGCGGGCCGGAGCTGGGGGCAGGCGAAGGCGGCATCAGCGGCCCGGCGATCCTGCCC
>JBJKSF010000053.1:0-15615 GCA_046704285.1 Longimicrobiales bacterium | reverse complement strand
CCGTCGCGTTACGGGCGCGGCGGCGGAGCCTCTTGGCCACGGAGCGGGCGCGGTGCTGGAACCAACCCACCCGTTGCCCCGCTATCAAATGGGGGTTCGGTGTCGTGCGGGAGTCCTCGTCCGGAAGGAGCGAGCGGGCCGGCGCGATGCGTCTGCTGATCGTGGAGGACGACCCCGTGATGGCGGATGCGCTCCGCCGCGGGTTCGAGGAGGAGCACTTCGAGGTCGTATGCGTGTCGGACGGGCCCGGGGCCCTCCTGCACGCATCCCTGGAGGCGTTCGCCGTCATCATCCTGGACGTGATGCTCCCGGGGCCGGACGGCTTCGCCGTGTGCCGTGCGCTGCGCGCCGAGGGCAAGGCGACGCCGATCCTCATGGTGACGGCCAGGGGGGCGCTGGACGACCGCGTGAAGGGCCTCGACTCCGGCGCGGACGACTACCTGCCCAAGCCGTTCGCCTTTCGCGAGCTGCTGGCGCGCGTCCACGCGCTCGCCCGCCGCCAGCCCGCGCTCCTCCCCGAGACGGTCCGCACCGCGGACCTCGAGGTCGAGCTCCGGACCCGCCGTGTGCGCCGGGCGGGCAGGGACATCCATCTGACGGCCAAGGAGTACGCGCTCCTGGAGCTGTTCGTGCGCCGCCCCGACGAGGTGCTCGGCCGTGCGGCCATCACGACCTGGGTGTGGGACGACAACCACGAGCCGTTCGCCAACGCCCTCGAGGTGCTGGTGAGGCGCCTGCGCATGAAGATCGACGAGGGCTTCACCCCGCCTCTGATCCACACCGCGCGGGGAGCGGGGTACCGATTCGGTTCATGAGCCCGGCGCTGCGCAGGCTGAGGACCCGCGTGACCGCGTGGTTCACCCTCACGAACGCAGGCATCTTCCTGCTGGTGGGTGTGGGCCTCCTGTGGGCGATCTCCCGCGAGATGGACAGGGATCTCGAGAGCGACCTGCAGCACACCCTCACCGAGAGCGTCCTGGGCGCGCGCATCCTCGCGGCGGAAGGCGAGGCTCCCCCTGTCGCGGTCATCCGGGCGGCCGGCGAGTTCCGCACGCCGCTCCGTCCCGTGCTCGTGTACGGACCCGACGGCACACTCCTCGACGGAGGTCCCGTGCCGCACGTGGACTCCGTCGTGCATGCGGCGCGCGCGCTCGGCCATGCGGACGGGCGGGTGGTCGCCGCGGACGGCTCGAGGTGGTGGGCGCACGCCGAGCGCTTCGACATCGGCGGCGACGGCCCGTTCGTGGAGCTCACGCTCCAGAGCAGCTCGCCGCTCAAGCGCCGCTACGGCCGGATCGTGGGCTCGTTCGTCACCGCGGGCCTCATCGCCCTGCTGCTCGCAGGCCTGGGCGGCTACCGCTTCTCGCGCGTGTCGACGGCGCCGGTCGAGGAGTCGATGGAGCGCGCCCGCCGCCTCTTCGCGGACATCGCCCACGAGCTGCATACGCCCCTCGGCGTCGTGCGGGCCCAGGTGGACGTCGCGCTGCAGCGGGAGCGAAGCCCCTCGGAATATGCCGACACGCTGCGCCTCGTCGGGCGCGAGGCCGAGAGGCTCGGCCACGTCACCGACGATCTCCTCCTGCTCGCACGGGCGGACGCCGGGCAGCGGCCCGTGGCCCGGGAGGGGCTCTTCCTCGACGACGTGGTGAGCGACGCCGTGTGCGCGGCCCGCGCCCTCGCCGAGTCCCACGGCGTGGGCCTCGAGCTTCCGCGCTACGAGGAGACGTCCGTCGTGGGCGACGCCGAGCTGCTGCGACGGCTCACGATGATCCTGCTCGACAACGCCATCCACTTCACGCCCCGGGACCGGCGCGTGTCCGTCGCGGTCCATCCCGAGGGACGGGAGGCGGTGCTGGAGGTGGCCGACCAGGGCGAGGGTATCCCGGAGGAGGTGCTGGGCCGCGTCTTCGAGCGCTTCTACCGGGTCGACGGGAGCCGCCCCCGGGAGGGAGGCGCCGGTCTCGGCCTCGCGATCGCGCGGTGGATCGCCACCCAGCACGGAGGCGCGTTGTCGCTCGAGTCGACTCCGGGCAGCGGCGTGCGGGCCACCTTCCGCATGCCGCTCGCGTCCGTCATCGAATTGTAAGGATCGCCTCCCATGTTTGGCCCCCACGACGCGCCCATCGAGGCGTGCTCGGACGCCGGGGGACGGGCACTTCCGCCGCGTCCCGGACGGCGGCGGGGTCATGAAGGGAGTCGACATGAACGGAAGGACGAGCGTGCTGCTGTCGTTGGTCGCCATGGCTGCCGTGGCGGCTCCTCTCGCGGCCCAGGAGGACAGCACGCCGAAGCAGGAGCCGGCCGCCCAGCAGGTCGAGCATCCGACGAAGCACCGCGCGATGTATCCCCGGCTGAGCCAGGAGCGGCCGGGCCTGCTCGAGCAGACCGCGGTCACCCCGGACTCGGCGACGCTCATCGCGCTGCAGGGGAACGAGGGCGCGAGGGTGGTGGCGCGCCGGCTGGTGAAGCGCGGCGAGAGCCTCGTGTACGTGATCTCCGTGCGCCCCAAGGGCGCGAAGGCCTCCAAGCACGTCAACGTGGACGCGAAGACGGGCTCGGTGCTCGAAGCTCCGACGAGCAGCCCGCAGGGGCCTGGGCCGAGGGGTTGACGGCTCGGCCCGGTTGAGCGGAGGGAAGCCGCCTCCCATGCTGGGCGCGGTCGAGACGCGTCCGGCGTGGCGGACGAGGCCGGCGGGCCCGCGGGCCCGCCGGCCTTTCACGTCTCCCGGGCACCCCGGCCGGCGCCGGGGCTGAGCGCGGCCGCCGGGCCGGATTCCGGGGGGGGCCCGAGCGCTCGGGCGATCCACCTACGTACGATCCCTGGGGCCGGTGGGGCATCTCCCCACATCAAATCGCGCCAAATATCACGATTTCCGTGAGGCCCCTCCCCACAGCCGTCCCGCAGCGCTTCCGCCAAGCTTAAAGCGTCGGATGTGGGCCATCCGATCGCGTCGCAGCCGACGCGAAGAAGAACACGGAAGGGAAAGGATCGAACGATGAACGAGCATCTGACGGCTCTCCTGCTGATCGCCCTGGCGGCATCGCCCGCGGGCCTGCGAGCGCAGGATACGGGGTCACAGCCTCCGCTGACGATCAGCGGCACCTCGACGGTGCGCTCGTGGAAGTGCAGGGTGCCGAGCTACCGGATGACGCTCCAGCCCGCGTCGGGCTACGAGCAGCCGGTGCTGGACGGCACGAAGGCGATCCAGAGCCTCGACCTGACGATCGACGTCGACTCGATCAACTGCGGGATCGGCGAGATGAACAAGCACCTGCGCGAGGCGCTCGAGGCCGAGAAGTACGGGCAGATCACGTTCAACCTGGGCCTGTACAACCTGAGCCCGGCGTCCACGGGCGTGGACGCGCAGGCGAAGGGTCGGCTCACGATCGACGCCACGAGCAGGCCGGTCACGCTCCAGGTCCACCTGACGCGCGGCAAGGACGGGACGCTGCGCGCCGCGGGCGCGTACACGCTCGACATGAAGGATTACGGCGTGAAGCCGCCCAAGCTGATGTTCGGCATGCTCAAGGTCGGCAAGGACGTGAAGGTCGCGTTCGACGTGAACGTGGACCAGACGACGCCCCTCGTCGCCTCGCGCGGCGACGACCGGTGACGGCCGGCGCTCCGACCGCCTCGCACGGTCACCCGAAACCATGTCAATCGATCCCGATCGCGATCGGCTCGATTGACCGGAGGATATGGATCATGACGAAGAAGACATTGCTGGCTGCCCTGGCCGCGGCGTGCGTCGCGGCGGCGCCCCTGGGGGCGCAGCAGTTCGAGCCGCCCAAGCTGGACCCGTTCGACTTCCACGGACTCAAGCTCCAGTTCGGCGCCTCGTTCGCGACGACGTTCCAGGACCTGCACGACCGCAACGCGGCGATCCCGGTCATCGTGGGCGGGGTGGACCAGACGCAGCTCGGGCGCATCGGCGAGGGCGTCGACCTGCCGGTGGCGAACGCCCACCTGATCGCCGACCTCGCGCCCGGCACGCGCGTGGTCGTGAACATGTACCTGGCGTCGCGGCACCACAACGACACGTGGGTCAAGGACGGCTACCTGATCCTGGACGCGTCCCCGATCAAGAACGACCTCCTCGAGGAGATCATGGCGGTGACGACGCTGAAGGTGGGCATGTTCGAGCCGAACTACGGTGACGCCCACTTCCGCAGGAGCGACAACGCCGACGTCACGAAGAACCCGTTCGTCGAGAACCTCATCCTCGACGCGCACACGATGGAGCCGGGCGCCGAGGCGGACGTGCGGCTCGGCTCGCTGCTGGGCGTCATCGGCGTGACGACCGGGGACAACCACGGCGACGTGCAGGACCCGCAGAGCCGGAGCTACTCGTTTCTGGCCAAGCTGGGCTACGACCACCGCTTCAGCCCGGACCTCAGGGTGCGGCTGACCGGCTCGACGTACCAGAACGGCAAGGACGTGGGCTCGACGCTCTACACGGGCGACCGGGCGGGCTCGGCGTTCTGGGGCGTGATGGACGTGGAGAACGGCACCGATTTCCGCAACGGGCGCATCGACCCGAACTTCACGCGTGTGATCCGGGCCTACATGCTCAACCCGTTCGTGCAGTACCGGAGATGGGACCTGTTCGGGGTGCTGGAGCACTCGAGCGGCCGCGCGGCCTCGGAGACCGCGATGCGCTCGCTCGACCAGTACGACGTGGAGCTGACCTGGCACATCGACGGTGGGCGCGCGTACGTGGCGGGCCGCTACAACACCGTGCACGGAGAGCTCCTGAGCGCCGGCTCGGACCAGACGGTGACGCGGGGCGCCCTGGCTGCCGGCTGGTACATGGACCCGCACGTGCTCCTCAAGGCCGAGTACGTGAAGCAGACCTACGACGGGTTCCCGGCCACGAACATCCTGAACGGCGGGATGTTCGACGGGCTCGTTCTGCAGGGCTCCGTCGCCTTCTGACGGAACGACCCGGCCTCCGGGTGACGGTTACGGAGCTGGCACCAGCGAGCACCGAGCCGTTACCCGGGGGCCTTTCCCTCGGCGATCTCTTGCGGCAGCTTGCGCTGCCACCCGCGCACCGGATGCTCTCATGAGATCGCTCTTCGCCGTTACGACCCTCCTCGTCGCAGCCGCCCTTCCGGCGGCGTCCCAGCAGAACCGCGCTGCCCGCCGCCTCCCCACGGGCGTGTCGCTCGATCCGGTGGGCTCGAGCGTCGAGCTCGGATCCTTCCCGCTCGCGCTCACGCTCTCGCCCCACGGGCGCTACGCCGTGGTCCTGATGAGCGGATGGAGGGAGCAGGGGGTCCAGGTCGTCGACCGCAGCACCGGGACCGTCGTCCAGACCATCGAGCAGCCCGCCGCCTTCGTGGGCGTGGCGTTCTCCCCGGACGGCCGCACGCTCTACGCCTCGGGGGGCGACCGGGACGTGGTCTATCGCTACGACTGGCATGGCGGGCGCGCGACGCTGCGCGACAGCCTCGACCTCACGCCGGGCGTGAGCCACCGTCACGGCGTGTGCTATCCCGCCGGACTCGCGCCCTCGCCGGACGGTCGCTTCCTGTACGTCGCCGAGGACCTCGCGGACAGCCTGGCCGTCTTCGACGTCGCGTCCGGCCGCCTGGTGGCGCGCTTCCCGACCGGGCGCTACCCCTACGGCGTCGCGGTGACCCCGGACGGCACCGTGTACGTGTCGAACTGGGACGACTGGACGCTCTCCGTGTTCCGCCCGGACACCTCGGGGATGATCGTGCCCGCCGGGCGGATCCGGGTCGGGCGTCATCCCTCCGCACTCGCCCTCGGCCCGGACGGCTCACGCCTGTTCGTGGCGTCGGGCTCCACCGACAAGATCTCGGTAGTGGACACGCGGAGCCGGGAGGTCGTGAGCCAGCTCTCCGACGCCGCTCCGAGCGGGCCGTCCGAGGGGAGCACGCCCGACGGCCTTGCGGTGTCGGCCGACGGCCGGCACCTCTTCGTCGCGGAGGCCGACAACAACGCCGTGGCGGTCTTCGACCTCGCGCCGGTGACGGGTGGCTATCCCGGTGACCGCGGCGTGGAGAGCGACCGGCTCGCCGGCCGCATCCCGGTCGGGTGGTATCCCACGGCGCTCGCGGTGTCGGGTGACTCCCTCCTGGTCGTGAACGCCAAGGGCCTCGGCAGCGCGCCCAACCCGGGCGAGCCCCAGCCGGGCCGGAAGGGGGGCGACCGCACGCACAACTACACGCTGGGCCAGCTCTCCGGCACGCTCTCGACGATCCCGCTCTCCGACGTACGTGGGAGCGCACTCGCACGCCACACGGCCGCCGTGGTACGGCTCGACAACTGGAACCGGATCCGCAGCGCGCCGCACTATCCGCCGTTCAGGCACGTCATCTACATCATCAAGGAGAACCGGACCTACGATCAGGTGCTCGGCGACCTGCCGGAGGGTGACGGAGACACGAGCCTCGTCTTCTTCCCGCGCCCCGTGACCCCCAACGAGCACGCGTTGGCGATGCGCTTCGGCGACTTCGACCGCTTCTTCGTGAACGCCGAGGTGAGCGCGGACGGGCACGACTGGTCGACCGCGGCGTACGCGCCGGATTACGTCGAGAAGACCGTGGGCTCGAACTACGGTGGGCGCGGCCGCAGCTACGACTACGACGG
Source organism: Longimicrobiales bacterium (assembly GCA_046704285.1). Lineage (GTDB taxonomy): Bacteria > Gemmatimonadota > Gemmatimonadetes > Longimicrobiales > Gaopeijiaceae > SZUA-318. The sequence goes on along the minus strand of JBJKSF010000053.1, from coordinate 8,996 downwards.
CACGAACCGGGACAGGATCCCGGCCGACCGGGGCCACGACGACGTGGACGCGCCCGCGGACGGCTACCTGTGGACCCTGGCCGAGCGCGCGGGCATCACGTTCCGCGACTACGGCGAATGGGTGTCTCCCCAGAACGACTCCGCCGACCCCGACCTGCCGCCGCGCTATCGGGGGGCGAAGCCCTACATCAACGCCCATGCCGACCTGCGCTATCCCCCGTTCGACCTCGGCATCCTCGACCAGGTCCGCGAGAAGGAGTGGCTGCACGAGTTCCGCGAGTACGAGGCGAAGGGCACCCTGCCGGCTCTCGAGATCATCTGGCTGCCGAGCGATCACACCTCCGGCGGCGAGCCCGGCGCGTGGACGCCGCAAGCGTACGTGGCGAGCAACGACCTCGCCCTGGGCGACATCGTCCAGGCGGTGTCGCGGAGCCGGTTCTGGGCCCACACCGTCATCTTCGTCCTGGAGGACGATGCCCAGGACGGGCCCGACCACGTCGACTCGCACCGCTCCACCTTCTTCGCCATCTCGCCGTACAGCCGCCGCGGGGTGCACCACAGGTTCACCAACACGACCGACGTGCTGGCGACGATCACCGGCATCCTGCACCTGGGCTCCCTGTCGCAGTACGACTACTACGGCAGGCCGCTGGGTGACATCTGGACCTCCACGCCGGACCTCAGCCCCTACCGGGCGCTCACGCCGTCGGTCGACCTCGACGCGCGCAACCCGGCGAGCGGGCCGGAGGCCCGGGCCTCGGAGAAGCTCGACCTGCGATACGCGGACGCGGCCAACGAGGAGCTCTTCAACCACATCCTGTGGCGGATGATCAAGGGGCCGAACCGACCCTATCCCGGGCCGACGAGGATGTCCGGGCTGGAGTGGAAGCGCGCGCAGTAGAGGGCGTGCCCGCCAGCCCGGCGACGAGCCCCGACTCGTCGAACGGCTTCCGGGGTTCTCTCACGGTGGGTATTCCTAGAATTTAGGGATCGGAGTCCGCGGCTGGCGGACTCCGGGGCTCACGGCGAGGAGCGTGGGAAGCGGTGATCCGGGTGCATCGGGTGTACGAGCCGCTGGGACGCGGAAGCGACGTGCGCGTGCTCGTCGACCGCCTCTGGCCGAGAGGGGTGAAGAAGGACGGGGCACCCTTCTCGGAGTGGGCCAAGGATGCCGCGCCCTCCGCCGAGCTGCGACGTTGGGTCCACGAGGATCCATCACGTTGGGCGGCGTTCGTGCGACGCTACGAGGCGGAGCTGGACGCATGCCCGGAGGCGTGGCGCCCGCTGCTCGCTCACGCGCGCGACGGCGACCTGACGCTTCTCTACGCCGCGAGGGACGCGGAGCGCAACAACGCGGTGGCCCTCGCGCGCTACCTCGAGGCGCGCATGGAGAGCCCGTGAGCGGCCGCCGCCGGGTGGCCCTCGCCAGCCATCGCGGGCCCCGCATCCTGGTCGTTCGTCGGCGGTATCTCGGCGATACGGTCCTGACCGAGCCGCTCCTGCGCAACCTGCGTGCCCACTGGCCTGAGGCCTGGATCACGGTCGTCCTGGACACGCCCTGGGTCGACGTGCTGCGGGCGTGCGCGGAGGTCGACGAGATCGTGGAGATCCCCGTGGGCCCCCTGGGGCCGTGGGCCCACGTGTCGCGCTGGGCCCGGGCTCTGCGCTCCGTGGCGCGCAGACGTTACGACCTCGCCTTCGACCTGGCGCGCAACGAGCGGGCCCTGGCCCTGCTGCTCGCGAGCCGCTCGCCCCGGGTCGCGACCGTCGAGATCGAGGGAACCGATCGCCGGCGCTGGCTGCGGTGGCCGTACACCGACGTCGTCACGGTGACGCGCGCGCAGGCAGACGGCATGCACACGGTCGAGCTGCAGCGTCGCCTCCTCGAGGCCGTGGACGTGCCCACGCCCCATCACGTGCCGTCGCTCCCGGTGGGCAGGGAGGCACGGGCGGCGGCGGCGGCCGTGCTCAGGCTCGCCGGCGTGACGCGCCGTCCCGGACGGCCCCTGCTGATGGTCCACCCGGGGTCCGGATCGCAGACCCGCAGGTGGCCCCCCGCGGAGTTCGCGCGCGCGGCCGACCACGCGGTGCGCACAGCCGGCGCACAGGTCGTGGTGCTGAGCGGCCCTGCCGAGCCGGAGCTCGGACGCGCCGTCACGGAGGCCATGACCATGCCCGCCACCTTGCTCGCCGATTTCCCGTCGGTCCCCACGCTGTTCGGCCTGCTGGCCGAGGCGGACCTGTTGCTGTGCAACGACAGCGGGCCGATGCACATGGCGGCGGCCGTGGGCACCCCGGTGTGCGCGCTGTTCGGATCCCAGAGCGTGATCCGCTGGGCGCCGCTCGGGTCTGCGGGCCACGTGACGTTCCAGGCCACCCTCCCGTGCGGCGAGCGCTGCGTATCGCCGGGGACGTGCGACCCCGCGGATCCTACGAAGTCGTTCTGTGTGCGCCGGGTTGGCGTGGAGGAGGTGGCACGCGCCCTGGAAGAGCGGCTGAGGCGTGCCGGGCCGTCGGGAGGCGTGGCCGCCGAGGGCTCCGGCCTGTCCGGGTGAAGGAGGCGAGCCGGGCTCGGCCGCCCTCCCAGCTCGCGCCTACTCGCCGACGTGGACGACGCAGCGCCGCACGTGCGGGGCGCTACGGTGCTCCCACAGGTAGATCCCCTGCCACGTTCCCAGCGAGAGGGCTCCCTCCACGACGGGGACCGACAGCGTCGTGGACGTGAGCGCCGCCTTGATGTGCGACGGCATGTCGTCGGGGCCCTCGATCGTGTGGGTGAAATGCGGGTCGCGCTCGGGCACGAGGCGCGCCAGCCACGCCTCCAGGTCGTGCTTGGCCGACGGGTCGGCGTTCTCCTGGATCACGAGGCTGGCCGACGTATGCTGCACCATGACCGTGCACAGGCCTTCCGCGATCCGCGCCTGCGACACCAGGTCCGCCACGCGGTCGGTGATCTCGTAGAGCCCCTGCCCGGACGTACGGACTTCGACGTGCGCGATCATCCCTGCACCGCGTAGCGCGTGGGATCGGAGACGCCGGCCGCTGCGAACGCGGCGCGGCGCTCGGCGCACTTGGCGCAGCTGCCGCAGTGCACGCCATCCCTGGGGGCGGCGCAGGTGAGGGTCAGCCCGAGTGGAAGGTCCCGGTGCTCGGCGATGAGCGCCGATTTCATGCGCTGACGGAGGGGCGCCTCGATGCTCACGCATCGACCGAGGCCCTGCGTGAGCGAGCTGCCGAAGGCCTCGAAGAAGGCCGGCGTGGCGTCGGGGAACGGGTTCCCCTTCAGGGAGCCGATCGCGATGCGCACGACGTCGTGCGTGGCGCACCACACCGCGGCGGTCGACAGCAGGAGGATGTTCCGACCGGGGATGAACGTGGCGTCGTCCGCAGAGTCGGGCGCAGGAACGCCCCGACCCGTCACGCTCCAGTGCGACGAGCCCAGCAACGGCACGGAGGGTGCGGCCAACTCGACCACGGGCCCCACGCTCGGCGCGGCCAGCGCCTCGAGGAACCGCCCCAGCGCCGCTCGCTCGGCCCGCTCCCACACCAGGCCGGACGTCACGTACAAAGGATGCACCGGCGCCGAGCGCGCGAGCTCCGCGACGAGGATCGCACTGTCGAGCCCGCCGCTCGCGAGCACCGCGACCGGCTCCGCGCTCACGAGTCTTCCCGATAGGTCGCGCGGCTCGACGGGGTCTCCCAGAGGCGTACTTCCGAGACGGCCAGGCCGCTCTCCCTCGCCCGCGTGAAGACTTCCCTCGCGATGTTCTCCGCCGTGGGGTTGTGATCGAGGAGGTAGAGGGGCTCGCCCATGTCCCGGAGCACCGCCACCGCCGGATCGTCGCGGCACAGGAGCATGCGGTGGTCCAGGTTCTCGTCCACCCATCGCTTCACCACGTCCCGGACCTCCGCGAAATCCACGACCATGCCGCGGGCATCCAGTGAGTCGGCGACGATGTCGACCTCGATCACCCCGTTGTGGCCGTGCAGGTGACGGCACGGGCCGTCGTAGTCCACGAGGCGGTGACCGTACGAGAAGTGGATGACCTTCGTCACTGCGTGGCGTGTCATGTGCATCCCCGGAGCGTGTGCGGCGTCGGCGGCTAACCTTCGAGATGGCGGCCGGAGTCGACGCGGATCGTCTCGCCCGTCACCGAACGGGTTCTCACCAGCGCCAGCACCACGTCCGCGAGGTCCTCGGGCGTGGACTCCCGTCCGAGCGGCGTCCGCGCGAGCACGTCTCTGGCCCACGAGCGCTCGCTCATGTCGGGCGGGCGCATGCTGGGGCCCGGCGCGACCGCGTTCACGAGGATGCCGTGTCGCGCGAGCTCCACGGCGAACCCCCTGGCGAGAAAGTCCACGGCGGCCTTGGAGGCCAGGTAGGGCAGGTACGACGGATACGGCGTCTCTCCGGCGGCCCAGTCCGAGAACAGCACGATGTGGCCGCGGGTGGGCCCCGGATTGTCCATCATGCGGCGGGCGGCGTGGAGCGCGAGCAGGAACGCGCTCTTCGCGCCGGCCATGCCCCGGTCCCATGCGGCGCCGTCGAGCTGGTCGAAGGGCGTGTGCGGGTAGTCCGAGGCCATGTCGACCACGATCGAGAGATCCCCCAGCGCCCGCGCGCTCTCGTCGACCACGCGCCGTACGTCCTCCTCGACGCTCATGTCTCCCTGCACGACGAGCGAGCGGTCCACGCGATCGGCGAGGGATCGCTGCAGGCCCTCCGCTTCGTCCCGCGAGCGCCGATAGCAGATCGCCAGGTTGGCGCCCTCGTCCGCCAGCCTCCCGGCCACGACCGCTCCGATGCGGCGCGTCCCGACGAGGAGCGCGCCCCGCCCCGCGAGGGAGCGGCTGTGGGGCGCCACGCCGGAACCGTCGCCAGCGCGCTGCGGGCCACGGGTGCCGGAGCGTCCCGGGATCGAGGAGCGTGCCATCTGGCTGCGTCCGCCGGTGGATGGAGGATTCGAGGATCGCCGAGCGAGGTTCCCAATCGTAGGACGGAGGGCCGGAGGAAGCCAGACGCGGGGCGAGGCACGGGACCGAGGAGGCTTCGCCGGAGCTCCCTCGCGACAGCCCGAGGAGCGGAGGCGGAGCCCCGCAGGGCCCGGGGGCTCGCCCCGCGTCACACCCTCATGGCCCGCTCCGCCCTGCGCGCCGCCGCCACGATCGCGGTCCGCGCACGGGGGGTGAGCTTCTCCTCGTCCTGCCAGCGTGCCGAGATCCGCTCCACCCGTGCCACGAACGCTGCGTGGTCCGCGAACGGCGCCCCCGCCCACACCTCGTCGAGGAGCGTCACGCCGCCCTCCCGCGCGGGATTGTCCACGCCGGAGTCGATCGACCCGAAGACGACGCGCGGCTCGTGGCGCCGCACGTAGACGTGGTAGGGGTGCGTGTCACCGGCCTGCGGATCGGCCACGTGGAACGGCGCCAGCGTGTGCCCGTTGCTCGCATAGAAGCCCGGCTCGGCGGCGGGGGTCATCGCAGGGGCGAGATCTCCGTCGAGCTTCATCGAGGCATAGAAGCCCATCGGGATCAGCCCCGTCGCGAGGTCGTCCCCGACCGGGGGGCTCTGCACGGCCATCAGCACCGGCCCGTGGTAGATCGCCTGCACGGCGGGATCGTCGATCGTCGGCTCCGCGTGGAACGTGAACGGCATCGCGATGTCGATGCGGTCTCCCGTGCTCCACGTCCGCTCGATCGTCACGTAGGTTCCGGGCTTCGCGTCGAGCCGCTGCTCCTGGCCGTTGACGCGGACCGTATAGCCCTTCCGTACCCAGACGGGGACGCGCAGCTTGACCGCCAGGGCGCCGTGTCCTTCGACGGTGATCCTGCTCGCGCCCTCCAGGGGATAGCCGGTGTCCTGCGTGATCGTGAGCCCCCGCTCCTCCCAGCGCAGCGTGGACGGGATGTAGAGGTTCACGTAGAGCGTCGCGCCGTCCGCCGAGCGGAAGTAGATCGAGTCCTGGTACTTCGTGTGGTTCTCCATCCCGGTACCGCCGCAGCACGTGCCCACGTTGCCGTACTCGCGGTTCCGGCCCGGCTGTACGGGAACGAAGTACGTGACCTCGGGGCTCTCGGCGCTCTCGACGTCGCGGCGCGAGCCCAGGATCTGGTTGAAGAGGCCGAGCTCGTAGTAGTTCATGTACTTCGGGTCGGGGTCGTGGAAGAACAGGTTCCGGCTGAGCTTGAGCATGTTGTAGAGCGGGCACGTCTCGGCGTGGTCCCGGTCCTCGTAGAGGGATCCGGCGATCACGTCCCGCTTGCGGAACATCTCGTTCACACCCATGCCGCCGTGGCTGTAGATGCGGTGGGGCACGACCATGTCCCAGAAGTGGGCGGCGGCGGTGTGGTAGTCCTGGCCCGCTCCCTGCTCGAACACCCGCAGGTAGCCCGTGAACTGGGGGATGTGCTGGTTCGCGTGACGGCCGTCGAGGATGTCTGCGCCGACGATCGTCGGCGCGAGCACTGCCAGGTTGTCGAAGCGCCGCGCCGCCGCCAGATACTCGTCCTTGCCCGTGAGCGCGTGCAGCTCCGCCAGGCTCTCGTTCACGCCGCCGTACTCGCCCGCGATGTAGATGTCCCACATGCGCCTGAGACGCGCTTCCTCGAGCTCCGCGAGCCGGCCGTACGCCCAGTCGCCCAGGCCGGTGAGGATCTCGAGAGCCTGCCGGTTGCCGGCCAGCGTGTGCGCGTCGAGGAGGCCCGCCATGATCTTGTGCAGCGTGTAGTAGGGGGCCCAGATCCCCTGGGTGCTCCCGTACGTACAGAACTCCTCCAGGCGGATGTACTGGGTCTCGGGGTAGGCCGCGAGGAAGCCCGGGTGGCGGCGACCGTCGGTCGGCGCCACGATCCACCCGTCGCGGCCGTGCCCCGACGCGTCGACGGCGGTGGGCCCGCCGGCCTCCGCGAAGCGGTATCGGACTACCTCGTCCCCGTGCCCGCCGCCGGGCGTCCCCGCCGCGAGCGCGCGCACCTCGTCCGCCGCGAGCGCGCGAGCGTGGATGCGGAAGTCGGCGAGCGACGCGTTCAGGTACGAGACGCTCCGCTGCGGGAACTGCCTGCGGCCCAGCCAGTTGTCCTTCGTGCCGCCGAGGTCGGCCGGCGCGAGCGTCACGGCGTCGCTGCGGGCCACGGCGGCTCCGTTCACCCAGAGCGTCACCGTGCTGCCCGAGCGCGTGACTGCCAGGTGCGTCCAGGCGTTCACGGGGAGGGGTTCCTTGCCCTCCACTGCCTGCTCTCCGTCGCGACCGCTCGTCGTGATCGCGAAGCGGGGCACGGGGCGCCGGTCCGACTCGCGCACGATCAGGTACATGTGGGCGAGCGGAGGCTCGGCATAGGCCGGGTTCGGGCTCCCGAAATCGAACACCGCCGCCTGGTTGTTGAGCGTGGAGGGCCCCTGGTTCCGGTTCGACGGTGGCAGCTTGGCCGCGTCGTACTCCCGGACCTCGATCCACGTGGCGATGGTGAAGTCGCGCAGGCCGTCCACGACGCCGGCGGGCAGACGCACGTGCTCGGCCAGCCCGATGGGCGAGCCCGACAGCCGGAGCGCGCCCCCGCCGTGCGGGCCGCTCACCCGCGGCGTCGGCTCCTTCGCCGCGGCGGCGAGCGCTGCCTGGCACTCGGCCAGGCCGGACACGATGTAGTCGAGCTTCCTCCGGTAGAGCGTATCGCCGCTGCCCGCCCACGCCTGCGACAGCATGCTCATGAAGTGGCCCGTGTAGTGGCCTCTCAGGTAGCCGGTCGCGCTCTCCCAGCCGCCCACGGCCTCGGCGCCGCGCGTGTCGAGCCCGGCGTTCGCGCGAAACGTGCTGAGGAGCCGGTCCGGGCCCGCGAACGGGTCCGCGGTTCCGCCGTAGCTCCTCGCGTAGTGGAGCATGCGGTCGCGCTTGCCCGTGAACAGGCTCTCGCCGAGGCGCACCTGCGAGAGAGCGAACGGCCGCACGACCCATCCGGTCGGGACGGCGTCCGCCGCCCCGGAGAGCGCTCCTGCATCGGGACGGCCCTCGGCCCAGGACCATCCGAGGTACGGGAGGGCGGCGGCGCCCGCGGCCGTCGCGCCGGCGGTCTTGAGGAAGGCGCGGCGATCGAGCGCAGGACGATCGGGGGTCTCGGAGCACATGGGACGACCTCGGTTGGAAGGTGTCGCGCTCATCGCCACCGGAACACCTTGAGCGCGATCACGAACGACAGGCTCCCCCACGCGACGCAGATCGCGATGGGAGCCCACAGGGCCGCGAGGGACGAGCCCTGCAGCATGAGACCTCGCAGCGCGTCGTTCAGCGCGGTCAGCGGCAGGGCCCGGATGAACGGCTGCATGACGGCCGGGAAGTTCGCGGAGGAGAAGAAGACGCCCGAGAGCACCCACATGGGCATCATCACCAGGTTCATCAGCCCCGAGACCGCCTCGACGGTCTGCACGCGGCTCGCCGTGAGCAGGCCGAGCCCGGCGAAGCACATCGCACCGAGCACGGAGAGGACCGCCAGGCCCAGGATGGAGCCCCGCACCGGCACCCCGAAGACGACGGCGCCGAAGCCGACGAGGACCGCCACCTCGGGCCCGAGCAGGATGAGCCGGGCGGTGAGGAACGAGAGCAGGTACTGGCTGCGCCGGACGGGCGAGGCGAGAAAGCGCTTCATGAGCTTGCGCCGCCGGGCGTCGACGACGGCGTAGCCCACGCCCCACATCCCCGTTCCCATCAGGTTGAGGCCGAGGAGGCCGGGGATCAGGAAGTCGATGTAGCGCGATCCGGGCGCGGTCACGGGGCGGTCCGCCGTGGCCAGGGCGTCCGAGCGTCCGAAGGAGCGCTGGAGCGCGTTGTTCGTGGCGAGCCTCGCGAGGCGGCTCTCCGAGCGGGTCGGGTCGTAGCGGTACACCACGGGACGACCGGGCTCGACCACGACCGCCACGGCGCCCGTGCTCAGTCGGCGGGCGGCCTCCGGGGCGGGGAGCACGACGACCCCGAAGCCGGGCGCGCGCTCGAGGCGGGCCGCCAGCG
>JBJKSF010000052.1:0-13947 GCA_046704285.1 Longimicrobiales bacterium | reverse complement strand
TCCGGCAAGACCTGCCCGATCTCGTCCGCTCTCCCCAGGCGGGCCCAACGGAGGTGGGCAGTCATGTCCCGACGCCACTGCACCCCACTGGCATTCCTGGTCGTGCTCACCTCGGCGGTTCGGGTGGGCGCCCAAGAGCGGACCGGCGCGTTCGATCCCGTGACTCAGGACGAGGCACCGGACACGGCGTGGCCGGCCGCCATGCGCACGCTCGCGATCGAAAGCCATGGCTCGATCATGAACGGCGTGCTCTACCTCGCGGCCGGGCGGGGCCCGCACCCGACCGTCGTCGTGCTCCACGGGTACCCGGGAAACGAGCAGAACCTCGACCTGGCCCAGGCGATCCGCCGCGGCGGGATGAACGTGGTCGCCTTCCACTACCGCGGAACCTGGGGCAGTGGGGGCTTCTTCTCGTTGTCCAACGCGCTCGAAGACGTCGGGGCCGTCGTCGCTTACCTGCGCGACGCGGAGCGCGCGGCCCGGTACCGAGCCGATCCGGATCACATCGTGCTTGTCGGGCACAGCATGGGGGCGTGGCTGGCTCTGATGGCGAGCGCGCGCGACCCCCGGTTGGCGTGGGTCGCGGGAATCGGCGTTGCGAACATGGGGGCGGCTGGGCGCGCGGCCGCGGCCGACCCTCAGGCGCGGCAAGCGATGGTCGCCTCCATCCGCGCCTCCGTGCACGGCGAGGCCGGACCGATCCGGGTCGCTGCGGGCTACGCTCCGGTGGACACGATGATCGCGCACGCCGCCGAGTGGGACCTCACGGCCCAGGCGTCGAGCTTCGCGGGGCGGCACGTCCTCCTCGTTGGCGCGGCGGATGACCGAAACGCGACGGTCGCGCTGAACCACATTCCGGTCGCCGAAGCCCTGACGCGCGGCGGTGCCGACGTGCGCGAGCTGCTCCTCGACACCGACCACTCCTTCTCGGGGGCGCGTATCGCCTTGGCGCGGACGCTGATCGCGTGGCTACAGGGGCGTGCGGAAACGACTCGTGACTGATCTGGTTCGTCGTCTCCCATTTGAACCTTCCGGGTAGGCAGCGGAGTCGGACGGTTGTTCGGCTTGCACCTCGCGACCGCCGGTCGGCATGTTGGTCCAGCAGGTTAAGCACAAAGTCGTCAGGGTGCCGTCATGTCACACGGTAACTCAGCAGGTAGACGGGTCTGGAGTGGGGGCATGGGCAGTCGGCACACCCTCCTGTTGGCGTGCGCCGCGCTGATGGTTGGAGTGAGAGGCTTGGGCGGCCAGATGCCCTCGCAGGTGGGATTCCCCAGGCTGCGCGGTCCCTACCTTGGGCAGGCACAACCCGGTCGAGAGGCAATCCCGTTCGCCGAAGGGATCATCTTCCCCGACCACTGCTCGGTGACGATCTCGCCGGACGGGTCAGAGATCCTCTGGGCGGAGGCCGCGGAGCTCGACGCCCCTCGGAAGATCATGTCAACACGGCTCACCTCGTGGGGGTGGAGTCCGCCCGAGGTCCTGGCGTTCACCACAGAGGCTGACGGAGACTGCCCGGTCGTGGCGCCCGAAGGAGATCTGCTGCTCTTCAACTCGAGCCGACCTGTCAACGGCGTGAGAGGAGAACGGGTGTGGGTGGCGACGCGGAGGGGGGCGGGCTGGTCCAGTGCACGTCCGCTGTCGGGAGCCACCAACGAAGACCACGTGCACTGGCAGGTGTCCATCGACCGAGAGGGTGTTCTGTATTTCGGGTCGGCGCGGGCGGGAGGGCGTGGAAGGGACGACATCTTCATGGCCCCGACCTCCGCGGCGGACCCGACGGCCGGCTCTTGGAGTGTGCCGGGAGGGATCAACTCTCCGGCACATGAGACTACGCCATTCGTGTCTCCGGACGGCCGCTACCTGATCTTCTCGAGAATGCAGATGGGGGAACGTGAGGGTTATGGCGGGGCCGACCTGTTTGTGAGCTACCGCGGCGCCGACGGCAGTTGGGGGGCAGCCCAGAACCTCGGCAGCGCCGTAAACTCGCCGAAGAGCGAGTGCTGTCCGTTTGTCTCACGCGACGGGAAGTTCCTGTTCTTCATCCGAGCGGACATGGAGAGCAAGCAGGTCTACTGGGTCTCTACGCAGGTTCTCGAGGAGCTGGCGCCTGCACGCGGGACGGCACCCTGACAGGGGTTGAACCTGACGGGGTAGGCGAGAGGGGTCGGCCCGTTGCTCGGCTTGCGGATGGGCACCTGTGGGAGATCCTCTTCAACCCGGCCATGCCCGCTCGAGGCTGAGTGCCGCCGGGGAACGTGTTGCTTCTGCAGGTTGAAGGCACCCCGGCACCCAGGTGACGGGGCACCCCCCGCGAATGAGATCGGCTCGAAGAGCACGTTGTGCCCTCCGAACCCCGAGTGTGCCGCGGTCAGGCGATCCGCTTCGCGGACAGCAGGGCGTCGAGCCTCGCGTAGCTCACCTCCATCCCGTCGGTCATGCCGGTCGCGAGTGCCTCGTCGCGGGAGATCCTGGAGCCGTAGTCGATCAGCGTCGTGAGAATCGTCACGCCACCCTGCTCATCGAACGTCACGGTTATCATCGCCGGCTGGTCCCCCATCGTCCCGCCGACATCGCCCGGGTCGAACGTCTCGGTATTGCGGATGCGGCTCGGCGCCTCGACCTCGAGGTACTCGCCGTGGAAGCCGAATTGCTTCCCATCCTCGTCCGCGCGCCAGCGCCAGCGGAAGGTCCCGCCGACGCGGAGGTCCGCCTCGCAGACGGTCATCGTCCAGCCAGGATAGCCCCCCAGCCAGCGCTGCTGCAGCTCGGGGGTCGTGTAGGCCTCGAAGACCAGGTCGCGCGGCGCGCGAAACGCTCGCTGGACACGCACCTCGGTGTCGCTGGGCAGCGAAACCTGCGCGGTCTCGGGGAGGGTCATGACGGGAGATCTCCTCAGTTCGTGTGGTGTCTCACTCGGATCGCCGCGCCGCCTTCAACTCGTCCAGCACCTCGTCGAGGCGTCGGAACTGGGACTCCCACATGTCGCGGTATCGCGTGATCCATTCGGATGCGGCTTCGAGGGGGGCCGTCTCGAGTCGTCGGAGCCGTCGCGCTCCATCCTGGTCCACCGAGACAAGACCCGCGCGCTCGAGCACCTTGAGGTGCTTCGAGATGGCGGGCTGGGTCATCTCGAAGGGCTCGGTCAGCTCGGTCACGGAGGCTTCCCCGGTGGCCAGGCGAGCGAGGATGGCGCGTCGGGTCGGGTCGGCGAGAGCAAAGAAGGTGGCGTCGAGCCGATGAGCGGCCTGTGTTGTAATAACCATGCAGTTATATAATGCATAGGTTATGGATTCGGAAGCCTGTAGCGTGCCGTGGAGATCCCTCCCCGTGACTCGCTACCGGGCGGATCCTCGGCAACTGCCACGATCGGGCGGGCGCTCGGCTGTCCAACTCGGGTTTGAACCCGACGGGGTAAGCGTGAGGACCGGACGGCTGTTCGGCTTGCACCTCACAACCCGGCCAAGCATGGTGATGCGCAGGTCGGTCCCCGGTACACCACGAATCGGAAGCGAAGATGGAATTCAGCCCTCAGAACGAGATCGTTCGACTCTGCATCCAGGGTATGCGCCTGGAAGAAGGGAACCACGTCGAGGAGGCGCGTGCGGTGTTCCTGCGAGCCTGGAACGAGGCGACCGACGACCACGAGCGGTTCCTCGCCGCCTACCACGTGTCCCGGCGGGAAGAGGACCCGGCCGGCCAGCTGAAGTGGCTCGAGAGCGCTCTTCAGCTCGCCTTGCAGGTGGACGATGTCTCGGTCAGGGCTGCCTTCCCCCTTCTACATTCCAGAATGGCCGAGTGCCATGAGAGCCTGAACGACTTCGACGCTGCCGGAAGACACCGCAGGCTGGCGACCTCGTTCGAGAGGGGACCGACGGACCGAGGCCCTTTCTACCACGGCACGAGAGCCGCTTTGCATGTCGGCGATTTGCTGTCCGCGGGGAACAGGTCGAACTACGTATCGGACCTCGTCATGAAGCACATCTACTTCACCGCCTTGGTCGACGGGGCGGGACTTGCCGCGGCCCTGGCCCGGGGAGAGGGGCCCGAACGCGTCTATGTCGTCGAGCCCACGGGGAGCTTCGAAGATGATCCGAACGTCACGAACCAGAAGTTCCCGGGGAATCCGACCCGCTCATACCGAAGCACTGCCCCGCTGAGGATCGTCGGTGACGTATCCGAATGGGAGCGGCCGGCGCCCGAGGACGTGCAACGGTGGCGCGAGAGGCTGGCGAACGCCGAGGGAGACATCATCAACTAAGGCGCCGTCGGCTTGCACCTCACAACCGCCGGTGGGCATGTCGCTCCCGCAGGCAAAGTGCCGAGCCGTCAGGCTGGGCCGAGGCGTCCGGCCGACTCACACAGCTGCCTGCAGGGCTTGGATGTCTCCGGAGCAGATCGCGCGAACGTTTCTGGTGATCTTCTCTGCATCCCAATCCCACCACGCGATCTCCGAGACGGTCCTGCGCATCTCCTCGTCGAAGCGGTATCGGATGAGCTCCGCCGGATTCCCGCCTACGATCGCGAAGGGTTCGACATCCTTGGTTACGACGGACCTGGTGGCGATGATGGCTCCGTTGCCGATCCTCACACCGGGCATGATGGTGGCTCCATACCCTATCCAGACGTCGTGTCCGACGACCGTATCCCCCCGGTGAGGCCACCGTTCCGGCATGGCGCTCTCCCAGCCGTTCCCGAAGATCGGAAACGGAAACGTCGCGAACCAGTCCGTTGCGTGGTTCCCACCGTTCATGATGAAACGGGTCTCGGCCGCGATCGAGCAGAAGCGACCGATGATGAGGCGGTCCCCAATGAAATCGAAGTGGTAGAGCACGTTCTTCTCGAACCGCTCCACTCCTTCGGGATCGTCATAGTAGGTGTACTCTCCCACCTCGATGTTGGGTCTGGTGACGAAGTTCTTCAGAAAACCGGTCCGCTGTACGCCCTCGATGGGGTACTTGCTTGCGGGAGAGGGCCCGAGCATGGTGACCTGTTTGGTGACGGGAGAATCGTTACGGGGCGAGGGAGCGTATCATACATCCCGGAAGAGACTCAGAGCGAGCAACTTGGTCGCGCCGCAGAGGTCCAGAGTCGTCAGAAGGCGCGTGTGGCGCGCGGCTCAGAAGACAACGGTGGGTCGGTGCGTACTCTCCTCGGGTTCTGTCCACCATGACACGGAAGCACCATGTCCGATGATTTCGAAGTCGAGGACGGGGTAACCTTCGGAGAGTGGCTGAAGCACGAGATTGCAGACCTGGTCTTCATCGAGCAGAGCGGCTTCTTCGTCGAGCAGGTCACGAGGGTCGCCGAGCGGCTCCAGACCGATAGGGCTCCTGCCGACAGGCTCCAGGTGTTGATCCCCTGGAGTCCGGTGCCGACGGCGTTCACGGCTCCGGGTCGGTACATCTACTTCAACCGGCGCCTCCTGGAACGGTGCCCTTCGGACGACGCCGTGGCTCTCGTCGTCGCGCACGAGATCGCGCACCACGACCTGGGTCACTTGTCCGTGATTCACGGACCGATTACGAAAGCCCTGACGTCCCTTGGCTTGGGACAGGTGGCTGTAACGATCTTCCGATTGCTGCAGAACCGTCTGTACGGTCCCGAGGAGGAATGTGCCGCCGACCGCGCGGCATTGGATCGTTGCCTGCGTGCGGGCTACGACGGCGAGGAGTGCATGGGCTTCTTCCACGTCCTCGAGGAGATCGCGCTCGACCTCGGAGACACCGACGCCGTATACGGCCCGGATGAGAAGTCCGACGCCGAGTTGGGTCCGGAGGCGGACTTCTTGACCAAGACGCGGATCTGGTTGTGGCAGAGGCATCGTGGCTACCTCCCCATCCGAGACCGCGAAGCCGAGCTTCGGCGGTACTCTGAGAGCCTTGCAGCGAGCAAGGCCGGGTAGCGCGCCTTCCAACGGGCGTTTGCTCCTCCGCGGGTAGACGAGGTGGTCCGGAGCACTCGCGTCGCCGGACAGCCGCGGAACCCACGCGCCACTTCGAGCCCTCTCCCGGACCTCTCATGACCAGGACTCGCCTACGGCCTGTTGTGTCCTCGGATCTCGACACGTTCTTCGAGCATCAGCGTGATCCGATCGCACTTCGCATCGGCACGCTGACGTCACGCGAGCGCGCCGACTTCGACGCCCACTGGGCGAGGATTCTCGCGGACCCACTCGCGATTCAACGCACCGTCGAGTGCGACGGCGTCGTCGTCGGCTATGTCAGCAGCTTCGTTCGCGCGGGCCTGCGCGAGGTTGCCTACTGGTACGGCCGGGAGCACTGGGGAAGGGGGATCGCGACGAGTGCGCTGCGAGCGTTCCTCGGTGAGGTGCACGAGCGACCGCTCTTCGCCCGGGTGACCGTGGACCATACAGCGTCGCGCCGAGTCCTCGAGAAGGTCGGCTTCCACATAAGGGCCAGAGAATCGACAGTGGAGAGCTCGGGGGACGAGGTGGAAGAGTACCTGTTGCAGCTGGACTGAAGGAGTCGCGCCGCCGTCCAACAGGGGTCTGAGCCTGACGGGGTGGACCGGAAGGTCGGACGACTCGGCTTGCCCCTCGCGACCGCCGGTCGGCATGTTGCCCCCGCAGGGGAAACCCAAAGGTCGTCAGGCGGCCCCCGCATGGGCCCCATCCCCAGGAGATTGCAGCGTGGCGAGACTCGTCTACGCATTGAACCAGTCCCTCGATGGCTACGTGGACCACACGGAGCTCGGGCCACCCGCGCCCGCGGCCTTCCGTCACTTCGTCGAGCTGGTGCGTGGCCTGACGGGTCTCGTCTACGGTCGCCGGATGTACGAGATCATGCGCTACTGGGACGAAGACCTTCCTGACTGGGACGCGGACGACCGCGACTTCGCGTCGGCGTGGCGGAGCCAGCCGAAGTGGGTCGTGTCGCGCTCCCTGGAGTCGGTCGGCCCCAACGCCACGCTCGTCCCGCATGACTTCGAGAAGGTGATACGCGGGCTGAAGGCCGAGCTGGCCGGCGAGATTCACGTCGGCGGGCCGGTCCTGGCGCACAGCCTGACCGAGGCCGGTCTGGTCGACGAGTATCGCCTGTACCTCCGCCCCGTCGTGCTTGGTGGTGGCGCGCCCTTCTTCGCCGGCCCCCGGCCCCCGCTCCACATGGTGGCCAGCGACGTCATCACCGATGACATGATCCGGTTGACGTACGTTCCTGCTTGATCGCGCCGCGCCGGCCTCGGAGGTCGCCCGCGGAGGCAGGCATTCCCACGACACCGCAGGAGGCAGGGCATTGCCAATTTCCGGTGCGATCTCGTACGTCCGCATGACCTGACTATCGAACGGCGTGGGAGCCCATGCTCCCACGCGGACGGCACTCGAGGGGGCACGTGCGATGGAGGACCCATCGAACGGCTACGAGGCGGTCGCTGCGCAGTACATCGCCGGTCGCGGAGCCCGGGCGGGAGTCGGGATCGGGGTGCGTGAGGTGCGGGACTGGATCCGGACACTGCCCACTGGCGCCGCGGTGCTGGATCTCGGCTGCGGCCCGGGCTATCCGATCACGTCATTGCTCGTGGACGCCGGTCTGCGGGTATACGGAGTCGACGCTTCACCGACCATGATCGCGCAGCTCCGTGCCAGGCTTGCGACCGTCGCGATCGACTGCGACAGCGCCGAGCGCTCGACGTTCTTCAACCGGACCTTCGATGGCGTCATTGCCTGGGGCCTGCTGTTCTTGCTGACGCCAGCCGCGCAACGGCGGATCATCCAGAAGGTGGGGCGCGTGCTGCTGCCGGGAGGCCGCTTCCTCTTCACGGCGCCAGCCGAGCCGTGCGACTGGCCGGACGCCATGACGGGCCTCCGCTCCGAGTCGCTCGGGGCCGAGGCGTATGGGCGTCTCCTGGCGGCGGCCGGCCTGGAGTCGATTCAGGAGGTCGAGGACGAAGGCAGCAACCACTACTACATGTCGGTGAAGCGTTGACGACTGCCTGCGGATCCCCGTAGGTCGATGGGCCCCATCCCTCGACCGAGGGTGCGGCCAGTGCGCGAACAGGCCGCCGGGCGAGAGACTGGGTCGTTGGAAGGCGAGAGCGCGTGCGTTGCCGGGGGAGGCCTACCCGTCTGCAGGAGCGCGTAGCGCGAGCACCGAGCCCTACACGGAGGCGGTTGCCATGCTGGTGGATGCCACGACCCTCTCGGATCTCGAGGTGTTCCAGGACGCGACCGGCAAAGGCGGCCTGTTCGGTCTGCTCGACGAGACCGAGACCCGGGTCGGGCGTGCCGCTCTCAGGCGCCGCTTCGAGCGGCCGCACGGCGACCGCTCCGCGATCCGGCGAACCCAGGACGCCGTGGGATTCTTCCTCGGACATCCCGACGTCCTGCCGATCCCCGACGGTGCCATCGAGGATCTCCGGCACTACCTCGACTCCAATGTCGTCGTGTCGCGCCCGAGCGGGGCGTTGTCGGAGGCCGTCGCGGCCCGCTGGTTCGCCATGCGGTACCGGGAGCCGTACCGCGAGCTGAGGGAGGGCGTCCTGGGCACGCTCGCCTTGCTGAAGACCTCGATCGAGTGCGCTCGACGGGTCCTCGGCCTCGATCCCCCCTCCGAGGTACGGGCCCTCGCGGCCGACCTCCTGTCGGCGTCCGAGCGATGCCTTCAGCCCGAGGGTCCGGGAGCGCCCGAGGACCTCTGCCGACTGGATCGGCTCTTCCGGGGCACGGCACGCGCGTCGCTCGTCCGCATCAGGGAGTGCGTGGGCGAACTGGACGCTCTCCGCTCTATGGCTCGCGCCACGCGGCGCCACGAGTGGACCATGCCCGAGGTCGTAGACTCGGAGGAGTTCCTGTTCGAGGGTGACGAGCTCGCGCATCCGTTCGTGGACGAGGCGGTGCCCAACCCGATCCGCCTGAACGGCGGCGAGCCCATGGTGTTCCTCACCGGCCCGAACATGGCCGGGAAGACCACGTACCTGCGGACGGCGGCGATCGTGATGCTCCTGGCCCACGTGGGCATGAGTGTGCCCGCCCGGAGGGTGCGGCTCACGCCGGTGGAGGTCCTCCTGTCGAGTCTCAACCCGGCCGACAACCTCCGGCTCGGCCTCAGCTTCTTCTTCTCCGAAGTGCTGCGGGTTCAGCAGGCCGCCGAGCGGCTCGTCGAGGGGCGACGGTGCTTCGTGGTGTTCGACGAGGTGTTCAAGGGTACCAACGTGAAGGATGCCCTGGACGCCTCGGCGGCCGTCATTCTGGGGTTCGCCAGGGCCAGGGGCAGCGGCTTCATCTTCTCGTCGCACCTGGTGGAGCTGGCGGAAGTGCTGCGCTCCGACCCGCGCATCCGTTTCCACTACTTCGATGGACGACTCGTGGCGGGGAAGGCGCGGTACTCGTACCGGATCCACGAGGGGACATCGGATCAGCGCCTCGGCCTCCAGTTGCTCGCGGAGGCGCGGATCCCGGAGCTCATCGCGCAGATCGGCGCGTGAGCGCTCCAATCAGGCACGGGGAGGTACGCGCGTGGGGACCGAGATCCGTCGAGCGGAGACCGGGGACGCCGGAGCGATCGCGGCCCTGAACAGGGTTCTGGGGCGCACCGACGGGGTGGAGGAAATCCGTGGCAGCCTGGCGCGTCTGCGCGCCAGCGATCGGGACGTGGTCCTGATCGCCGTGTCGCTCCAGGGCGCGGCCCTGGGCTGGATCCACGCCGGCGAGCGGGAGGTGCTGGGATCCGGGCGTCGCTGTGAGATTCTCGGCCTGGTCGTGGGCGAGGAGGCGCGGGGCCGCGGGGTGGGGCGTCGTCTCGTCGCAGGGGTCGAGGAATGGGCGACGACCAGGGGGCTCTCGACGGTCGTGGTCCGAAGCAACACGCTCCGAGCCGACTCCCATCCGTTCTACGAGCGACTGGGCTACACGCGCACGAAGACCCAGCACGTGTACCGCAAGCCGGGCTGAGCGCCGCTACGACTCCGCCTGCACCGGCTCCTGGCCCGTGCCGGCCGCATCGGCCGCCGTGTCGGGCGCCGCTTCCGCCCGCAGCGCCTCGAGCCTCCGATGCCTCCGGCGCTCCGCCCACTTCACCAGCCAGATGCTGATCACGTAGAGGATGAGCAGCGGCGTGGCCATCAGCATCTGCGTGAACACGTCCGGAGGCGTGAGCACGGCGGAGATCACGAAGATGAACACGATCGCGTAGCGCCAGGTGCGCCGGAGCATGTCGGACGTCAGGACGCCGACGCTGGCGAGCACGAACATCACCAGCGGGGTCTGGAAGACGATCCCGAACCCGAGGATCAGCTTGAGCACGAACCCCAGATACGAGCCGACGATGATGTTCTGCTGGAGGCTCTCCTTCTGGAGGCTCATCAGGAACTTGAGGCCCACCGGCAGCACCCCGAAGTACGCGAGCGCGCCTCCGCCCAGGAACAGGACGACCCCGAAGTAGAGGGCGGGCAGCACGACTTTCTTCTCGTCGGGCAGGAGCGCGGGCGCCACGAAGCCCCAGAGCTGGTAGGCGACCACGGGGGACACGAGCAGCGCGCCCATCGTGATGCCCAGCTTCATCGTGATGAAGAAGGGGTCCGCGGGGCTCAGGTACTTGAGCTTGCCTCCGTGCAGGTACGGCTGGATCGGGTGGACCAGCAGGCCGAGCACGTCGAAGTGCAGGCAGAAGAGGAACCCGAAGACCGCGCCCACGGCCAGCGCCAGCAAGCTCTTCAGGATGCGCCAGCGCAGGTCCTCGAGATGGTCCAGGAAGGGCATCTCGTCGGCATCGCCGGTCCGCTCCCAGAACTTGGTGAGTATCCCTTTGGTGGCGTCCAGGTGGCTCCGCTCCTTCGGCGTTCCTCCGTGCTACCCCGGGTCCTTCACGATAGCACCCCGGGACCCCGACTCAACGGGGTCGGACTTTTCCGGGCCGCGGCGCTCGCTATCATCCTCCCATGAGTCCCACCACCGCGGAGCCCATCCGCATCCGAGGCGCACGCCAGAACAACCTCAAGGGCGTCGACCTGGACCTGCCCCGGCACCGGCTCACCGTGGTCACGGGGCCCTCCGGCTCGGGCAAGAGCTCGCTCGCCCTGGACACGCTCTTCGCCGAGGGACAGCGGCGCTACGTGGAGTCCCTGTCCACCTACGCGAAGCAGTTCCTGGAGCGCATGGAGAAGCCGGACGTGGACCGGGTGGACGGGGTCTGCCCGGCCGTCGCCATCGAGCAGAAGAACCCGACCAAGACGAGCCGCTCGACGGTGGGCACGGCCACCGAGGTCTACGACTACTGCCGGCTCCTGTGGTCGCGGGTCGGCCACACCCACTGCCCCGCGTGCGGCAGGCGCGTGCGCCCCGACACGGTCAGCGCCGCGGTCGACCGCACGCTCGAGCTTCCGGAGGGCACCCGCATCCAGGTCGCGTTCCCGCTGCCTCGCTCGCACGAGGTCACGCACGCGGAGGTCGTCGCCAACCTGAGGGCGATGGGGTTCGTGCGGGCGCTCGTGGACGGCGAGCCGTTCGACCTGTCCGGTTCCGGAGCGGAGGACGCGGCGTCCGACGGTCCCGACCTCACCGCGGCCGCGGAGGTCCTCGTGGTCGTGGACCGCCTCAAGGTGGGCGCCGCCGGCGCGGACCGCCTGGCTGACTCGCTCGGGACCTGCTTCGCGGAGGGCGAGGGCGAGGCGCTGGTCGTCGTCGCCGAGCGGGGCGGCGAGCTCCCGGCGCGGCTGCGCTTCACCGAGCGCTTCCGCTGCCCCGAGCACCCCGACATCGACTTCCCGGACCCGACGCCGCAGCTCTTCTCGTTCAACAACCCGTACGGGACGTGCCCGCTGTGCACGGGGTTCGGAGCGACGCTGGAGTACGACGTCGACCTGATCGTGCCGGATGCGGCGCGCTCCATCGCCGACGGGGCGGTCGATCCGTGGACGAAGCCGCGCTACCGCAAGGAGCGGGAGCGGCTGCGTCTCTTCGCCGAGGAGCGCCACGTCTCGCTCCACGTCCCGTGGCGCGACCTGCCGCAGAAGTTCCGCGACGCGGTGCTCCACGGGGCCAAGGGCTTCCGCGGCGTCATCCCCTTCCTGGTCTCGCGGGAGAGCAAGCGGTACAAGCGCTACATCCGGGTCTTCCTGCGCCAGTACCAGAGCCCGCGCCCGTGCCGGGAGTGCGGGGGCGCGCGCCTGCGGCCCGAGGCGCTGAACGTGCGGGTCGGCGACCGCACGATCGCCGAGGTGAGCGAGATGCCGCTCGAGGAGGTGGCGGCCTGGGTGGCGTCGCTGGAGCTGACCGAGATGGAGCGGCGCATCGCCGAGACCATCCTCAGGGAGCTCGGCGCCCGGCTGTCGTTCCTCGTGGACGTGGGGCTCGGCTACCTGACGCTGGGCCGGCAGACGCGCACCCTCTCCGGCGGAGAAGCGCAGCGCATCAGCCTCGCGAACTCGCTCGGCTCCCGCCTGGTGGACACCCTCTACGTGCTGGACGAGCCGACGATCGGCCTGCACGCGCGCGACACCGCGGCCATGCTCGCGCTGCTGCGGCGCTTGAGCGAGGCGGGCAACACCGTGCTGGTCGTCGAGCACGACAGCCAGGCGATCCGCACGGCGGATCACGTGGTCGAGCTGGGGCCGGGCTCCGGGGAGACGGGGGGAAGCGTGGTCTACGAGGGCCCCCCGGCGGAGCTGGAGGCGCAGGACACCGCGACGGGACGCTACCTCTCGGGGCGCTCGCGCGTGGATCTGCCCGTGCGGCGCCGGAGCGTGGACGGTCCCGGCCTGGCGCTGCGCGGCGCGCGCCTCCACAACCTGAAGGGGGTGGACGTGGACGTCCCGCTGGGCACGCTCACCGTGGTGACGGGCGTGTCGGGCTCGGGCAAGTCCACCCTGGTGCACGACGTGCTGTACCGGGCCATCGAGCGGGAGCTGGGCGGCGTCACCAGCGCCAAGGAGCACCTGGGCGAGGTGGTCGGGAGCTGGGACGCGCTCGACGGCCTGTCCCAGCTGGACGCCGCCGTGCTCGTGGACCAGTCGCCCATCGGCCGCACGCCGCGCTCCAATCCCGTGACCTACGTGAAGGCCTGGGACTACGTGCGCCGCACGTTCGCCGACCAGCCGCTGTCGCGCGAGCGCGGCTACACGGCGGGCCACTTCAGCTTCAACGTGTCGGGCGGCGGGCGGTGCGAGGCGTGCAAGGGGGCCGGCCAGGTCGAGGTCGAGATGATCTTCATGGCCGACATCTACGTCCCGTGCGAGGCGTGCGGGGGCACGCGCTACGACCGCGAGCTGCTGGACGTGCGCTTCCGCGGCAGGAACGTGGCCCAGGTGCTCGAGCTGACCGTGGACGAGGCGATCCGGTTCTTCATCCGGGAGCCCAAGCTGGGCAAGATCCTCTGGCAGCTCCAGCAGGTGGGGCTCGGCTACCTGCGCCTCGGCCAGCCCGCCACGACGCTCTCCGGCGGCGAGGCGCAGCGGCTGAAGATCGCGCGCGAGCTCGCCGGAGCCGCCGGCCGGACCGGCCGCAAGCTCTACATCCTCGACGAGCCCACCACGGGGCTGTCCGGCGAGGACGTCCGCAAGCTCCTGGCCGTGCTGGACCGCCTGGTGGAGAGCGGCAACACCGTGCTCGTCATCGAGCACAACCTCGACGTGATCAAGGTCGCGGACTGGGTGATCGACCTGGGCCCGGGGGCGGGGGC
This sequence comes from Longimicrobiales bacterium, assembly GCA_046704285.1. Lineage (GTDB taxonomy): Bacteria > Gemmatimonadota > Gemmatimonadetes > Longimicrobiales > Gaopeijiaceae > SZUA-318. The sequence goes on along the minus strand of JBJKSF010000052.1, from coordinate 313 downwards.
GAAGGGTGGCGAGGTGGTGGCCATGGGCCGGCCCGAGATGGTGGCGGACGTGCCCGAGAGCGTCACCGGGCGCTACCTGCGCCAGGTGCTGTGAGCGAGGGGGCGGCGCGCGCCTCGGGCTCCGGGAGCGCTGCCGGTGCCTCGGCCCGCGCCGCGGCGTCGCGACGTACCGCGCCACCCGTCTCGGTCCTCCTGCCGGTGCGCGACGGGGAGCGGTACCTGGGCGAGGCGGCGGCGTCGCTGGAGTGCCAGAGCGACCCCGACTTCGAGGTGATCGCGGTGGACGACGGCTCCACGGACGCGACCCCGGCCC
>JBJKSF010000051.1:0-18122 GCA_046704285.1 Longimicrobiales bacterium | reverse complement strand
CGCCCGAGCTGGTCGCCGCCGGCGGGCCGGCGGAGCAGGCCGGTCTGCTGCTGCGGATCGGCAGGAGCGGCGACGCGGACGCGGTGGACCGTGTCCGGCCCTGGACGGAGTCCCCGGAGCCGCTCGTGCGAGCGGCGGCCTACGAAGCGCTCGGCCGGCTGCTGGAGCGTGCGCCCGCGGTCCTGGAGGTCCACCTGCGCAGAGGGCTCACCGATCCGGACGCGAGGGTACGCCGGCGGGTGGCACTGGCCGCGGGGGCCGCCCGGGGAATCGCGGCTGATAGGTTGCTCGAGCCGCTCAGGGAGGACCCGGATCCGCAGGTGCGACGCGTGATCCGTCAGGTCCTGCGCCAGGCCGGAGCCGGTCGCGATCCGTCCGGCCCGAACCGTTCGCTGAGGGTCTGATGGACGACATCCGCTATCGGAGAAGGCGGTTCGCGCGACTTCTCGGTGTGTCGGAGGCGGGACTGGCCGAGGCCGACGGGCGGCCCGAGCTGGCATCCCTCGGGGGCGCTCCGGAGGAGTACGGCCCGCAGCACCTGTCCGCGTATCGGAGGGTGCTGGGCCGTCGTCCCCCACGGCGCCCGCTCCGCCATCAGCTCTTCCTGAACTTCAAGGGCGGCACGGGCAAGACGAGCCTCTCCGTCGCCTATGCGTACCGCCTCGCGGAGATGGGACACGCGGTCCTGCTCGTGGATCTCGACCCCCAGGGTCACGCCACGCAGCACCTGGGCTTCCAGGGCGAGGAGTACGGGCGCACGCTGTACGACGTGCTCGCGGGGCGCTCGCCGATCGAGGACGCGCTCGTGGAGACGCCGCTGGCCGAGCTGGACCTGGTCCCCGCGAACCTCGGCATGAGTACGCTGGAGCTCGCGCTGATGCCGATGGCCGGGCGCGAGTACCGGCTGAAGAAGGCGCTCGCGGAGGTCTCGGCCCGCTACGAGTTCATCGTGATGGACGCGCCGCCGTCGTTCGGGCTGCTGAACCTGAACGCGATCATCGCCGCGGACGACCTCTTCGTGCCCGTACTTCCGGACTTCCTGTCGTTCCACGGCCTCAAGCTCCTCTTCGAGACGCTGAGCGGCCTGGAGGAGGACCTGGGCCACACCCTGCAGCGCATCTTCATCGTCCTCAACCAGTACAATCCGACGACCCGGATCGCCCGCGAGGCGCGGGGGGCGCTCGAGAGCCATTATCCGGAGTTCCTCCTGAAGACGATCGTTCGCCAGTGCACGGACTTCGCCCGCGCATCGAGCGAGGGGCTGCCCGTGTGCGCCTATGATCCTGGCAGCAAGGGGGCCAAGGACACGAACGCCCTCATCCACGAAGTGCTGCAGGCCCCTCTGGAAGGTGTGCAGGAGAAGACCGCATGACGGGTGGCTTCGAGGCCAACGTGCCGGCGCGCAAGCCGCGCACACGAATCGGTAGAGTGCTCGCAGAGCTGACGTCCGACATGGAGGAGCGCGCGCTCGAAGGCGTGGATGAGACGTCCTCCACCGTTCGCGAGCCGGTCAACGGAAGCGAGGGCGCCTCGACGCCGAGCTCCGGGAGACATCGCGAGCCCACGCCGGAGGCGCCGCCGCGGACCGAGGCGGAGCCAGGAAGGCCGGGCCCGGACGTCGCGCAGGATACGCCGCACCTGGAGGCAGGCCGTGCGCGCATCGCTTCGTTGCGTGAGCGGCTGACGCAGGCGGAGCGGGCGCCGATCGCGGTCGACGAGCCCAAGCGGGCGGCCGCCGCGGTGCTGGAGGCGGTGCAGGACCTGCGCGCGCGCCTCGACGCCGCGGTGCGAGAGCGCTCGGAGGCGGTGGGGGCCCTGGACGAGGCCCGCGCGGAGCTGGCGCGCGCGCGGGCGGACGCCGAGAAGGAGCGAAAGCTGCGGAGCGCGGTGGAGGCACAGGCCGAGGAGCGCGCACGCATCGCCCAGGAGGCCGTGATGGAGGCCGAGGCCCTGGCCGCCGAGCGCGATCAGGTGCTGTCGGAGCTCGCGGAGCAGCGCCGCCTCGACGACGAGCAGGCCGCGTTGCTGGCCGAAGCCGAGAAGCTCCTCACACGGCGCGACGAGGAGCGGGCCAGGGCCGCCGGGGACGCGGCGGCCCTGCGCGACGAGATCGACGCGCGCGCCGTGCAGCTCGCCGAGATGGAGAGCCGCCTGCGAGCGGGCGCCGCGGACCACGCCCGGGTCGAGGCGCGCTGCCGCGAGCTCGAGGCGCGGGTCGCCGAGCTCACCGAGGCGCAGGAGGCGCTCGAGGCGCTCGAGGCCACGGTGAACCGCCGGAGTCGCTGAGCCGCGTCGTCGATCTCGGGGGATCCGGCGTCAGGTACGGATCCCCCGAGTCGCCGCGTCAGTGGGGCAGCGGCTCGTCGGCCGAAGGCCCGTACGTCGCGGGGACGGGTACCTCGAGGAGGCGGTAGTCGTCACCCAGCTGTGCCCGATGGTGCACCATGTGGCTGAGCATCATGCGCCTGAGGAGCAGGCGCTTCACGCCCTCGACGATGACCTGGGGCCCGGCGCGCAGGGTCCACGTCCCGGCGAGGTCGGCCTCGCTGGCCTTGGCGAACGCGGTCCGGAATCCGGCGGTCGCCTCGTCGAAGGACTTCAGCAGCGCTTCCCTCGAGTCGAGGGGCGGCCGGGGCGCGCGCGCGGCGACGTCGATGCCGTCCGTAGTGATCACGGTGGCGCCCAGGCCGGGCAGGCCGGCGACATGCGTGGCGAGCTCGGCGAGCGAGCGGGAGCGAGGGTGGGGTCGCCAGTCGCCCTTGCCGTCGGGATAGCGCTCGAGCATGCGGCGGGTCGAGGCGAGCTCGTCGTCGAGGTCCTCGAACCCGGAAAGCCGGGAGGCGTTCTGCGGAGTCTGAGCCATGGTCCTTCCTCCGATGGCGGTCGTGGGTCTTCGGGCGGCTCTTCGTCCGCGGGACCGTGCGGCCGCCCGCACCCGAGGATAGGGAAGAGTGGGGCGCGGCCCAACCCCCGGACGGCGCTCCGTCGGCTTTGTGCCCGACGATCCCGGGATTACGTTCGGGGCTGGGCGGTGGGGAGGGGTGGGACCATCCCGGAACATTCGGAGGCGACATGATCGGCGAGAAGGTCCAGCACTTCGAGAACAAGAACACGGATCTCGCCGCGCTGCAGGCGAAGATCGAGGACTACCTGAAGGGCGACGGCTTCGCGGTGCAGTCGTCGTCGCCGAGCGCGCACGGCCGGCTCGTCCAGGCCCGGAAAGGCGGCTTCTGGAGCGAGATCATCACGGCCGATCGGGCGTTGTCGATCCTGATCGACGGCGAGCCGAACAACTTCACGGTGCGCCTCGGCATCGGAAAGTGGGCGGAGCACCTCGGCGTGACGGCCGTCGAGACGTTGCTGCTCTCGAGCATGTTCCTGCTCGTCGACGTGTCGGAGATGGCCTGGACCGTCCACATCGAGGACGAGCTCGCCAAGCGGATCGAAGAGTTCGTGGGTTAGTCGCCGCACGAGGCGGGGCGCCGGCCCCCCGGGGCCGGCGCCGTCACCTCCAGCCGGGCGTCCGCGTGCGGTCTACCCGGCCAGCTCCTTCAGCGTCTCGGTGACGAGCTCGTAGAACCGCCCCACGGAGTCCACCTTCACCCGCTCCCCGGGAGAGTGGGGGAACTCGATCTGCGGGCCGATCGAGATCATGTCCATGCCCGGGAGCATCTTGCCGATGATCCCGCACTCCAGGCCGGCGTGGATGGCCTCCACGCGCGGCTCGAATCCCAGGACCCGGGTGTGCACGGAGCGGACGACCCCGAGGAGGCGAGAGCTCAGGTCCGGCGTCCAGCCGGGGTAGCCGTCGTGATGCTCCACCCGCGCGCCGGCCAGCGCCGCCACCGCCTCGATCTTCTCCCTCATCCAGTCCAGGCCCGAGGCCACCGAGGAGCGGGAGCTCATGAGCACCTTCAGCGCCCCGTCGGCCCGCTTCACCGCGGCGAGGTTCGTGCTGGTCTCCACCAGGCCCGGGATGTCGTTGCTCATGGCGGCGACGCCGTGGGGAAGCGCCACGAGAAGCCGCAGGACCCGGACGCCGGCGTCCCGGCTCCAGACGCTGTCCGGCACGACGGTCTCCTCGACGGTCATCTCCACGCCCGGATCGGGCACCGAGATCTCGGCTCTCACCCGCTCGAGCTCGGCGCGGAGCCGCTCGAAGAAGTCGCCCGCCTCCCCTTTCGGGATCACCAGCGTCGCCCGGGCCTCGCGGGGGATCGCGTTGTGCTTGTTGCCGCCCTCGATGTGCGCCAGGAAGCCGGGCTGCCTCGCGGCGCGTAGCATACGAGCCAGAAGCTGGACGGCATTGCCGCGTTGCAGGTGGATGTCGACGCCCGAGTGCCCTCCCCTGAGACCGAAGAGCCGCACGTGGTGCGCCGAGGCCTTCGCGGGCGCGGGCAGGGTCTCGAGGGCGAGCGTGAGGTCGGTGTCGGCGCCGCCCGCGCACCCCACGGTGAGGATGCCCTCCTCCTCGGAGTCCAGATTGAGGAGTTGCTTGCCGGAGAGCAGGGAGGCGTCGAGCCCCGCGGCCCCGGTGAGGCCGGTCTCCTCGTCGACGGTGAACACGAACTCGAGCGGACCGTGCACGACGTCGCCCGCTTCCATGAGGGCCAGCATCGTGGCGACGCCGATGCCGTTGTCGGAGCCCAGCGTGGTCCCGTCGGCGGTCAGGTACTCCCCCTCCCGCACGGGCCGGATCGCGTCGGTCGCGAAGTCGAACTCCACGTCGGAGTCCTTCTCGTTGACCATGTCCAGATGTCCCTGGAGGATGGTCGCCGGCGCGCGCTCCTTGCCCGGCGTGCCGGGCTTCTTCACGACGACGTTCCCGGTGGCGTCGACGTGGTGCTCCAGGCCGGCACGCTCGGCGACGCGGACCACGAAGGCCCGCATCTTCTCCTCCTCCTTCGATCCCCGGGGAATGGTGAGGATCTCGTCGAAGTGGCGCCACAGAGGCTTCGGCTGGAGGTCTGATACGAAGGTCATGGGTCTCTTCCCGTGGGGCCCGGCATGCCCGGGTCGAATGCTGGATCGGGTCGCGGATGTGCTGGCTCCCGGAATCTGGGGAAGGACTCCGGGGAACGAAACGAGCGGCCGCCGCGGCCACGCTCCGCTGCCCGCGACACCGCGGTCGTGGGCAGGTGCCCGAGCCGCTCCGTCAGGGCACGGCGAACCCCGCCCTCGCCCGCTCCACCTCGGCCCGCACCGCGCACCGCTCCTCGTGGTCGTTCACGAGGCCCATGGCCTGGAAGAACGCGTAGAGGGTGGTCGGCCCGACGAAGCGCCATCCGTGCTTCTTCAACTCCCGCGAGAGGGCTGCCGCCTCGCGGGCGGGCTTCATGTTCCGGAGCACCGCCTCCGTGATCCGGGCGGGCCGGGTCGCCGGGTCGGGCTCGTAGCGCCACAGGAACGCCGCCAGGGAACCCGCCTCGTCCGTCAGTCGGCACGCGGCCCTCGCGTTGGCGATCGTCGCCTCGATCTTGCCGCGGTGGCGCACGATATCCGCGTTCGCCAGCAGCTTCTCCACGTGCCCCGGCCCGAAGCGCGCGACCTTCTCGAAGTCGAAGCCGGCGAACGCCCGGCGGAAGGCGTCCCGCTTGCGCAGGATCGTCAGCCAGGAGAGGCCCGCCTGGAATCCCTCCAGGCAGATCTTCTCGAACAGCCTGCGGTCGTCCGCGACCGGAAAGCCCCACTCCGTGTCGTGATAGAGGACGTAGTCGTCCGGGACGTCGCGCGCCCAGAAGCAGCGGAGTCGCGGGGTCGCAGTCGAGGAAGCCACGCGGGAGCGTACACCGGGTCGGTCGCGCCGGTGCCCGGCGCTCCGACGTCGAGCCCCCGGCACGCCCCCGGACGCCGCGCGCGGCTCATGGTAGATCCCGTGCGAGCGAACTGATATGTTCACCTCCTTTGTCGGGCGAGGTGCCGCGCGCAAGGAGGTCCGACTTGGGATCGCAGGAGAAGATCGTGGAGCTGCTCACGGGCAAGTACGGGGTCGATGCCGCCCGGATCTCTCCGGACGCGAAGCTGGTGGATCTGGGGCTCGACTCGCTGACGCTCGCCGAGCTGATCTTCGACATCGAGGATGCCTTCGGGATCGAGGTGTCGATGGAGGAGGCGCGCCTGGAGACCTTCGGGGAGGCGGTCGCTCTGGTGGACCGCCTCGTGGCGGCGAAGGGTTGAGACCCGCGTGGCGGCGCTCGTCCGCCCGCCGCACGACTGCCGGCCGCGCTGGTTGACAGCGCCGCACGGGCGCCCCAACGATGGTTCCATGTCTCTCCCCCGGTCCGGACTCTCCGCTCTGATGGTTCTGCTGGCCTCGGCCTGGGCGGGCGGTGCTCCCCCTGGGGCCGCGGCCCAGATGTCCGGGCCTCCTCTCACCACCGTCGCCGTCGATCCGCTGGTCCGCACGTCGGTCTCGGTCGCCGACTCGATCTTCATGGCCGGGGACCCGGGCCGGGCCCTGGCCGTGCTGCAGGGTAGGCTGGATGGGTCGCCCGACGACTTCGGGGCGCTCTGGCGCGCGACGCGCGCCGCCTTCGCGCTGGGCCTGGTCTCCGGGAGCTGGCACGAGAGGGTGCGGTGGCTGCGGGTCGCGAACGGCTACGGCAACCGACTGTTGGCCTTGCGGCCGGACGACTCGACGGCCCTGGAGTGGGCCGCGGCGGCAAAGGGTCGGCTGGCCATCGAGAACGGCGATCCTCTGACGACCGTCCGCCTGGGAGAGCAGGTCTGGGCGCTCACCGACACCCTGCTGGCCCAGAAGCCCGATGATCCGATGGGCAACGACATCCGCGGCAAGCTCTTCCAGGAGCTGCTCCGGCTGTCCTGGGGAAAGCGCGTGCTGGCGCGGATCCTCATGAGGCACGACCCCGTCTCCTCCGTGCACTGGAGCGATGCGGAGCGATGTCTGCAGCGTGCCGTGAAGGGAGACCCGGCCGTGGTGCTCTACTACGTCGACCTCGGTGACACGTACCGGTTGCAGGGCAAGGATCGCGCGGCCCTGAGAGTGTATCGCGAGGGCCTTGCCGTCCCGGACCTCTACCCGTGGGATCAGCACTATAAGGGGTATCTGCGGAACGCGATCGGGGCGCTGGAGCGACAGCCCGACTCGCGGGCACGATGACGAGCGCGCCGCTGTCGCATCCGTGACCCGAGCCTGACAGGAGAGCACATTGGCCCATCTGGTGGAAGCCGTCGAGGGCCGTAGGGGGATGGCCCGCTTCATCGACGTGCCGTGGCACGTGTTCGACGCGGCGCGCCAACCCCAATGGAGTCCGCCGCTCCGGAGCGTGATGCGCGACCTCCTGGACCCCTCCCGCGATCCGTTCTACCGGAACGCGGACATCCAGCTGTTCGTGGCCACGGACGGCCGCCGGCCTCTGGGGCGGATCGCGGCGGTGGAGAACCGCTCGCACAACCGCCGTCATGGCGACAGCGTCGGCTTCTTCGGGTTCTTCGACTGCGTGGACGATGCGGCCGTCGCCCGGGACCTCTTCGCGGCATCGGAGGCGTGGCTGCGCGAGCGGGGGCTGACGGCGTCCCGGGGCCCGATGAACCCGTCGATGAACCACGAGTGCGGCCTCCTGGTGGAGGGGTGCGAGGGCGACACCATGGTGTTCACGCCGTGGAACCCGACCTACTACGACGGGTTGGTGACCGGGGCGGGGTACGCGAAGGCGAAGGACCTCCTCGCGTACGAGTTCCCGCTGGCGGACGGATTCCAGCTTCCGGAGCGGATGGCCGACCTGGCCGAGCGGGCGCGGCGGCACACGGGCATGACCTTCCGTGACGTCGACTTCAAGGGGTTCGCCGAGGAAGTGCGGCGGATGCTTCCGTTGTACGCGGGCGCCTGGGACGGCAACTGGGGCTTCGTTCCTCCCGACATGGAGGAGTTCGCCCACCTGGCCACGAACCTCAAGCCTCTGATGGTCCCGGAGCTGTGCACCGTGGCGGAGATGGACGGGGAGGCGGTGGGGTTCTGGATCACCGTGCGCAACTTCAACCGCGTCTTCCAGAAGATCCCTTCGGGGCGTCTCGGACCCGTCGCTCTGTGGCACCTCCTGGTCGGGGCGCGTAAGGTGCTCGAAGGGCGTGTCATCCTGTTCGGCCTCGATCCCAGCGTGCGCAAGCGGGGCTTCTTTCCCGTCTTCGTCCACGAGGCCATGCGCCGGAGTGCGGCTCTGGGGGGCACACGCGGGGAGGGGTCGTGGATCCTGGAGGACAACGTCGACCTCACGGGCCCGCTGGAGTCGCTGGGGGCCCAGGCGTACCGGCGCTGGAGGCTCTACGAGAAGGACCTGACGCCTCGTTGAGGTCGCGCGCTCTGGATGTCGCCTTCGTGGTCCAGGGCGAAGGACGGGGCCACATGACACAAGCGCTGGCCGTTCGCGACTTCCTCGTCGACGCGGGCCACAGGGTGGTGGCGGTCTTCCTGGGTGCGAGCCCCCGCTTTCCGGCCCCGGCCTACTTCACGTCCAGGATCCAGTCGCCTGTCACCACCTTCCAGGCTCCGATGCTCGTGCCCGATCGGCACGTGCGTGGCATGACCGTCGGACACACGGCGGCCCACAACATCCGCCGCGTTCCGACGTACGTCGCGGAGGGGTTTGCCCTGCGGCGCGAGCTGCTGGCCCTGCGCCCCGACGTGGTGGTGAACTTCTTCGACATGATCGCGGGCTTCGTCCACCTGGCCAGCCTGGGATCGTCGCCTCCGCCGCGGGTGGCGATCGCGCACTCGTATCTGCTCGACCACCCCGGCACCGCGGGGCCTCCACCCGGCTCGCGGGGCCGGCTGGGTCTCGCGCTCCTCTCGCGGATCACCGCGCTCGGCGTGGCGTCGCCCATCGGCCTGTCCTTCGACGAGCTCCCGACGTGGGGCTCCGTCCGCGTGGCGCCGCCGCTCCTCAGGAGGGGACTCGAGCGCCTGAACCCCGTGGACGGCGGATACCTGCTCGCCTACGCGTTGAACGCTGGTTACGCGCGCACCGTGGCCGCGTGGCAGGCGCGCAATCCCACGGTGGCCGTGCACTGCTACGTGTCCGGGGGTGGGCGGGGCCTCGACCTGCCCGCGCAGCCGGGCCTCCACCTCCACGAGCTGGACGACGTGGCCTTCCTCGACCACATGGCCGGCTGCCGGGCCTACGTGGGGACTTCGGGATTCGAGTCGCTGTGCGAGGCCTTCTACCTGGGCAAGCCCATCCTCGCCGCTCCCGTCGAGCGCCACTACGAGCAGGCGTTCAACGCCGCGGACGCCAGCCGGGCGGGCGTGGCGAGGGCGGGGGGGCTCGGCGATCTCGATGCGTTCTGGCGCTCCCTGCCCGTGCCTGCACCCGCGCGCGTCGAGACCTTCAGGAGCTGGGTGGCCAGGGGGCCGGAGCTGATCGTCCGCGCGGTGGAGGAGGCGGCCCGCGGAGCGCGGTAGTCCCCTTCTTCAGCGACCTGCTAGACCCTCGCGCTCTCGAACTGGGCCTGGTGGAGCCGCGCGAACTCGCCTCCGCTGCCGAGCAGCTCGGTCCACGTCCCCTGCTCGGCGACGCGTCCTTCCTTGAAGACGAGGATGTGATCGGCCCCGCGCACGGTCGACAGCCGATGGGCGATGACCAGCATCGTGCGGCCGCCGACGCGCCGGCCGATCGTCTCGGTCACGCTCCGCTCCGAGACGCTGTCGAGCGCGGACGTGGCCTCGTCCAGGATGAGGATGTCGGGATCCCGGAGCAGCGCCCGAGCGAGCGCGATCCGCTGTCGCTGCCCGCCGGAGAGCTGCACGCCGCGGTCACCCAGGAGGAGGTCGAGCGGCCGGTCGTGATCCCGCACGAGGTCCTCGAGCTTCACCTCCCCGAGAAGCTGGAGGAGCACGGCGTCGGCGGGCGGATCCTCGAGGCCGTACACGAGATTCTCGCGAAGCGTCCGGTTGAGGAGCCACACGTCCTGGCTGACGATCGCCATGCGCCGGTACAGCGAGGCGAGCGAGAACTCGCGGATGTCCACTCCGTCGAGGAGGATCGTGCCGGGCGGGCACTCGTAGAACCTCGCCAGCAGGTCCGAGAGCGTCGTCTTGCCCGAGCCGCTTTCACCGACGACGGCCGTGAACAGGCGTGCCGGCACCCGGGCGGATATCCCCTTGAGGACCGGGGCCCCGTCCGCGTACGCGAAAGAGAGGTCGCGGATCTCGATGCCGCGCTGCAGTCCTCCGAAGACCCGCGTGCCCGAGGCGACGAGGTACTTGTCCATGTCGCCCAGGAGGTGGCCCAACGCACGGAGCTTGGGGCGCTGCTCCGCGAGCGACATCGCGAAGGTCCCGAAGCACTTGAGGTTCGGCAGGATCTGCTGAACCAGCAGCAGGAAGACGGCGAGCCGGGCCAGATCCCCCGGGACGTAGCTGTGCGTGGTGAGGATCACCACCGCCTGCGCGAGGATCACCGTGAAGAGGACCAGGATCTCCTCGACCGGCCAGCGCAGCGCCATCAAGTTTCGACGGCGCAGGCCGACGCCGCGCAGCTGCTGCAGGAGGTCCCGGTAGGCGGCGGTGGCCTCCCGCTCCTGGCTGAAGGCCTTGACCAGGGGCACCGTGGCGAGGAGGTCGAGGACCTGGCTCTTCGATCGGATCTCCAGGTCGGCACCCTTCTGGGACTGCCGCTCGATCTCCCGCGAGATGCGACCCATGAGCATCACGATCGCCGGGAACGTCACGGCCACCGTGATGGCCAGGGGCACGGACAGCACGACCATGACCACGGCCTTCGCGACGATGCTCAGGACGTTCTTGAGCAGGTCCTCGACGCTGGCCAGCAAGTCGACGACCGTTCGCGACCAGCCCAGCTCCACGTCCAGGCGCCCGAGCGCCTGACGCTCGAAGTACTGACGCCCGAAGCCCAGCACCCGGGCGAAGGTCTCCTCCTGCACCCGGGCGTAGTAGGTCTCGTTCCTCCAGTTCGCGTAGAGCGCCCGGCCGAGCTCGGCCAGCACCTTCCCGGCCCGGGCCACCAGGGCGAGCCCGAGGATCATCAGGACCAGATAGGCGTCCCGTCGGGGCGACGCGAGCACGGAGGCCGGAAGCAGATGGACGATCCAACCGAACGCCTTCGACCGCTGCAGGAAGTCGAAGCTGTTGCTCGAGACGGCGCGGCTCAGCGGGATGAGAAGGGAGAACGAGGCGCCCTCGAGGCTGGCGGCCAGGAGCGTCAGCGCCACCGGGATCACGATGTGCCTCGGCCGGGCTCTGGCGACCCGCGCGTAGTGGCGGATCACCCCACGGATGTCCGCGTCGAGGAATCCTCGTGGAAGAAGCATGCCGACCGGGGGCCTGCGAGGTGGGATGGTCCGACGGATCAACTGATTATAGGTCGGCGGACGCCGCGGAGCACCGTTCAGGCCCCTGGAAGGGCCGCTCTCCGGAGGCGCGCCATCTCACGGTGCACGTGCGCGTGGTCGCACGGCGGAAGCCCCGCCCGCGCCCGCCGGGCGACGGCCATCTCGAGCAGGACCCGCAGGATCGGGTCCGGGACGGGGTGGAGGAAATGGAGGAAGGGACGAAACGGATGCTCCAGGTCGAGAGAGGCGAACTCGTGGGGCCAGAGCATCGGTCCCGGCTCCGGGAAGGTGGCCACGTGCCGCCGGCCGCCCACCACGCCGAAGCCGATCTCGTCGCCCAGCCACCGCCCTCTGAGGCGCTGCCACCGGAGGCGGGGGCGGATCTCGTCCCGGAAGGTCTGCAGACACTCCTCCATGAACGGGATTCCCTCCGGCTTCCGGAAGGCGAAGAGCCCCGAGTTCGTCTTCAGGTACGCGTCCAGCCGGAAGGTCCGCATGAGGGATCGCGTCGAGAAGCCGTGGTGGCTCCGGTCGTCGTCCGGGCCGAGCCGCTCACCCACCATGACGACAGGCTCTCCGCGCAGGACCTCGAAGAGCCGGTCCAGCGGCGCGAGGACGAACGCGTCGGCGTCCAGGTAGACCGTCTCGCGGAAGGGGCTCGCCGCCACCGTGCCGTACTTGCGCGCCCGGCCGGTCCGGAATCTCTCCGGCAGGAGGACGATCCGGTCGAAGACCTCGGGATAGCTCCGCCGTGCGGTGGCGGCGGTCGCATCGTCCGCCACGACCGCCACGGGAAGCACCGTGTGATCCTTGAGCGACAGCACCATGTCCACCGCCATCTCGAGGTAACGGGGCGGCCCCCAGGCCAGGGTCAAGTAGCCTCGATCGGATTCGGTCACCGGTGGCACGGAAGGGAGGAAGGCGCTTGGAGGAGCCGACCTTCAACTTGCGGGGCGACGGCGCCGAGGGCCAGCCGTCGCGCACGGGGACCGCGCGTGAGGTTTCGGGACGATCTCGCCCTGTGGTAGCTTGAGCACCACGTGTGACAGAGAGAGTCGAGGCTACCGAGTTCGACGTCGTTCTGCCGCTGCACCCGCGTGACCTCGGGCGTGCCGGCATCCTGGCGTCCACGCTGAGCAGATTCGTCGAAGGGATCGGGCGGGTCTGGATCGTCACGCGGCCGGAGGCGGCCGGCGCGGCGCGCGAGATCTTCGCCGCGTGGCGCCCCCGGGTCGTCTCCGACGGGGACGTCGTGCCGGAGGTTCGGAGCCTCCGGGCCAGGTTCCGGGCGCGACGCTGGGGGGCCACCTTCGGCCACAACGTCCAGCAGATCGCGAAGCTCGAGATGAGCCGTCGTGTCGGCACGACGTACTACCTGACGCTCGACGCGGACGTTCTCGCCGTGAAGCGCGCGACGGCAGCGTGGCTCTTTCCCGGTGGGCGCTCCCGGATCGTGCGTCTGGCGTCGGAGGAGCACCGGCGCTGGTACGATACGTCTGCCGCGCTCCTCGGGCTCCCGCGCTCCAGGTGGGAGCACGGCGTCACCCCGGTCATGCTCCACGCCGCCTCCGCGAGGGCGCTGCTCGACTACCTCGGGCGGCCGGAAGGTGGGCGCTCGGGAGGCGTGCGCGGCCCGCGGTGGCGCGCGGCTCTGCTCGGGAGGCGGGGCTGGACGGAGTACTCGCTGTATCACACGTACGTGGAGGCCAGCGGCGCGTTCCACGAGATCCACGAGGCCGTCGCGCCCGAAGAGTGGGTGGGCCCGAGCGTCTGGCACGCTCCCGCCTGGGACGCCTGGTCGGCCCACGAGGCATTTCTGGGCCCGGGCCACCATCGCTTCTGCGTGATCCAGTCGACGGCGGGCGTCACCGCTGATAAACTGCTTTCCAGGGTCGCGCCCTACCTCGGCGCGGAGCCGCCCGTCGGGTAGCCGGTGCCCGCGGCCCGGGCGACGCCGCTCCTCCGACAGGGTCGACGTCGCGGCCCCTGGAGGAGGCCGCCCGCCGCCGTGACCGGCGTACAGGCCTTCCGCCGCCTCGGAATCGGAGGTCGACGGGCGTCCCTGGCCCGTACCTTGCTAGGGGGACGACGCATGCGGGAACGGTCGCGCGTCGCCGCCAGAAGATCTCCTGGCGGGCGCTGGACAGCGGGGCCGCCCTCTTCTACGATGAATTCAACCCGAACGCGGAGACCGCACCCCGCCATTCCCGCGGCGCGATCATCCGCCTGCTCATCGTGAGCGCGCAGCGGCCGAGGACGTTGCTGGTTGGATCGGCACCGGGCGCGGGACTCCAGACTTCAGGGAAAGGGGTTGCGATGCGTTCACGGCAGGTTCAGACTCCGCCGTCCGTTGCGTCGGAGGCTGCGTCCGTGGACCGGGCATGGGTCGAGTTGCCTTCGCCGTCGGCGTCTCCGGACGCCGTACGGTCCTTGCGGGGGCGCGCCGTGGCTCGGGCATGTGACAACCTGCTTCGCCGCCAGCACGCGGATGGTCATTGGTGTGGCGAGCTCGAGGGAGACAGCATCCTCGAGTCGGAGTACCTGCTCCTGCAGCACTTCCTCGGGCGCGGGCACGACGACAAGGCGCGCCGTGCCTCGCGCCGGCTGCGCTCCCTCCAGACGGCCGACGGCGGCTGGGCGATGTATCCGGGCGGCCCGCCGGACGTGAGTGCTTCGATCAAGGCGTACTTCGTCCTCAAGCTGCAGGGCGACGACGCGGACGCCCCGCACATGCGGCGGGCACGCGAGGTGATCCGGGCGCTGGGCGGACTGGCGGCGGCGAACACGTACACGCACGTGTACCTCGCGTTGTTCGGCCAATGGGACTGGGCGCGCTGCCCCGCGGTCGCACCGGAGATGGCGCTGCTGCCCTCCTGGTTCCCCATGTGCGTGCACCGCATGTCGTCGTGGAGCCGCGCGATCTTCGTCCCGCTCTCCATTCTCTGGGCGTTGCGGCCGCACGTGGACATCCCCGCGGCGGCGGCGCTCGACGACATCCGCGATGTCCGGGCGGTGCGCGCCCCCGCGCTCGACGCGCTGCCGTCGCATCCGGATTCGCCCGACACGGACGACGCCGCGGTGGACCTGGACACGGTGCACGGGTGGGAGGCTCGCGCCTGGCGGACGTTCTTCCACACGACGGATGCGGCGCTGCGCCTGCTCGAGCGCGCGCACGTCACACCGCTGCGACGCTGGGCTCTGCGCGCGGCGGAGGCGTGGATCCTGGCGCACGTCGAGGGCACGGACGGCCTCGGCGCGGTCTTCCCCTCGATCGCCAACGCGATCATGGCGCTGCGAACCCTGGGCTACGCCGACGACCATCCGGCGCTCGCCTCGCAGTATCGCGCGCTCGAGAGGCTCGAGCGGGACCGAGGCGACACGCTCCAGATCCAGCCGTCGCTCTCGCCGGTCTGGGACACGGCCCAGTCGATCGCCGCGCTCAGCGCCGCGGGCGTGGAGCCGACGCACCCTGCCGTCGTGCGCGCCGCAGAGTGGATCCTCGAGCGCGAGGTCTGCCACCCGGGCGACTGGCGCCATGGCAATCCCCACGGCCCCGTCGGCGGCTGGTACTTCGAGTACGCCAACGAGTTCTATCCCGACTGTGACGACACCGCCGAGGTTCTCGAGGCGCTGCGCCCGCTGGCCGCGACGAGCTCCGCCGGAGCGGGGCGCGTCCGGGCGGCCCGCGCGCGCGGCGTCGCCTGGCTGCTCTCGATGCAGAACGACGACGGCGGCTGGGCCGCGTTCGACCGCGGCTGTGACTTCCGCCCGCTGATCCACGTTCCGTTCGCGGACCACAACGCGATGCTCGATCCCAGCTCCGTCGACGTGACGGGGCGGATCGTCGACATGCTGACGGCGAACGGCATGGATCCCGCGCATCCCGTCATCCGCCGCGCCGTGGACTTCATCCTCAGCCGGCAGGACGCCGACGGCACCTGGTACGGTCGCTGGGGATGCAATCGCATCTACGGAAGCTGGCTCGCGATCACGGGCCTGGCGGCGGCGGGCGAGGAGATGACGAGCGAGCCGGTCGAGCGCTGCGTGGCCTGGCTGTGCGCCCGGCAGAACCCGGACGGGGGCTGGGGCGAGACTCCGGCTTCGTACTGGGACCGGCGGAGGCGCGGCGAGGGTCCGAGCACGGCGACCCAGACCGCCTGGGTGTTGCTCACGCTTCTCGCCGCCGGGCTGCGTGATACACCCGAGGCTCGCGCCGGCCTCGACTACCTGGTGCGCACGCAGCAGGAGGACGGCTCCTGGCACGACGAGCCGTGGACGGCGACCGGCTTCCCGAAGGTGTTCTTCCTGCAGTACCACATGTACGACGACTACTTTCCCCTGCTGGCCCTGGCCAGGTGGGAGGCAGCAGAACCCGAGGAGGGACCATGATGCGATTCCCGCCCCACATCGTCATCGACAACATGCGGCAGCAGATGTCGAACGCGTTGCGTGGACAGAAACGCTACCCCTCCGTTCTGATGCTCGAGCCGCTCTACACGTGCAATCTGGCGTGCGTGGGATGCGCGCTCGAGCGTCATACCGGGAAGCTGGCCGACCGCGTTCCGCTCGAGCTCGCGTTGCGAGCGGTGGACGACTGCGGCGCGCCGGCCGTCTCGATCTGCGGCGGAGAGCCGACCATCTACCCGGAGCTGCCGGAGCTGATCCGCGGGGTCGTCGACCGGAAGCGCCACATCTACCTGTGCACGAACGCGCTGCTCCTCGAGCGCAAGGTCTTCGGGGTGATCCCGCCCGACAAGCGTCTCAGCATCAACATCCATCTGGACGGGATGCGGGAGACGCACGACTTCGTGGTCGACCGCAAGGGCGTGTTCGACCACGCCGTCGCGATGATCCGCGAGTCGAAGAAGCTCGGCTACCACACGATCACGAACACGACGATCTACAAGCAGACGGACGTCGACGAGGTCGAGGAGCTGTGCCGCTTGTGCGCGGATCTGGGCGTCGACGGCATGCTCATCGCGCCGGGCTACCACTACGAGTCGGTCGAGCGCGACGTGTTCATGGTGCGGCAAGACATCGAGGAGAAGTTCAAGCGCGTCCGGGAGTTCGTGCGCGGCTACCCCATCCTGTCCACGCCCATGTTCCTCGAGTTCGCCGCCGGGCTGCGCGACCTCCCCTGCTCGCCCTGGAGCACGGTGACGTACACGCCGCGCGGGTGGAAGGCGCCGTGCTACCTCATCGGTGAGCATTTCTACGAGGACTGGAACGAGTTCTGGACCACGACGGACTGGGACTACTGGGAGTCGCGGCAGGACCGCCGTTGCCAGAACTGCAAGATGCACTCGGGCTTCGAGGCCTCGGCCGTGCGTGAGGTCGCCCGCAGCCCCCGCGACGCCGCCCGGCTCGCGCTCTGGCAGATCTCGGCGTGAGGCGGCGTGTCCCCTGTCCTCGTGACCGGCGGCACGGGCTTCATCGGGGCGCACGTGGTGCGCGCCGCCGTCGCCCGCGGTGACGCGGTCCGGTGCCTCGTCCGGCCCGGCAGCAGCCGCGTCGCCCTCGACAGGCTGCCCGTCGAGCTCGTGGAAGGGGACCTGACCCGCCCCGACACGCTGGCGCCGGCCGTGCGGGGCGTGCACACTCTCTTCCACTGCGCGGCCGACTACCGCTTCGGGGAGCACCATGCCCGGGAGGTCTTCCGCACGAACGTCGACGGGACGGACGCGCTGTTGCGGGAGGCCGCGAATGCGGGTGTCCAACGCGTGGTCTTCACCGGCTCGGTCGGCGGGCTGGCGGGCGGCGCGAGCCGGGATGCGCCCGCCGACGAGGGATCGCTGCCCGACCCGGACGAACTGGTGGGCGCCTACAAGCGCAGCAAGTACCGGGCGGAGCGGGTGGCCGAGGAGTGGAATCGGCGCGGACTGCCGGTCGTGACCGTGAGCCCCACGACGCCGCTCGGGGAGTGGGACAGCAAGCCGACGCCCACGGGCCGCATCGTGGTGGACTTCCTGAACGGTCGCATCCCGGCCTACGTCGACGGGGGATTGAACGTCGTGGACGTGCGGGACGTCGCCGAGGGACACCTGCTCGCGGAAGCGCACGGGAAGTGCGGCGAGCGTTACATCCTCGGGGCTCGGAACGTGAGCTTCCGGGAGCTGTTCGAGATGCTCGCCCGCGTCTCGGGCCTGAGGCCACCGCGCGTGCGCGTCCCGCGCTGGCTGCCGCTGATGGCCGCCCGCGTGGAGAGTGCGCTGGCTCGCCTGCGCGGCCGGGAGCCGCGCCTCACGCCCGAGGCAGTACGCATCTCGGCGTTGCCCATGTACTTCGACTCGGGCCGCGCCGTACGCGAGCTGGGGTTGCCGCAGCATTCGGTGGAGGACGCCGCCTCGCGGGCCGTGCACTGGTTCCGGGAGCGGGGGTACGCGCCGTGACCGCCCCTGTGCTCGTCGTCACGGCCCTGCCCGAGGAGCGGCGGCCCCTGCTGCGGACGCTGGGAGGGAGGCGGGACGTGGTCGTCGCCGTCACGGGCGACGGTGCGGCGCGAGCCGGCCCGGCGACGCGGGAGCTGCTGGCCGGGCTGCACCCGGGCCTGCTGCTGATCACCGGGTTGGCGGGTGCCCTTTCCCGAAGCGCTCGTCCGGGGGACGTCCGCGTGGCGCGTGAGGTGCGCGATGCCGCAGGCGCCGTGCATCGTCCCCGTTCGATCCTGCTGGAGCGGGCACGGCGCGTGGGACCGCCGGAGGACGTGCTCGTGAGCGCGTCCCGCCTCGCGCGCACGCCCGAAGAGCGGGAGCGGATCCGGCACGCCGCGGGCATCGCCGAGCCGGACGCGGGGCTCGTGGACCTCGAGTCCGCGG
>JBJKSF010000050.1:0-3723 GCA_046704285.1 Longimicrobiales bacterium | reverse complement strand
CGGCGTTCGCGAGAGGCCGAGCGCGCCTCCCGGTCGCGGTTCCCGTTCCTGCGTCGACGGCTCCCGGAAAGCACCAGGGGCCCCGTCCGGTCCGGACGGAGCCCCCGTGAGGCGCACGCCGATGGGCGCGCGCTCAGTTCGCGTTCCAGAACCCCGACAGGGACTCACCGTGCGGGCTCTCGCGAAGCTTCTCGAACGCCCGATTCCTGATCTGGCGGATGCGCTCGCGGGTCACCCCCAGAAGCGATCCGATCTCCTCGAGGGTGCGCTCCTCTCCGTCATCGAGGCCGTAGTAGAGATAGAGGATCTTACGCTCGCGCTCGGTCAGGTAGGTCTCGAACATCTCCTCCAGGAACTCGCGGCGCGCGACGGACTCCACGTTCTCCTCGATGTCCGTTCCTTCGATCCCGGAGAAGCGCTCCCCGAAGCTGGCGCTGTCCCGGTCGCTCCGGTCGATGGGCGCGTCGAGACTGAGCTCGGAGGCGGCCACGCGGCGCAGCGCCCGGATCGTCTCCAGGGGCTCGCCCATCTCCTCGGCGATCTCCTGGTCCGAGGGCGAGCGGCCCAGGTTCTGCGTGAGCTGGGTGTCGGTGCGCGCGAGCTTCGCCAGGTTCGAGTTCTGGTTCAGCGGGATGCGCACCGAGCGGGTCTGCTCGGCGAGCGCCTGGAGCACGGTCTGGCGAATCCACCAGACGGCATACGAGATGAACTTGACGCCCTTGTCAGGGTCGAACTTCTTCACGGCCTTCAGGAGCCCCTCGTTCCCGATGCAGACCAGCTCGGCGAGGCCGAGGCCCCGGCCCTGGTACTTCTTCACGTAGGAGATGACGAACCGGAGGTTGGCCGTGACGAGCCTCTCGGCGGCCTCCTTGTCACCCGCGCGCGCGCGCCGGGCGAGCTCCCGCTCTTCGCGGGGGTCCTGGATGAGGGGGTATTTCTCTACGTCTTGCAGGTATTGGTCGAAGGAGTCCAGGCCACGAGAGGGAGAAAACATCCGTTTCTTCCGTTCCTCGACTTGAGACCGATGAAGGCGCGACCCGGGCAGGAGGGACCGCCTGTGGGGCTCCCCGGAGGCAAGGATCCGAAGGATCGCACGCGGCCGGACCCGCTGGCGGCGGAATCGTCCGAAGTTACAAAAGCCTGTTTCGAGGGTCAAAGGGTTCGACGCGGCGCCGCGTCGGGGCGCGGGCGCGGGCGCGAGTGGACGGTACCGCTGCGAGGGCCCTCACGCCGGCACACCGTCCGTGGCGGCGCTCAGGACCAGCGAGGCGTTGATCCCCCCGAAGCCGAACGAGTTGGACAGCATGTGCCTCACGGCCTGTCGCCGGCCTCCCTCGCCCACGTAGTCGAGGTCGCACCCGGCTCCCGTCGCCTCGAGGTTCAGCGTCGGCGGGACCCACCCGCCTTCGAGGGTCAGGCAGGCGACCGCGACCTCGATCGCCCCGGACGCGCCCAGCGCATGGCCGTAGTAGGGCTTCGTGCCCGTCACGGTGACGACGTCCGCGTGCTCGCCGAGCGCGCGCCGGACCGCGAGGCTCTCGGTGGCGTCGTTGAGCGGGGTGGAGGAGCCGTGCGCGTTCACGTGATCCACCTCGCGCGGGTCGAGCCCGGCCATCGCGAGGGCCGCGCGCATGGCGGCCGCCGCCTGCGCGCCGTCGGGCCGGGGAGCCGTCATGTGGTGCGCGTCGTTCGTGATCCCGTACCCGCGGATCTCGGCGTATACGTGGGCACCGCGCGCCCGTGCCCGCCCTTCCTCTTCCAGCACCAGCACACACGCGCCCTCGCCCATGACGAAGCCGTCGCGGTCCCGGTCGAACGGGCGGCAGGCGTGCGCCGGGTCGTCGTTGCGCTCGCTCATGGCCCGGATGATCGCGAACGCGCCGAAGCTGAGGGGTGCCAGGGGTGCCTCCACCCCTCCGGCGATCGCCACGTCCGCGAGGCCGTCGCGGACGAGGCGGAACGCGTCGCCGACGGCGATCGTGCCGGAGGCGCAGCTCATCGCGTTCGTGGAGTTCGGACCCGTGAACCCGAGCTCGATCGCCATCTGGCAGCTCGCGGCCCCGCAGTACACGGTGGTGGCCAGGTGGGCATCCACGGCCCGTGTGCCCCCACGCATGTAGTTGAGGAACTGACGCTCCGCCTGGGCGACGCCGCCGAGCGCGGAGCCCATCTGCACGGCCGCCCGGTGCGGTGCGATCGACCCGGGGTCGAGGCGGGCGTCGGCGAGGGCCAGTCGGGTGGCGGCCAGCGCGAACTGGCCGTAGAGGTCGAGGCGGCGCGCCCGGGAGCGCTCCATGTAGTCGGTGGGCTCGAAGCCGCGCACTTCGGCGGCGACGCGCGACCGGAACGGCGAGGCGTCGAAGCGCGACACCGCCGTGATGGGCGAGCGCCCCCCGTGGACCGCCTCCCAGAAGGGTTCCCTTCCGATGCCCGAGGCGGTGATCGGGCCCAGGCCGGTGACCACCACCCGGCGCCGTTCCGTCCCGTCGGCGCGCTGCTCAGCGAGCACTGGTGCCCTGCCTCCGTTCCGACTCGCGCGCGACGCCCGCCAGCGTGCGCGCAGCGATGTGATGGATGAACCTGGGTCCGACGACGTGCTCGGCGGCCCACGGTCCGATCAGGGGCCAGGCGGGGCCGTCCCACGCGTGGACGATGCGGAGCAGCGCGCCGCCCCCCTCGCACGGGGTGATCGTCCAGAGCACGTCCATGCCGCGCGTGACGCCCTGCACGTGCGCGTAGCGGACGAGGCGGGCTCCAGGGTCGCTGCTCATCTCCGAGACCCACCACGTAGGGTACCGCAGCGGGCCGAACGGGCGCCAGGCCGCCATCTCGACGATGCCGCTCGCGAAGCCGTCCTTGCGGTGGAACCGCACCCAACGGTAGTGCGGCAGGAAGCGCGGCCATCCTTCCACGTCGGCGGCCACGCGGAAGCACAGATCCGGCCCGGCCCGGCACGCACGCTCGTCGACGGTCAGCACGACGCGCGTCCCGGTTTCCCGAGGAGCGCCGCACGCCACCACCCGGGTCGAAGCAGCGCCGAGGGGCGCGCGGCGTCGCCCGTGACCCGGACGAGCTCGTCCAGCGCGCCTCCCGCGTCGAGCCGCGCGAGCACGGGCCCCCGCCAGCGCGGTCTGGACATGACGCCCTCCACCAGCCTCTCGATCGTCCGTCCGCCCCGGAGCTCGCGCCTCAGCCTCCGCCCGTACCGGGCGAGCGCGCCCCAGCCCGGGGGCCCCGAGCGGAGCGTGGCGTCCAGTGCGGTTGCCGCGAGCTCCGCGGAGCGGAGGGCCCGGTGGATGCCCTGGCCCGTGAACGGATCGAAGTAGCCGGCGGCGTCGCCCACGAGTGCGACTCCAGGGGCCCACGGGCGGCGCACCGGCCAGTCGAAGGGGCCGGACGCCCAGGGGCCGCCTGTGACCCGGCGGCCGGGATCGGCACCCAGGCGCGCTTCGAGCACGGCCCGCACGAAGCCCGCGGGGTCCCCGGCCACAGCACTTCCCCACCTGCCGACGTCCGCCACGACGGTGGCGTTCCAGAGGCCTCCCGAGCCGCGCACGGGCGCCAGGCCGAGCGTCACGCCCTCCGCCACGTCGAGCGTTCCTGTGGTGGGCGTCGCGGTGGGCCAGGCCAGGCGGCACGTCAGGGATACCCTGCGGAGCCTCGGGCCCCGCGCGATGAGCCCGAGGCTCCGCGACACGACCGAGCGGAGCCCGTCGGCACCCA
>JBJKSF010000049.1:0-9135 GCA_046704285.1 Longimicrobiales bacterium | reverse complement strand
CTGCGGAGCGCCTCCCAATACGGCCAGACGCGGAGGTCCACCCGATCGCGTAGCGGTCGGCCGACCGGGCCCCGAGACGGTGCGGAAGCTCGGGCATGGCTGCGCCCGTTCAGAGAGCCGGTGACAGGCAGGGAGACGGAGTTCCCGTCAGTGCGTGATATCCGCTCCTCGGCGGCTTGTCTGCAAACGTCCGCGGTGCAGCCTGGGGTCGTATTCGCTCGAGCTGGACGTCCGCTACGTCGGACGGGCTCCTAGTTCTCCCCGTCGACGACCAGACCCTCGACGGCGGCGCGTCGGCGTGCCGGCATGGGGAGCTTCCACGCGATCCAGGCCCAGATCGCGACGCCGCAGGCCAGGACCAGGAACAGGAGCCCGTAGTGGGAGCCCACCACGATGTCCTTGGCCTTGCCGCCCTTGAGGAATACGGCGCCGAGCAGGGCTCCACCGAACGAGCCGAGGTACTGGCTCATGTTGAACACGCCGGTGGCCTTGCCGCGGTCGCTGGCGGGCGCCAGCCGCGTCAACAGCGAGGGCATGATGGCCTCGAGCAGGCTGAAGCCGATGAAGTACAGCGCGATGGCCGGGAAGAACCAGGTCACGCTGCGGCCGCCGCTCGTGAACAGGAGCAGTCCCGCGCCGAGCGACAGCAGGGAGAAGTACAGTGCTTCCTTCATGTACCCGTCGCGTTCGGCGAAGATGATCACCGGCACCATCACCACGCCGGCGATCAGCAGCGCGCCCAGGTAGACCAGCCACTCGTGCTGCTTCTCCACCAGCGTGGACAGCAGAAACGGCGCCACCAGGAACAGTCCGCGCAGCGTGGCGTTGAGCACGAAGATCCCGCTGTCCATCCGCAGCAGGTCGGCGTTCGTGATCACCTCCCTGAACCCTCCGACGGAGGACCCCCCGATCTCGTCGCGGTGCTGCTGCTTGTCGGGCGCGGGCACGACGAACAGCACGACCAGCAGCGCGATGGGCGTGAGCACGGCCAACACCTCGAAGATCGACGCGACGCCCAGGTGGGCGGCCAGAAGCGGGCCACCCACGAACCCCACGCCGAAGGCGAGCCCGATGCTGCTGCCGATCATGGCCATGGAGCGGGTCCGGACCTCCGGTCGCGTGAGGTCGGCCACGAGCGCCAGGATCACGGCGGCGACGGCTCCGGAGCCCTGCAGCGCCATGGCGCCGATGAGCATCCAGATGGAGTGCGCGAAGGCCGCCCACACGCTCCCGGCGGTGAACAGGCACAGCGCCAGGGCGATCATCGGCTTGCGGCCGATGTGGTCGCTCAGCCAGCCGAACGGCACCTGGAACGCCGTCTGGAGCAAGGGGAATGCGCCGTAGGCCAGCCCGACCAGCAGGGGGGTCGCTCCCTGGAGCTTGCTGGCATACGGGCCCAGCACCGGCAGCACGAGGAAGATCCCGAGCATGCGCAGGAAGAACACGCCGCTCAGTGTGCCGACGGCCCACCATTCCTGGCGGTTCAGCCGCGTTCGCTCAGCCTTCATGCGTTCCCATCTCCGTGGCCTCGGCGGGGCTGGAGCCGAGTGTGCACCTTGCACCGGTCTTGTCTGCCGCCCATCTCCGTGTGGCTCCGGGCTGTTCGCCCGCGCGAACCCGACGCCCTATGAACCAGCGGGTCTGCCGCGATGTTCCTCGGTGCGGGTCGTGAAAACTGTGGCCGGACGGGGAACGAACCGCTTCGTGAGCCGGCGGACGGCATGAGTCGGTAACGGAAGGGGCTCTTCGGCTCGCGGTCAAGTCGAGCCCACCGATCGGGTCCTCCGAGGAGGGCGGCACTCGTCCCATCTGCTCGCCGCCGTCGGCCTCTACGGTGTCGTCAGCCTCTCCGTCGCCCAGCGCACCCGTCAGATCGGGATCCGCATGACGCTGGGTGCTCGGAGGGCCTCGGTCGTGCGGCAAGTGGTCTGCGAGGGCCCGGGCGCGTCGGAGCCGGCATCGCGCTCGGCCTGCTCTCGTGCCTCGCCTTCGAGCGTCTCATCGCGAGCCAGGTCTTCGGCGTCAGCGCAACGGACCCCCTCACGTACGCCGCCGCCTCCGGGCTTTTCGCTGTCGTGGCTGTGCTCGCCTGCGCGGTTCCTGTGGCTCGCGCCGCCAGGGTGGATCCGGTCGTATCCGTGCGCGCGGAATGAGCGAAACCGGCAGCAGAGGATCCTCTCCGGCGTGAAGGCTCTGGGCGCCCGTCAACCCACCGAGGGGGACGGGCGCCCAGAGGCCGCGTGAGGGTCCCACCCCCCGGGGCGCCACTCCGCTCGCCGGCAGCGGAGGCCGCACATCTGCCAGCCTTCGAGGACGAGGACCCAGAGCCCCCCGGTGGGGAGCTCAGCGTCGTCGCTCAGAGCGCGTCCTTGAAGCTCTTTCCCGCCTTGAAAGCCGGCGACTTCGAAGCCTTGATCTTGATGACCTCGCCGGTCTTGGGGTTGCGGCCCTTTCGGGCGGCGCGCTTGCGCGACTCGAACGTCCCGAAGCCCGTAATCTGTACGCGGCCGCCCTTCTTGAGCGTCTTGGCGATGACGCCACCATTGACGGAGAAGATCGCGTCGACCACGCGGGCCACTTCGGCCTTCGTGGATCCCGTCTTGTCCACGACTGCCTCGATGAGCTCGGACTTGTTCATGCTGCCTCGTTGGTTCAGGGGGTGGAATCAAAAACGGCGCCAATTTGCATCGCGTGGGCGGCCCGGGCAAGCGTCCGTGGTCCGTTGCGCTCGCGGCGCTCAGCCCGGGAAGCGGAAAGGCGCCTCGTGGATCACGAAGCCCTCCGGCGGCTTCTCGCCCAGCAGGTACCGCACGAAGTAGCTCCAACGTCGCAACGTCACGTACAGCGCGTGCGGCCCGCTGTCCCCGTGGTACATGTTCGGCACCAGCAGCATGTCGAACGGCTTGTTCGCCGTCATCAGCGCGTCCACAAGGTGCATCGTCTCGGTCGGGTTCACGTTGTCGTCGATGTCTCCGTGGATGAGCAGCAGATGACCGATCGGACCCTTCAACTCCTTCACCAGCGTCTCGTTCGCCTGCTCGACGTAGTCCTTGCCCACCGGCCAGCCCTGGTAGAGCTCGTTCCACCATGCCTTGTCGAGCCGCGGGTCGTGATCGCCCGACGTCGACACGCACACCTTGTAGAAGTCCGGGAACTGCAGGAACGCATGCGCGGAGCCGTAGCCTCCCGCAGACGTCCCGTAGATGCCCACCCGATCGATGTCCATCCACGGGTACTTCGCCGCCATCTGCTTGATCATGTCGACATGATCGATGAACACGTTCCCCATGTTGTGATACGAGAAGTCGTGGAACGCTCGCGACCGTCCCGTCGTGCCGCGCCCGTCGAGCATCACGACGACGAACCCGAGCTCGGACATCGATTGCAGCCGTAGCGCCGCACCGAACGTCTTCGGCGCGAAGAATCCCTGGGGACCCGTGTAGATGCTCTCCAGAATCGGATACTTCTTCGCCGGATCGAAATGCGTCGGCCGCACGATCACCCCGTACAGCTTCGTCTTGCCGTCCGCCGCGACTCCCTGGAATCTGATCGGCGGGACCCAGCCCTGCTTCTCGAGCCAGCTGATGTCGGGCCGCTCCAGCACCCGCACCACCGAGTCGTCGGCCGCCCGCCGGAGCACCGTCTCGCCCGGATCGCTCGGCGTCGAATAGGTGTCCACCACGTACTTTCCGTCCGGCGACACGCTCGCGGTGTGATCGGCGTCGCCGGGCGTCAGCAGCTTCATCCCCGTCCCGTTCAGGTCGACGCGGTAGAGCTGCGTGTAGTACGGATCCATCCTCGGGTCCACGCCACCCGCCAGGAAATACACCTGGTGCGCCTTCTCATCCACCGAGACGATCTGCCGCACCACCCAGTCGCCGTGCGTCACCTGGTCCAGCAGTTTCCCGGTCGCCGTGTCGTACAGATACAGCTGATTCCACCCGCTCCGCTCCGAGGTCCACAGGAACTCCCGGTCGTGGTCGATGAATCGGTACATCGTCTCGCCCGGATCGACGTACGGATACGGCTCGGCCACCTCCCGGTGGATCACTCGTTGGGCGCCGGTCCTCGCGTCGATCTCCCGCAGCGAGAAGTACTTCTCCCCACGCGACTCGTAGAGGTAGTAGGCGTGGTCGTTGTCCATCCACGTGAAGGTCTGCGGAAAGCCCTCGGGGTAGATCTGCAGGCGCCGTGTCTTCACGTCGATGCGCCCGCCCGCCTGGACGTCGAAGATGACGGGATAGGCCTTCGGGAGGACTTCTCCGGGCAGCGGATACACGTAGCTGTAGGCGATCGGCCGAAGCTGGCCGGGCGGCACGAACTGCATGCTCGTGTACCGGCCGGCGCTGCGCGAATCGAGCCGGTAGGTGATCAGCCGCCTGGAATCGGGAGACCAGAAGACGGCCGGCCGCTCCTCGACGTCGTCGCCGTCGGTCACGTGCTGGGCCACGAGCGTCCGCAGATCGGGCGGCCACGTCCCGTACTCGTCGCCGGGCTCGCCGTCGTGGGTGAGCTGGACGACGGTGCCGGTGGGCACGTAGCGCACGTAGAGGTTGTGGTCGCGGATGAACGCCGCCCACCGGCCGTTGGGCGAGAGGTTCTCGTACGCTCGCGGCCCCGTCCCTCGAGGCGAGGTGGGAGACGAGTACGGGGACTGGGGGATGAGCTCGGAGATCTCCGTGCCCTCCGTGCAGTCCCAGGTGGCGAGCGAGCAGGTCCAGCCGGCGTTGTCGAGATTGAACTGGATGGCCTTGCCGTCTTCGGCGTAGCGGAACTCGGAGAACGGGAGGTTGCCCGCCGTGACGCGGCGGTGCGTCTCCCGCGAAAGCGTCCGGGCCAGCCGCGCCTGATCGAACGCGGGCCCGGTGGAGTTCTTCGTCGCATCCACCAGGATGAACTCCCGCCCCCCGGCGCCCGCCTTGGAGTACCAGAAGCGATCCGTGGTCCCGATCCAGTGCGCCCGCACCGCGGAGATCGGCATGTGCCGCATCAGGTTCGGCATCATGAATTCCTGGGCGTTCTCGTAGTGCTGGAGTGTGGTCTCCTGCGCCTGCACGGCAACGGGCAGCAAGACCACGAGGACGGCGGGGACGAACCAACGGCGGAGAATCGGGGCCACGCTCTCACCTGCCTTCTTGCGGTTCTTCTTCCGGGATGCAGCGCCTGCCTGCCCGGCACCGCTCGCGCGTCGCCGCACGGCGCGGCCGAGGTGGAACCCGCATGCGCGACCAGGCGCTGGGATCGAGCATGGGCCGATTATAGCGCTGCGACCCGAGGCGTCAACGCGATTTCGCGCCGGGAGCCTGTACGCTCCACGGCCGGCCGCACGGCCGGTCTCGCTCCAACCCGGCGTCAGCCCGGCGGCGGCTTCGGCACGATCTCGTACAGAGTCGGCCATCGCTTGCCCGTGACGAGCAGTGCCCCGCTCGCCGGGTCGAACGCGATGCCGTTGAGCACGTTCTCGCTCGAGCCGCGGTCGGCCGGAGGGACGAGGCGCGAGAGGTCGAGGAACTGCCGCCCGAGGCCGCTCCGTGGATCGATCTTCACGATCCAGTCGGTCTCGTACTCGTTGGCGTACAGCGTCCCGCGCACGTACTCCAGCTCGTTGAGGGCGCCGATCGTGAGCCCGTCGCTGTCGTGCACGACGAGGTGCCGTACCGGCTTGAACGTCGTCGGGTCGAGAAAGGTGAGCGTGTCGGTGCCGTCGCTCATGATCAGCGACGTGTCGTTCGTCGTGAGGCCCCAGCCCTGGCCGGCGAAGTGGAAGGAGTCCACCCGAGCGAGCGTGGCGGGGTCGTACTCGTACCCGATGCCGCTCTTCCAGGTGAGCTGATACAGGCGGTCGTGCAGCAGCGCCAGCCCCTCGCCGAAGCGGTCGGCGGCCAGGGGCGTGGCCGCGAGTACGCGGCCGCTGGCCAGGCTGACGCGCCGGACGTCGGAGGAGCCGTAGAGGCCGACGCTCTCGAACAGCACGCCGTCGTGGTAGAGCAGGCCCTCCGTGAACGCCGTCGTGTCGTGGGGATAGCGGTGGAGCACCGTGTAATCGGCGGCGGGCCGGTGGCTGCAGGCGGCCAGCTCCACGCAGAGCGCCGCCACGATCAGTGCGGAGCGGCTCACCTTTCCTCGGCTGGATCCGGAGGCACGTGTGGATCGCTCCCGTCGGTACGAAAGGAAGGGCCCGGATCGGACGCGCTGTGCCTCGCCCAACCGGCGAGGATGAGACCCGGAAGCTGAGCCGTTGTTCACCACCGTCGCCGGCACCACGGACATGCCGGCGAGGCTCCCAGCAGATGTGTCCCCTCCATCCGGGCTCCCGCCGACGTCCAAAGAACTCGCAGCGAAGAGGTGCCCGTCGTCCCTGTCGCCGCCCTTGTCTATGCTTAGGGGTTGGAGATCCTCCCGACGCGAGGTCCGCCGCCGAGCCGGCGCGGGCTTCGCTCTCGATACGGGAGGTTGGATGGACACGACGTCGCCCCAGACCCGCCGCGCGATTCTCCGCTCCATGGTCCTGGTCCGAGCCTTCGAGGACCGGCTGACGACGCTGGCGCGGGAGGGCGGCCGGCTCGCGGGCATCCAGATCCTCTCCACCGGCCAGGAGGCCGGCGCGGCGGCGGTCCTGGCGCTCGGGGAATCGGACGTCCTGGTGAGCAACCACCGCAACCATGCGCACCTGCTCGCGCGCGGGGCGGATCCCCGCGCTCTCATGGCGGAGATCATGGGAAGAGCGACGGGGGTGAACCGAGGCAAGTCCGGCACCCTGCACCTCATGGTGCCCGAGGTGCGCGCGCTCATGACTTCGACCGTCGTGGGTGCCGGCCCGCCCATGGCCGCAGGGGCCGCCTTCGCTCAGCAGTACCGGGGAGAGGCAGACATCACAGCCGTGTTCTTCGGTGATGGTGCGGCCGCCGAAGGGAGCGTGCACGAGGCCATGAACCTGGCCGGCGTCTGGAAGCTCCCGTTGCTCTTCGTCTGCGAGAACAACCGCTGGGCCGGAGCCCAACGACTGGAGGTTCACCTGGCCGGCGGCAGCGTCGCGGCGCGGGGGGCCTCCTACGGTGTGCGGGCGGAGACGGTGGACGGCAACGACGCGGACGGTGTCCACGAGGCGGCGGCGCGGCTGGCCCGGCACGTCCGTGAGGGCGCCGGCCCCGCGCTCCTGGAGCTCCAGACGTACCGGATGCACGGCCACAGCGAGGCCGACCCCCAGCTCTACGTAGATCCCGAGGAGCTCGAGGCCTGGGGCGCGAGGGATCCGATCCAGCGCTACGTCGCGAAGCTGGTGGGCGAGGGGGTGGTGGGCGTTCCCGAGGTCGAGGAGATGCGCCGGGAGGCGGCGGCGACAGTGGACGACGCGGTGGCCTTCGCGCAGCGGAGCCCCGAGCCCGAGCCGCGGGGCGCTCTGGAGGACGTGTGGAGCCAGCCTCCCGGAAGCCGCGCGCGTGCTCCGGTCCGCTCGGCGCGCCGTTCGGTGCCGCACGCTCCGCGCGCCGAGGGGGGGACGGCGCGCCGGCTCGTCGGGGGGCAGGCGGTGAACGAGGCCCTCGCCACGGCGATGGAGCTGGACGGGGGCGTGTTCCTGGCCGGCGAAGGAGTAGGGGTCTCCATCCATCCCAACCCCACGGGACCCATCCACGGGCTCCTCCAGCGCTTCGGTCCACGGCGTGTCCGGGACACGCCGGTGAGCGAGGCCGCGATCGCCGGGCTGGGCGTGGGCTCCGCGGCGCTCGGGCTTCGGCCCGTGGTCGAGATCATGTTCTTCCCGTTCATGACGCTGGCGACGGACATGCTCGTCAACCACGCGGCCAAGCTCCACTTCCTGAGCGGGGGGCGGACCTCGGTGCCCCTCACGGTGCGGGTGAAAGCCGGCATCGGCTTCCAATCCGGCTGTCAGCACTCGCACAACCTGGAAGCCTGGTTGGCCCACGTTCCGGGTCTGAAGCTCGTGTGGGCCTCGAATCCCGCGGACATGAAGGGGCTGCTGCTCAGCGCGATCTTCGCCCCCGATCCCGTGGTGGTCGTCGAGGACATGGGGCTCTACGGGGTGAGTGGCGACGTGCCGGACGGAGACATCCGGGTTCCGCTTGGCGAGGCCGCCGTGGCGAGGGCCGGAAGCGATGTGACGGTGGCGGCGTACGGGGCCGCGGTGCGCACCGCCCTTCGGGCCGCCGACGCTCTCGATCGGGAAGGCGTCAGCGTGGAGGTGCTGGACCTCAGGAGTCTCGTGCCGCTGGACCGGGACGCGGTGCTGGACTCCGCGGCCCGCACCGGTCGCTTCGTGATGGTGCACGAGGCCACTCGCTTCTGCGGGTTCGGGGCCGAGGTGGCGGCGATGGTCGCGGAGGAGGCCTTCGGGAAGTTGAAGGCACCCGTGCGACGCGTGGCCGCCCCCGACGCTCCGGTTCCGTTCGCCGCGAGTCAGGAGCGGTTCCACAGGCCGGGCGTCGAGCAGGTAGTGGCCGCCGTGCGGTCGGTGCTTTGAAGGTACGGGAGAATCGACGCGGTGCCGCCCGCACAAGGGTGCATCGCGCATCCACATAGATAAGGAGTTGCAGGCCATGATCCTGGTTACGGGCGCGACGGGCAACGTCGGGCGGAACGTCGTCGAGCAGCTTCTGGCCGCGGGCGAAAGCGTGCGAGCCATGACGCGCGATCCCTCGACGGCGCGCATGCCGGAGCGCGTCGAGGTGGTTCGCGGCGATCTCCGCAAGAAGAAGACGCTCCTCCCCGCGCTCAAGGGCATCGAGCGCGCGTTCCTCTTCTCTCTCCACGGCCAGCTCGATGCATTCCTCGAAGCGGGCCGCGCGCGTAACCTGCGCCACGTAGTGCTGCTCTCGTCGTCGTCCGCCAGCACGCCCGACGGTGGAGCACTCGGTCGGGTCCACGCCGACAACGAGGAGGTCGTACGGGCCTCGGGCATCGATTGGACCGTCGTGCGGCCCGGAGCGTTCATGCTCAACGACCTGCGCTGGGCACCCCAGATCGAGGCGACGGGGACCGTGCGCGCTCCTTACGGAGACGCGGCGAACGCACCCATCGACGAGAGGGACATCGCGGCGGTCGTCGTGCAGGCGCTCTGCCGGGAGGGCCACGAGGGTCAGGCCTACATGTTGACCGGGCCCCAGTCGCTCACCGTGG
>JBJKSF010000048.1:0-11262 GCA_046704285.1 Longimicrobiales bacterium | reverse complement strand
CCCTCTGGAGCAGCGCGAGGCCCAGGACGAAGAACGCTCCGATGGCGACGACCGCCAGGCGCTGGTCTCCCCCCGTGGCGGCGGCGATCGATCCGAACACCAGCGGTCCGAGGATCGACGACGACTTCCCGCAGAAGGCGTAGAAGCCGAACATCTCGGCCTCCTTGCCCTTGGGGATCAGGCTCGCCATCAGGCTGCGGCTCGCCGCCTGCGCCGAGCCGAGCCCCAGACCGGCGACCACGGCCATGACGAAGAACTCGGTCTTGGTAGTGATGAAGTATGCCGACACGGTCACGCCGACCCACAGGACGAGCAACATCGTGAGCAGGCGCTTGGCGCCCCACCGGTCGGTGGGTCGGGCGAGCACGAGCGCCCCCGTGAGCGCGGAGACCTGCACCACCATGAAGAGGAGGATGAGCTCGTGCTGCGTGAAGCCGAAGGTCTTCTGCGCGAACAGGCCAGCCATGACGATCACCGTCAGGATGCCGTCGATGTAGAAGAAGTAGGCGAGCAGGAAGCGGCGCAGCTCGCGCAGCCTCCACACCTCCCCGACGATCTTGCGGAAGCTCCGGAGCCCCCAGGCCGCGGCCGCGCGGGCCGGCATCCCGCGCCTGTCCGCAGGAAGCCAGAGGAAGGTCGGGAGGGAGAAGACGGCGAAGAACGCCGCCACCGAGAGCCACAGCAGGTCGAAGTGGGGCGGGACGAGGAGGAGCGCGATGAGCAGGCCCGCGATCGCACCCAGGTAGCCGATCCCGAAGCCGAGACCGGAGACGAAGCCCCGCTGCTCGGGCGGCGCGATGTCGGGCAGGTAGGCGTTGTAGAAGACCACCGCCCCCTCGAAGCCGATGTTCGCCACGACGGCGAGCGCAAAGCCCCACACGACCATGCCCGGCCGGATCGTCGTGAACAACGCCACGGTCCCGATGCACACCCAGGTGTAGGCGAGCATCAGCCTCTTGCGCATCCCGGCGTGATCCGCGATCGCCCCGAGCACGGGGGAAGTCAAGGCGACGAACAGGACGGACAGCGACACCGCACGACCCCACCACAGGTCTCCGAGCCCCGTCCGGTCCCCGACGATGACCGAGGCGTAGTAGACGTTGAAGACCACTGCCTGGATGACTGCCGGGTACACGTCGCCCGCGAAGTCGAACAGGACCCACACGGCGACGTGCTTGCGGTTCATGGCGTCCAGGGTAGCCGGCGCGGGTTGCCCCGCGCCAGCCTCGATCGCGCCCACCGTCGGTTGCGCCCGGCACGCCCCGGCGCGAATCTCAGCCCTGGCGGGCCGTCGCATGCGGCGGCCCGCTCGGCGCCCACCGCCCCCGCGGCGCGGCCGCCGCGTCACTGGACACGCACCGAGGGAATCGTGAGATCGGACACGAACCGAATCGCCGGAAAGCGCGCGCTGGTCACGGGCGCCTCGTCGGGCATCGGCGAAGCGTGCGCACGTGCGCTCGCCGGGCGCGGAGCGAACCTGGTCCTGTGCGCGCGCCGCGAGGAGCGCGTACGGGCTCTCGCGGAGGGGCTCCGGAGCGAGTACGGCATCCAAGCGGTGGCACGGCGCCTGGACGTGACGGATCGAAGCGCGGTCGCCGCCCTCGTCGCGGACCTGGAGCGTGAGGACCTCTTTCCCGACATCCTGGTGAACAACGCCGGCAAGGCGCTCGGGATCGACAAGCTGCACGAGGGCGACATCGACGATTGGGAGGGCATGATCGACACGAACGTGAAGGGGCTCCTCTACGTGTCGCGTGCCCTGCTCCCGGGCATGGTCGCGCGCAACGCGGGACACGTGATCAACATCGGCAGCGTCGCGGGCCACTGGGTCTACCCCGGCGGCAACGTGTACAACGCCTCCAAGTTCGCGGTACGCGCGCTCAACGAGGGCATGAATCTGGACCTGGTCGGCACGAAGGTGCGCGTATCGAGCGTGGATCCCGGCATGGTGGAGACCGAGTTCAGCAACGTGCGCTTCCACGGCGACGACGCGCGCGCCGACGCGGTCTACCGGGGGCTCACGCCGCTCACGGGCGACGACGTGGCGGAAGCGGTCTGCTGGATCGCCAACGCGCCGCCGCACGTGGACGTGCTCGACCTCGTGATCCTGCCTACCGACCAGCGCGGAGTGACCGTGGCGCACCGCGAGGGAGTCTGACCGGCGTGCCTCGCAGAGAACCGCTGCGCGTGCTCCTCGTCGAGGACGCGTTCGACCAGGCGCTCATCGTGAAGTCGTTCCTGCAATCGGAGGGCGACTTCGAGGTGACGCACTCCCAGGACGGCGACCAGGCCGCACGACTGCTGAGAGAGCGGAAGTGGAGCCTGCTCATCACGGACCTGAACCTGCCCGGGATCGACGGCTTCGAGCTGACCCACCTGGCGCGCTCCCTGGAGCAGCCGGTGCCCGTCCTGGCCATCACCGGGTACACCAGCCCGCACTATGCGGAGAGTGCGTTCCGTGCGGGGGTCGACGAGCTTCTCATGAAGCCGCTCGACAAGGAGGAGTTCCTGGTCAAGGTGCGCGAGCTGATCGGCGACGTGGCGGCGCCGCGGCGCCGCGCCGTCCTCGCCGTGGGCGGGCTCGTGGGAGACGTGGAGATGGGGTGCGGCGCCACGCTCACCGGGGCGGGCGAGGCCGGTGAGGACGTCGTCGTGCTCCCGCTGTGCAGGGACGAGACGGACGCCGCAGGCTCCGGCGTCGCGGCCGCGCGCCGCGCCGCCGAGCTCCTGGGCATCCGCATCATCGTGGACGAGGCCGCCATGGACGACACGTCCAGGCGGGTGGCTCTGGTGGAGTCCGTGGTCCGGGACCTCGAGCCGGAAACGGTCTTCCTCCCGGCGATGGACGACGCGCACGCGCTCCGTCGGGAAGCGTTCCGCATCGGCAAGATGGTCACGTCCACCGTGCCGGTGGTGCTCTGCTACCAGACGGCCACGACCGGCCTCGAGTTCAGGCCGCAGCGCTTCCAGGACGTGGGCGACCGGATGATCCGGAAGATGGAGGCGCTGGCCACGTATCAGGACCTGGGTGCGGCCCGGGTCGATCTGGCCCCACGGCTCGCACAAGCGTATGCGCGCTACTGGGGTAGGTTCGCGAAGTTCTCCGAGGTGGAGGCGTTCGAAATCATCCGGGAGGCTCGATGAAGGCACGCTCGCATGTCCTGGTGGCGCTCGCGCTCGTCGCGTCGGCCGCAGTCACGCCGGCCGCGGCGCAGCACGTGTTCCCCGCGCCCCCACCCATCCAGGCGGGCGTGGCCCCACCTCCCGGCCCGTACGCCCCCGGCATCAAGGTGCTCCACTACGACATCACGCTGGGCATCTCGGACACCGCGAGCTGGTTCGCGGGCCGCGCCACGATCCGCGCGCTGCTCACCGCGCCCGACTCCGTCCTCCCGCTCGACTTCACGGGCCTCGCCGTGGACGACATCCGCCTGGACGGCGCGGAGGCGAACGCGACCTACCAGGACGGCAAGCTGGACGTGCGGCTCCCGGGCCGCAGGGCGGGCGACACGGTGTCCGTGACCGTCGCGTACCACGGGACGCCGGCCGACGGGCTCATCATCGGCAAGAACGTGCACGGCGATCCGTCCGTGTTCGCGGACAACTGGCCGAACCGGGCGCGCTTCTGGTTCCCGTCGGTCGACTATCCGTCGGAGAAGGCGACGGTCACGTTCACGGTCTACGCGCCGACGGTGTGGAAGGTCGTGGCCAACGGGAGGCTCGTGAAAGGCCCCGTGCCCGCTCCGGCCGACGCGATCGGACCTCCCGGGAAGCGCGACATGTGGGTGTGGAAGGAGGACGTGCCCATCCCCACGTACACGATGGTGATCGGCGCCGCGAACATGGTGGTGGACACCGTGGGCGAGGCCGCCTGCGGCCACGCGCCGGCGAGCAAGCGCCGGGACGGGTGCGTCGAAGTGACGTACTGGGCCTTCCCACAGGACACGGCCGACGCGCGCGTGTCGTTCCGCCGCGCCGCGCAGATCGTGGACTACTACACCAAGCTCTTCGGCCCCTTCTCGTACGAGAAGCTGGCCAACGTGGAGTCCGCCACGCGCTTCGGCGGGATGGAGAACAGCTCGGCCATCTTCTACTCGCAGCGGGAGATGGCGCGCGGCATCAACATCGAGCCCACGGTCGCGCACGAGATCGCGCACCAGTGGTTCGGTGACGGGGTCACGGAGTCGAGCTTCCACCACCTGTGGCTCGCCGAGGGGTTCGCCACCTACTTCAGCGCCATGTTCTTCGAGCACGTCGACGGCGAGGCCGCGTTCCACAGGATCCTGGATCGGGATCGGCGGGGCTACATCCACAGCGCCGTGACGAGTGAGGCCATCGTCGACCCGCAGGAGGACAGCCTCTACGCGCTGCTGAACGCCGACAACTACAACAAGGGGGCGTGGGTCCTGCACATGCTGCGCGGCGTCCTCGGCGACAGCACGTTCCTCAAGGGAGTCCGCATCTACTATGCGGCGCACAGGAACGGCAACGCGCTCACATGGGACCTGCAGAACGCGATGCAGGAGGCGTCCGGGCAGAACCTGGACTGGTTCTTCGACGAGTGGGTGTTCGAGCCGGGCTACCCCATCTTCGACGTCTCGTGGCGGTGGCTTCCCGGCAAGGACGGTGCAGGCACCGCCGAGGTCACGGTGCGCCAGACGCAGCGGCCCGCCTGGCCCCGCTTCCGGATGCCGGTGGACCTGGAGCTCCGGCGGGGCGGCCGGAAGGAGACGGTGAAACGCGTCACGGTGGACGGCGCCGAGAGCGTCTTCCGCATCGCCGCTGGCGCCCGACCCGACCGCGTGGTGTTCGATCCGGGGGACTGGGTGCTCGACCAGGTGCACGAGAGCGGCGGCCGGTGAGCGCCGCGCCGGCCCGGGGTGACGGGTGGGGCTACCGTCGCCCCGCGCGTCGCGTCGCTTGCCAGGCGCGGCGGGGTCCGGCGACCTTACGGTCTTCTCCTCCAACCGAGCGGCGAGACTGCGGTGGCTACCGTTGCGCACTTAGAATTCGAGCGGGACATCGTCGAGATCCAGGAGCAGATCGACGGGCTCCTGGCGCTCGCGGACCGCAAGGGCATCGATGTCTCCAGTGAGGTGAGACTCCTGCGGGAGAAGCTCGAGGTGCTCAAGGAGCAGACGTACCGGAACCTGAGGCCCATCGAGCAGGTGCAGGTGGCGCGGCACCCGGGACGCCCCTACACCCTCGACTACGTCGGGCGGATCTTCACGGACTGGATCGAGCTGCACGGCGACCGCGCGTTCCGGGACGACGAGGCGATCGTGGGGGGATGGGCGCGCCTGCGCGGCCGCTCCGTCATGGTCGTCGGCCACCAGAAGGGCCGCGACATGAAGGAGAACCTGCGGCGCAACTTCGGCTCGCCCCACCCGGAAGGGTACCGCAAGGCGCTGCGCCTGATGCGCCAGGCGGAGAAGTTCGCGCGCCCCGTGATCACGTTCATCGACACCCAGGGGGCCTACCCGGGCATCGGCGCCGAGGAGCGCGGCCAGGCGGAGGCCATCGCCATGAACCTGCGCGAGATGGCGAGGCTGCGCACGCCGCTGGTGAGCGTCGTGATCGGGGAGGGCGGCTCGGGCGGGGCGCTGGCCCTCGGGGTCACCGACCGCATCCTCATGCTCGAGCACGCGATCTACTCGGTCATCTCCCCGGAGGGATGCGCCGCCATCCTGTGGCGCTCCCGGGATCACCGCGAGAAGGCCGCGGCGGCGCTGCGGCTCACCGCCGGGGATCTGCTGGAGCACCACGTGTGCGACGAGGTGGTGCCCGAGCCCGTGGGCGGCGCCCACACCGACTTCGACGCCACGGCCGCGAGTCTGGGCGACGCGCTCGACCGCATCGTCACGCAGCTCGTGCAGATTCCGGTCGAACGGCTGCTCGAGGAGCGCTGGACGAAGTACGAGACGATCGGCGCGTGGCGCCAGAGCTCCGCCGCCGCGGGAAGCTGAGCGCCGGTGCCGGAGCTCGCGGAGGTCCGCTTCAAGGGGACGCGCAAGGACTACTTCTCCTGCACGGGCCTGGACCTGCGCCCCGGCCAGGCCGTCATCGTGGAGGCGGATCGGGGCGAGGACCTCGGCAAGGTCTCGGCCGTGGGCTCGATCGCGGAGCGGAAGCGCTCCATCTCCAAGCGCCACGCGTCGGCCCCGGAGCGTCGGGTCCTCCGCCCGGCGCGCGACGACGAGGTGGGACGCGTCGCCGCCCTGCGCACGGACGAGGACCGCGTGCGCTCCGAGACGCGCAAACTCGTGCAGCGGCACGGGCTCAAGATGAAGGTCACCGAGGCGGAGTGGCAGTTCGACCGCAACAAGCTCATCATCTACTTCACCGCGGAGCGGCGGATCGACTTCCGCCAACTGGTGCGGGATCTCGCGCGCACGTTCCGTACGCGCATCGAGCTCAGGCAGATCGGGGTGCGCGACGAGGCGGCCCTCCTGGGAGGCGTGGGCAGGTGCGGCCGCGAGCTGTGCAGCGCCACGTGGCTCCCGGAGCTGAAGCCGGTCAGCCTGCAGCTCGCGAAGGATCAGAGGCTCTCCCTCAACCCCGCGCAGATCTCGGGGTGCTGCGGGCGCCTCATGTGCTGCCTGATGTACGAGCACACGACGTACCTCGAGGCGCGCCGCCGCTTCCCGAGGGAGGGGCGCACCCTGCACACCGCGCTGGGCGACGAGAAGGTGGTGTCGGTGGACATCTGGCGGGAAAGCGTCACGCTGCGCACCGCGGAGGGAGCGCGCCGGACCGTCGCGCTCGACGAGCTGAAGGCGGAGCTGTCGTCCCCGTTCGGCAAGCCGAGCGACGAAGCCGGGAGCGACTGAGCGCCCCCACGACTGCATCGATCGTATGAGCAAGGGAGACCCCTCCGCGTGAGCGAGCCACGCCGCCGCTATCTGACGACGCCGATCTACTACGCGTCGGGCGAGCCCCACATCGGGCACGCCTACACCACGATCCTCGCCGACGCGCTCGCCCGCTTCGAGCGGCAGGACGGCGCCGACGTGCTGTTCCTGACCGGGACGGACGAGCACGGTCAGAAGATCCAGGAGGAGGCCGCACGTCGCGGCATCGAGCCGATCGAGCTGTGCGACATGATGGCGGAGCGGTTCCGGGCTGCCTGGAAGGAGCTGGAGATCAGCCACGACCGATTCATCCGCACGACCGAGCCGGAGCACGTCGCGGTGGTCGAGGCATTCCTGCAGCGCCTGTGGGATCGCGGCCAGATCTACGAGAGCACCTACAGCGGGTGGTACTGCGTTCCGGACGAGCGCTACTGGACGGAGAAGGACCTGGGTCCGGACCGGACCTGCCCGGATTGCGGGCGGCCCGTGCAGCACCTCGAGGAGAAGAACTACTTCTTCCGGATGAGCACCTACCAGGATGCGCTCGTGCGCCACATCGAGGCCAACCCGGACTGGATCGTCCCCGAGATCCGGCGCAACGAGGTGCTCGGCTTCCTCCAGAAGCCGCTCGAAGACCTCTCGATCTCCCGTCCCAAGAGCCGCCTGCGCTGGGGCGTGACCCTTCCCTTCGACGCCGATCACGTCTCCTACGTCTGGGTGGACGCGCTCATCAACTACCTGACCGCGTCGGGTGCCATCCACCCCGACCGACCGGCGGGCGAGCGGGGATTCGAGGATACGGGCGGCTCCTGGTGGCCGGCCGACCTCCACCTCATGGGCAAGGACATCATCACCACGCACGCCGTGTACTGGCCCACGCTGCTCATGGGGGTGGGGCTTCCCGTGCAGCGTCAGGTCCTCGCGCACGGGTGGTGGGTGGTGGGCGAGACGAAGATGTCGAAGTCGCTGGGCAACGTGGTGGATCCGTTGGCGCTGCGGGAGCGCTTCGGCACGGACGCCGTGCGCTGGTACCTGCTGCGCGAGATGCCGACGGGTGGGGACGCATCCTACACGCCCGAGCGCTTCCTCGCGCGCTACGACGAGCTCGCGAACGTCCTGGGCAACCTGGCCAGCCGGGTGATCTCCATGGTCGTCAAGTACCGGGACGGCATCGTGCCCGACGCCCCGGGTGGCGGGCTCGACGAGGCCGTGGACCGGACCTTCCGTGCGGCACGCGAGGCCATGGCCCGCTATCGGGTGCACGAGGCACTCGCCGAGGCGATGGACCTGGCCCGCGTCGCCAACGGGTACGTGGAGGACCGGCAGCCGTGGACGCAGGCGAAGGACCCGGCCACCGCCGCCGACCTGGACGAGACGCTCGCGACGCTCGTGCGCGTTCTGGCGGCCCTGTGCGCCCTCTTCCAGCCGGTGGCGCCGGCCAGGATGGCCGAGCTGGCGAGCCGCATCGGGCTGGAAGGCGTGCCGACGCTGGCGGACTCGCGCGAGGTCGACCTGGGGGGCCGGCGCGTGCGCGTGGGGGATCCCCTCTTCCCCCGGCTCGTGCCCCGGGAGCCCTGAGAGGACGCGACCCGCTCCCCCCGAGACTCGTCGGCGCGACGCACCGGCAACCGGGCCCGCGGCGCGCCTGCCGGAGCGCGGTTGACTTGTCCGTCGGGACCGGCCTACCTTGCCTCCCCATACCTGCGGATTTGCGGCGGAATCCCTCTCACGCCACGGGCGCCGGAGCCGGCGGAGAGGCACTCGTTGACGGCCACCCGGGTGTCGCATGACCGGAGACCACTGGACCTTCCTGCTCATCCGCGGGGAAGGAAACCCGGTCAAGCAGGTCACCCTCTCCACACGGCGCCTGCGGGCGCTCGTGGTCGGCGGCGCGCTTGCGACGCTTCTGCTCGCAGCATGCGTGCTGGACCTCGGGCTCACCGGCCTCGACCACGCGTACGCGCGCCGCCTCGCCGAGCGCAACGCGGCGCTGGTCGCACAGCTCGGTCAGTTCCAGCGGCGGGTCGGATCACTCGAGAGCCGCCTGGACGGGCTCGCCTCCAGGGATGCGGAGTACCGCACCATCGCCGGCCTGGGCGAGATCGACCCCGAGGTGATGCGGGCGGGCGTCGGAGGCCCCGGCCTCGGCGCCTTCAACTCCTACCCGCTCTGGACGGTCGACTCGGCCGCCTCGAAGACGGCCTTCGCGGTCTCCTACGACCTCGCGGCGCTCGACCGGCGCGCCCGTCTGCTGGCGCGGAGTCTGACCGAGGCGACGGACTCGCTCATGTCGCACCGCGCGCTCCTCGAGGCCACACCCTCCATCGAGCCGACGGTCGGATGGATCAGCAGCGGGTTCGGGGAGCGGACGCACCCGCTCTACGATCGGCCCATGCTCCACACGGGGGTGGACTTCGCCGCGCCCACCGGCACCCCGATCTACGCCACCGCGGCCGGGCGTGTGGTCAAGGCCGGCTGGGACTCCGGCTACGGTCTCACGATCCAGGTCGACCATGGCTTCGGCTACAGCACGGTCTACGCCCATGCCTCCAGGATCCTGGTGCAGGTGGGCCAGGAGGTGTCGCGCGGCGAGGTGATCGGGAAGGTCGGGAGCACCGGGCTGACGACCGCCCCCAACCTGCACTACGAAGTGCACG
The DNA here is from genome assembly GCA_046704285.1 of Longimicrobiales bacterium. Classification (GTDB taxonomy): domain Bacteria; phylum Gemmatimonadota; class Gemmatimonadetes; order Longimicrobiales; family Gaopeijiaceae; genus SZUA-318. Next base: position 1,754 of record JBJKSF010000048.1, on the reverse strand, counting down.
TGAACGGAGTGCCCGTCAATCCGGTGGACTACATCCTCCCGACCGGGATGCGCTAGCGGGCCCGCGGCGCACGCGAGCCACGACGGGATGGTGGCGCGGCGGCCCCGGAGCGCTATCTTTCCTGCCCTTCAAGAAGGTTGATGGAGCCATGAGCGCGTCGTACCTTCGGCGCACTCGTATCCAGGACCGATCGGACGGAGCTCTGAACATGAGGAACAAGTCCCTTCCCGTGGTCGTGGGTCTTCTCGTGGCGGTCGCTGCGTGCTCGCCCGCCAAGGTCACTGTCGCCGTCCAGGTCTCCACCACCGATCCCCAGACCGGGAAAGCCGTCACCGTCCCGGGCATGGAGGTCGAGGTCAGGATGCTCCCGTTCGACCGCGACTCGGTGTTCGACTCCCTCACGGCAGCCTACAAGACGCCCGAGCCGCCCATCCCCGCCTACGTGACCGCGCAGCGCGACTCGGTGCGGGCGGCGGAGCAGCGCTGGCGGGAGGCCGAGCAGCGGTGGACCACCCTGCGCGACACGCTCCAGAAGCTGGACACGGTCATGAAGCAGGTCAGCCGCAGCGGGTCGCAGTACGTGGACCTGTTCAAGCAGTGGACCGCCCTCGACGGTCAGTACAGCCGGGTGAACAAGGAGAAGGACCAGGACTTCGCGCAGTTCACCAAGCTGCAGCAGGCGTCCAGCGCGTCGGCGGACTCGATCAAGGTCCTCCGTGAGAACTGGTCGAACGAGGCGTTCAAGGACGTGGATCAGATCTTCGCCGCCAAGGCGAAGGCGCTCGGCAAGTCGATCGCCGTCGACACCACCACGGCGAGCGGAACGGGGGACTTCGCCGTCAAACCCGGCAAGTGGTGGATCACGGCGCGCTACCAGCTCCCGTACTCGGAGCTCTATTGGAACGTCCCCGTGGAGGCGGAGCGCGGCAAGCCGCTGCACGTGACGCTCACGAACCAGAACGCCAAGGTGCGGGAGACGCTCTAGACGGCAGGGTCGGGGCCGTCGCGGCCTCTCCCGGTCTTCTCGGCCGCCCCGGCGCCCTCCGGCGCCGGGGCGGCTTCCTTTTGGGCGGGGCCGGCGTATTGTCAGGAAGTCGCGCCCACCCCAGCAGGAGCCCGGTCCACGCGATGGACACGCCGAGCGGTCCTCCTTCTTCGAGCCCGTCGTTGCGGATCGACGCCGAGGGGATCGGCTGGATCGTCTTCGACGACCCGGATCGGCCCGTCAACGTCCTCACCGAGCGGGTCATGCGGACCCTCGCCGAGACGGTGGCGAGCTGCGCACAGGCGGCCCGCGAGGGCCGGCTGAGCGTCGTGGTGGTGCGCAGCGCCAAGCGAGGGTCCTTCATCGCCGGCGCGGACCTCGACGCGCTGGAGGCGATCGAGGACCCGGAGGAAGCGGAGGCCGCGATCCGGCTCGGGCAGGCCGTCTACCGGGACCTGGAGGGCCTGCCCGTGCCGACCGTGGCCGCCGTGGACGGCGCGTGCCTCGGAGGGGGTACGGAGCTGGCGCTCGCCTGCCGCCACCGCGTGCTCTCCGACGACCCGCGCACGCAGGTCGTTCTGCCCGAGGTCACGCTGGGGATCCTGCCCGCCTGGGGCGGCACCACCCGCCTCCCGAGGCTCGTGGGGCTGCGCGCGGCGCTCGACCTGCTGCTCACCGGCCGCGGAATCGACGCGCGCCGGGCACGGCGCATCGGCTTCGCCGGCGAGGTCTTCCCGGCTGCCGTCTTCGAGGCCGAGGTGCGCCGCTT
>JBJKSF010000047.1:0-9913 GCA_046704285.1 Longimicrobiales bacterium | reverse complement strand
CGACGAACCGCATCAACTCTTCGTGGGTGACTCGTTCGGGCATCGTGCGGCCGCGCTCCTACGGATACTCCGCGCCCATCGACTCGAGCGCTTCCTTGAGGGCTCTACGCGCATGGAAGAGACGGCTGGCCACCGTGCCTTCCGGAATATCCAGGATCTGGGCGATGTCCTCGTAGCGGAGTCCTTGCAGCTCCTTGAGCACGAGGATCTCGCGATGGTCCTCCCCGACGCGCTCCAGGGCGCGCCACAAGAGCTCGCGCGCGGCGGACCGCTGATGCGCGCGCTCCGGCCCGCCCTCGGCGTCCGCCGGCTTCAACTCCAGCCTCTCGTCCAGTGTCTCCATCCGGAACCTCGCCTGCCGGCTGCGCAGCATGTCGCGGCACTGGTTCCTCAGGATCTGGAAGAACCAGGGCCCGAACGGCCGCTGCAGATCGAAGCGGTGGAGCGAGTCGTACGCCTTCACGAATGCTTCCTGGAGGGCGTCGCGGGCGTCCTCCAGGTTGCCCAGCATCGCCGTCGCGACGCGCAGCGCCGCCGGCTCGTAGGCCCGAACCAGGGGCTCGTAGAACCGGGATCCTCCCGACTTGCACTTCCGGACCAGCTCCCGCTCAACCTGAGGCTGCAATCGGTCTCCTTCCGCGTGCACGACCTACGGGCGGCGCGGTCGTTTCCTTCAGGCCCATCGGCAGCGCACCCTCTTCACAGGCGCGTCGCGAAGTCCAGCCCCCAGCGCAGCATCCCCAGCAGCAGCAACAGGAAGCCCTCTGTCCGCGAGAGCCTCCAACCGGTGCGCATCATGAGCACGACGATGATCGCCATTCCGGCGAGCGCAGCCAAGGAGGTCTGCGCGGCCGCCTGCAGGTGCATGGTGCGCAGCACGCCCGCCACCCCCAGGACGCCGAGCTGGTTGAGGATGTCGCTCCCGATCACGTTGCCGGCGGAGAGGGCCATGCGCCCCCGCGCCACGCCCGCGAGCGTGGTCGCCAGCTCCGGCACGGACGTTCCGCCCGCGACGATCGTGACCGCGATCACCCACTCGCTCATGCCGAACCCCCGAGCGATCGCCGTGGCGGCGCGGATGAGCAGCTCGGAGCTCAGCACGATCACCCCGAGGCCGACCAGGAGCACCGCCGCGTCCCGCCACGGGACGCCCTTCGCGGAGCGGCGGTCCCTCGGCCGCGCACCCTGCGCGTCGTGCGCGCGACGCGACTTCCACAGCCAGGTCATGTAGCCGGCGAGCGCGGCCAGGAGGATCGCGCCGTCCAGGTGGCTGAGCGTGAGGTCCCGTCCGATGAGGACCAGGAGCAGGAGCGTCGAGGCCACGAGGACCAGCCCGTCACGCCAGACGAGGTCCGTGTCGGTCGGGATCGCCCGTACGAGCGCAGCTCCTCCCAGGATGAACCCCAGGTTGAAGATGTTGGAGCCCACGACGTTGCCGATCGAGATCGCGCTGCGTCCCTGCAGGGCGGCCATGACGGTCACCCCGAGCTCCGGCAGGGAGGTGCCCATGGCGACGACCGTGAGGCCGATCACCAGCTCGGAGACGCCGAGATGCTCGGCGAGGGACGTCGCGGAGTCCACCACCGTCTTCGCGCCGACGGCAATGAGCACGAACATGGCCGTGAGCGCCGCCGCGTTCATCCACAGGGGCCAGGAGTCCATGGGTCCGGGGGTGGGATGTAGAGGCCGGGACCTGGGCGGGCGGTGCCCGCGACGGCGAGCCGGCATGTCGCGGAGGGCTCTTCGAAGGTAACGCGTTATTATTCAGCCTTCACGGCCTCCACCGCGTCCGTCACCCCGCGTCCCGCTTTGGCGAACCTCGATCCCGACCTGCTGTCCGATCCGGCCACGTTGGGGCCCGAGGCGGCCCGCCGCGCCGCCGAGGCGCTGCGCGCCGAGATCCGCCGCCACGCGCACCTCTATTACGTGGCGTCTCGCCCCGAGATCTCCGACGAGGCGTACGACCGCATGTACCGCGCTCTGCAGTCGCTGGAGGAGGCGCACCCGGAGCTGGTGACGCCGGACTCGCCCACGCAGCGCGTCGGCGCGGAGCCCCTGGAGCGCTTCGAGAGCGCGGCCCACACCGCGCCCATGCTCTCCCTGGACTCGACGCAGGACGCGGCCGAGGTGCGCCGCTTCGACGAGCGGGTGCGGAAGGCGCTCGGCGAGGAGGCCCACCCCGTCTACGTGCTCGAGCCCAAGCTGGACGGCGCCTCGATCGAGCTGGTGTACGAGCAGGGCGCCCTCGTGCGGGCCGTCACCCGGGGCAACGGGCGCGAAGGCGAGGTGGTGACGGCGAACGTGCGCACGATCCCGACCGTGCCGCTCGCGCTGCACACGGACGAGCGGCCCGCGCCGCCGCGCCTCGCCGTGCGGGGGGAGGTCATGATGCACATCCCGGACTTCGAGGAGTTCAACGCCCGCCTGACCGAGAGCGGGCAGGAGCCGTACGCGTCGCCGCGCAACTCCGCCTCGGGCTCCGTGCGCCAGCTCGACCCGCGCATCACGGCCTCCCGCAGGCTGGACCTGCTCGTCTACGACGTGCTCGCCGTGGAGGGTGTGGCCTTCGCCACCGACAGCGAGGGCCTGGATGCCCTGCGTGCATGGGGCTTCAAGGTACCCGAGCGCGTGGCGCGAGCGTCCGGCGTGGAGGAGATCCTCGCCTACCACACCGCCTACCGGGACGCGCGCGACGAGCTGGACTACGAGATCGACGGCGTCGTGGTGAAGCTCGACGATCTGGCGGCCCGGGAGCGCATGGGCATGACCTCCCACCATCCCCGCTGGGCGATCGCCTACAAGTTCGAGCCGCGCAAGGAGATCACGCGGATCGAGCGCATCGCCGTCCAGGTGGGGAGGACCGGCGTGCTCACGCCGGTGGCGCTGCTGCGTCCCGTGGTGGTGGGGGGGGTGACCATCTCGCGGGCGTCGCTGCACAACCGCGAGGAGCTGGTCCGCAAGGACATCCGGGTGGGCGACGCCGTGCGCGTGCAGCGGGCGGGGGACGTGATCCCGCAGGTCGTGGAGGTCGTCGCGCGCGACGTGGACCGCTCGCCGCCCTTCGAGATGCCGACCGAGTGCCCGGCCTGCGGGGCGCGCGTCCAGGAGGACGGGCCGCGCACGGTGTGTCCCAACCGCTTCGGCTGCCCCGCCCAGCTCAAGGGCCGCATCCAGCATTTCGGGGCGCGCGAGGCCCTGGACATCGAGGGCCTGGGAGAGGAGACCGCCAATCTCCTGGTCGATCGCGGCCTCGTGCACGGTCTCGCGGACCTGTTCGACCTCGGGCCGGAGCAGCTCGTCGAGCTCGAAGGCTTCGCCGAGAAGTCGGCCACGGCCCTGGTCGAGGCGATCCGCGCGCGCAAGCGTCCCGAGCTCCGGCGCTTCCTCGTGGCGCTCGGCATTCCCGAGGTGGGGGTGGCGGTGGCCGCGGACCTCTCCCGGTGGTTCGGGCGCTTCGGAGACCTGCGCCGCGCCACGCGCGAGGAGCTGGAGACGGTACGGGGCGTGGGGCCGCGCATGAGCGAGGCGATCACCGCGTTCTTCGCCGACGCGCGCAACGCGGCGGCCGTGGACGAGCTCCTGAAGCGCGGCGTGGAGCCCGTGGAGCGCGAGCCCGAGCGCGACGCTCCGGAGGGAGCGGCGGCCGGCACCGCCGTCTTCACGGGTGCCCTCCCCGTGAGCCGCTCCGCGGCCGAGGAGGCGTGGAAGGCCGTCGGGGGGCGTACGGCGGGCTCGGTGAGCCGGAAGACCACCTTCGTCGTCGCCGGGGAGGACGCGGGCTCGAAGCTCGCGAAGGCTCGTGAGCTGGGCGTGCCGGTGCTCGGCTGGGAGGAGTTCCTCTCCAGGCTCGGGGAGCTCGGCGGCTCGATCGCGGCGGAGTCCTGATGGAGAACCTCGACATCGCCCGGACCCTGGGGGACCTCGCCGACCTGCTCGAGATCCAGGGAGCCAACCCGTTCCGCATCCGCGCGTACCGGAACGCGGTGAGCACGATCGAGGGGCATGGGCGCTCGCTCGAGGCGATGGTGCGGGCCGGGGAGGACCTGACCGAGCTCCCCGGCATCGGCAAGGAGCTGGCGGGCCACATCGCCGAGCTGGTGACGGAGGGGACGCTCGCTCCACTGGAGCGCGTCACCCGCGAGCTGCCGCGCTCTCTCGTGGAGCTCACCCACCTGGACGGGGTCGGACCCAAGAAAGCGAGGAAACTGTTCGACCGGCTCGGCGTGCGCACGGTCGACGACCTGGCGGCGGCGCTCGACGCCGGCCGCGTGGAGGAGCTCGAGGGGTTCGGCAAGAGGAGCGCCGAGAAGATCGCCCGGGCGATCGAGGAGCACCGCAAGCACGTCGGTCGGTTCTCGATCGAGGACGCGGAGGTGCTCGTCGCGGGCGTGGTGGAGCACGTGCGCGGGGCGCCGGGGGTGGAGCGGGTGGAGGTGGCGGGAAGCTTGCGGCGCAGGAGGGAGACGATCGGCGACGTCGATCTGCTCGCGCTGAGCGACGGCGACGGCACGCCCGTCGTGGAGCACTTCGTGTCGTACCCGGACGCCGAGCGCGTCGAGGCGGCGGGAAGCACGAAAGGCAACATCGTGCTGCGCTCAGGCCTGTCCATCGACCTGCGCGTGATCCCGAGGCGCTCGTTCGGGGCGGCGCTGCAGTACTTCACCGGCTCGAAGGAGCACAACGTGGCGATGCGCACGCGCGCCGTACGGCATCGTCTGCGCGTCAACGAATGGGGTGTGTTCCGGATGCCGGAGGGCGTCGACCCCGACTCGCTCGGCAAGGAGGAGGGGGAGCGCGTCGCCGGCGAGACCGAGGAGGGCGTCTACGAGGCCCTGGGCATGGCGTGGATCGACCCGGCCCTGCGAGAGAACCGCGGCGAGATCGAGGCCGCGCTGGAGGGGAGGCTGCCGGACCTCGTGACGCTCGAGGACATGAGGGGAGACCTGCAGATGCACTCCACCTGGAGCGACGGGCGCGCCTCGGTGGAGGAGATGGCTCGGGCGTGCAAGGCACGCGGCTACGAGTACATGGCGATCACCGACCACAGCCAGGCCATGGCGATGGTCGGGGGGCTCACGCCCGAGCGGGCCCGGCGGCAATGGGCCGAGATCGAGGAGGTGAGGGAGAAGGTCGAGGGATTCACGATCCTGCGCAGCGCGGAGGTCGACATCCTCAAGGACGGCCGCCTCGACCTGCCGGACGAGATCCTGGCGGAGCTGGACCTGGTCGTCGTGTCGGTGCACTCGTTCATGGATCAGGACGGCGCGACGATGACCGAGCGCGTGCTGCGGGCGATCCGCCATCCCGAGGTCGACGTCCTGGCCCATCCTACGGGGCGCCTCATCAACCGGAGGGAGCCCTTCGCGCTCGACGTGGAGGCCGTGCTGCAGGCGGCCGCCGAGCTGGGCGTGGCCGTGGAGCTGAACGCCAACCCCAATCGCCTGGACCTGAACGACACGCTCGTGCGCCGGGCCAGGGAGCTGGGCGTGGACGTGGTCATCAGCACCGACGCGCACGCTCCCGACGGGCTCGAGCACATGCGTTATGGCGTCGACCAGGCCCGGCGGGGCTGGCTGGAGCGCGGCGACGTGCTCAACACGCGGTCCGCGGCGGAGCTGCGAGGCTGGCTGGAGCGGCGGGCCCGATGAGGCACACGCCGGAGCGCCCCGGGCCCGGACGAGCGGGTGTGCAGGGCTGCCGGGAGGCGCCGGCGTGCAGGGCATGATCGTCGACGTGCTCCTGCTCGTGGCCGGCATCGGGGTCCTCTACTTCGGCGCGGACTGGCTCGTGCGGGGCGCGGCGCGCCTGGCCGCCGGCCTCGGTGTGCGCCCCATCGTCGTGGGGCTCACGATCGTCTCGTTCGGGACCTCGGCACCGGAGCTCGTCGTGGGCACCCTGGCCGCAGCGGGAGGCCACGGCGACCTCGCGCTCGGCAACGTGATGGGATCCAACCTGGCCAACGTCGGCCTCATCCTCGGGATCACCGCGCTCGTGCGTCCCCTCGACGTCGCGGCCAGGGTCGTGTGGCGCGAGGTCCCGATCATGATCTTCGTGACGGCCGCGCTCTACCCGCTGGGCATGGACGGGGTGCTCGGGCGCCTCGACGGGATGGTGCTCCTGCTCATCCTGGCGGTGTACCTCGCCTTCCTGTTCCGTTCGGTCGGGACGGAGCCGCCCACGATCCTGGACGAGTACGAGGCCTTCGTGAGGAGCTCCGCGCGGGCGCGCCGGGATGCTCGGCCGCACGACGTGAGGCTCGTCGTGGCCGGCTCCCTCGCGCTCGTGGCGGGAGGGTGGGCCATCGTACACGGTGCCGTCGACGTGGCGGCGACGCTCGGTATCTCGCAGGCGATCATCGGCGTCACGGTCGTGGCCGTGGGCACGTCGCTCCCGGAGCTCGCGACATCGGTCGTGGCGGCGCTGCGGGGCGAGTCGGACATAGCGGTCGGCAACGTCGTCGGGTCCAACATCTTCAACGTCGCCGGGATCCTCGGCATCGCGTCGCTCGTCCGCCCGATGGTCATCGACGCCGACGTGATGCGCCACGAGCTGCTCGCCGTGCTGGCCATCTCGATCGTGGCGCTACCGCTGCTGCGCACGGATTGGCGGATCAAGCGCTGGGAGGGTGCGGTGCTGCTCGGCTGCTACGTGGTGCTCGGACTCTGGCTGGTGTAGACGAGGGCCTAGACGCTCTCCAGCGCCTGCGCGACGTCGGCGATGAGATCCTCCGGGTGCTCGACGCCCACGCTGATGCGCACGAGGGACGGCGTGATGCCCATGCGCCGCTGGGCTTCGGGCTCGACGTCGGCGTGCGTCATCGTGGCCGGGTGCTCCGCGAGGGACTCGGTGCCTCCCAGGCTCACCGCCAGCTTGATGAGCTCGAGCGCGTTGAGGAAGCGGAACGCCTCGGCCTCCCCTCCTCGGATCTCGAAGGAGATCATGCCCCCCGGACCGAGGCACTGCTTCGCGTACGTCTCGTAGCCAGGGTCCCCCTCCTCGAGATGGCCGAGGTAGTGCACACGCTCGACCTTGGGATGGTCCGCGAGGAAGTCGGCCAGGTAGCGGGCGTTCTTCATCTCGCTGGTCATGCGCAGCTTGAGCGTCTCCAGGCTGCGCAGGAGCAGCCAGCACGTCCACGGCCCCGCCGTGCTGCCGAAGACGGTGCGCGTGATCTTCACCCGGCGGACGAGGTCGGACGAGCCGAGACACGCTCCCGCGATCAGGTCGGAGTGGCCGCCCACGTACTTGGTGAGGGAGTAGATCACCAGATCGGCACCGTGCTTGATCGGGTGCTGGAAGAGCGGACCCAGGAACGTGTTGTCGACGACGAGCAGCACGTCGCGGTCTTCGCTCCCGCTCTCGCGGGCGATGCGCGCGCACGCCTCGATGTCCACGAGCTCGTTCGTCGGGTTGGCCGGGGTCTCCAGGAAGATCATGCGCACGCGTCGGCGCGCGTCTCCTTCGGCCAGCACGCGCTCGAGGCCCGCCACCCCCTCCGTGGCGGGAAAGCCCCGCGGCTCGATGCCGAACTCCGGGAGCACGCGCTGCAGCAGGTACTCGGTCCCGCCGTACACCGGCTCGGCGAACGCGAGCACGTCGTCCGGCTTCAGGAACGTCATGAGCGTCGTGGCGATGGCGGCCATGCCGCTCTCGAACACGGCGGCCTCTTCGGCACCGTCCCAGATCGTCAGGCGGTCCTCCAGGATCTCGACGCCGGGGTTGTTGAGGCGGGAGTAGATGAGGCCGATGTTCTCGGCGGGCCCCTTCTCGCGCAGCCCATAGGCCACCTCGAAGAATGCCTTGCCCTCCTCGGCCGAGGAGAAGGAGAACGTCGAGGTCTGGAAGATGGGAGGCTTGACCGCCCCCTCGGACCACTCGGGCCGGTACCCGTAGCCCATCATGAGGGTCTCGGGATGCACCACGTGGTCGCCGATGCGTTTGTGCGCTTCCTTGTCCCACACGGGAGTCGCTCCTGGCTGGACCTGCCTGGACGCACGGCGGGAGGGGTACCCGAAAGCTAACAGCGTTTCCGGAGCGTCACGGAGCCTCGGAGCCGGCGCGTCGCCGGGCCGCCGTGACGACCGCAGGGGCCGGGCTCGGGCACGTCGCGCACCGGGTGCTCCGGCGATAGGTTTCGGGCCCGCCACCCGCTCGTACGGGCACGAGACCCAGCACCGCAAGGAGCTTCCCGCCATGCTCGGCATCGACCTCACCGGAAAGCGCGCCTTCGTGGCCGGCGTCGCCGACGACCATGGCTACGGATGGGCCATCGTGCGCGCGCTCGCCCAGGCGGGAGCGTCGGTGTGCGTGGGCACGTGGCCCCCGACGCTGAAGATCTTCACGAAGAGCCTGGAGCGCGGAAAGCTCGACCGGTCGCTGCCGGGAGGCGGTGAGATCGCGTTCGAGAGGATCTACCCGCTGGACGCGGTCTTCGACACGCCGGAGGACGTTCCGCCCGAGGTGAGGGAGGACAGGCGCTACGTCGAGCTGACCGGCTACACGATCCAGGAGGTCGCCGACCGGCTACGGAGCGACTTCGGCGCACCGTGTCTGGACGTGCTCGTGCATTCGCTGGCCAACGGGCCGGAGGTCCAGAACCCCCTGCTCGACACGAGCCGGAAGGGCTACCTCGCCGCGGTGAGCGCGAGCGCGTACTCGATGGTGAGCCTCGTCCAGCGCTTCGGGCCCCTGATGAGGGAGGGGGCGGCGGCGGTCTCGCTCACCTACCTCGCGGGCGAGCGCGCCGTGCCCGGCTACGGCGGCGGCATGAGCTCGGCCAAGTCGGCGCTCGAAGGCGACACCCGTACGCTCGCCTACGAGGCCGGACGGCGCTGGGGGATCCGCGTGAACACGATCAGCGCCGGGCCGCTGGCCAGCAGGGCGGCGAAGGCGATCGGCACGATCGGGCTCATGGTGGACTACTACCGTGCCCACAGCCCGCTCGCCGAGGCGAACAGCGCGGACGACGTGGGGCGCACGGCCGCCTTCCTGTGCTCGCCGCTGGCGGCAGGGATCACGGGCGAGACGCTCCACGTGGACAAGGGCTACCACGCCATGGGGATGTTCGGCGACGATCTGCTGGGCGAGGCCGCCGGGTAGCCGAGCGCCTCTCGATGGCCGGCCCAGAGCTCCTCGGGACGCTCCTGCCACGGATCCGGATCCAGCCACCCGGTCCGGCTTCCCGCGCTTTTGCGGACAGGCTGCGTGTCGTGGAGTCGCGCAACGTCACGTACGTCTCCGGGGCCTGGCCCGTCTTCTGGGACGAGGCGGCGGGTGCCAACGTGCGCGACGCGGACGGCAACGTCTACGTCGATCTCACGGCCGCCTTCGGGGTGGCATTGCTCGGGCACGCGCATCCCGCGGTGGTCGCGGCGGTGCGCGAGCAGGCGGGGCGGCTCCTCCACGGGATGGGTGACGTGCATCCTTCCGCGCTCAAGCTGCTCCTCATGGAGCGGCTGAGGGTGCTCGCCCCGTGGCCGGACGCGCGCTGCGTGCTCGCTTCCACGGGCGCCGAGGCCGTCGAGATCGCGCTGAAGACGGCCTGGCTCGCGACCGGCCGCCCGGGTGTCCTCGCGTTCGAGGGAGCCTACCACGGCCTCACGCTGGGCGCTCTGGCGGCCACGGAGCGAGCCCACTTCCGCGGGCCCTTCGAGGAGCGTCTGTACGGAGGTGTCGCGTTCGCACCGTTCCCCGACGTGCTGCGCCGCGGGGACGGCGCGGAGGCGGAGTGCCTGGCGCGGGTCGGGGAGCTGCTGGAACGGGGAGCGCCCAACGGGGACCGGATCGGCACCGTGCTGGTGGAGCCCGTGCAGGGCCGCGCGGGCGCCCGCGTGCCGCCGGCCGGGTTCATGGCGGCGCTGTCGGACGCGGCCCGGGGCGCCGGCGCGCTCGTCGTGGCCGACGAGGTCATGAC